>JBEBAG010000223.1:0-9210 GCA_041159065.1 Verrucomicrobiota bacterium | reverse complement strand
TCGCGGTGGCCGTCGAGGAGGACGGACGCCTGGCGGGCATTTTCACCCACGGCGATTTTGCGCGCCATTTCCAGGACCATCCGGGGATCGGGGAGGAGCCGGTGGAACGTTTTTTAACGCGCAGTCCGGTGGCGATTGGCACCGAGAGCCTCGCGGCGGAGGTGATGCACCTGCTGGAGCGGCACCGGATCGACGAGGTGCTCGTGTTGGGTGCGGCGGGGGAGCCGGTGGGCGTGGTGGATTCGCAGGATTTGGCGCGGTGGCGTTTGTCCTGATCGGAGGGAATCCGGCGGGACCGGGGGGGAGAGGGGACGCGTGGCTCGCTGCGGGAAGGAAACCGACTTTCCGCAGGAGCCCGGACCGTGGACTTGCCGCTGGTTGCGGCTACTTGGAGGCGGAGGCGCCGATGCAGAAAAGGCGCGTATCGGTGCGCAGGAAGAGCTGGCCTTGGGAGGCGACGATCATGGAGCGCACCTGTTTGTCCTCGGGGGTGCCAAAGGCGGCCTGATGCACGAGTTTGCCGTCGGCGGTGTTGAAGACGGCGACCTCTCCATTGAAGTTGACGAGGTACACCTTGCCGTCGGCAACCAGGGGCGAGGCCTCGTACTTGATGCGTCCCGGAGTTTCGACGCTCCATTTGACGGAGCCATCGGGGGCGACGCGGGAGAGGGCTTTAGAGACGTCGGAGAGGACGAAGAAATCCCCCTCGGCGAAGGCTGGGGTGGGGACGTCCGAGGTGACGGCGCGTTCGGTGCTGCTCCACGCAAGGGCCTTTTCATCCAGCACTCCCGCGCCGGGTTTGACGGCATACACGGGGGCTTTCTTCGGGGCGCAGGCCAGGACGAGTCCGGCCCCGGCGACGGGCGAGGGGACGAGGCGCCAGTGGCCGATGCGGGTGGGGTTCCAGGTGCCCCAGCGCCAGAGTTCTTTTCCGGAGGCGGGGTCGTGTCCGGAGATCATATCGCCGCCGACGATGAGGATTTGCCATTGGCCCTGGACTTGGAAGGGCATGGGGGTGCTGAAGGCTTCGCGGGACTCGGCCTGGGCCTCGGTGGGCCGGACATGGCGCCAGAGATTCTTGCCGGAGGCGGGGTCGATGGCGAGGAGGTAGGATTCGCCGTTGGGCTTGCCGCGTTCGTGGACGGGTTGGTCGCGCTGGAGGACTTGGATGTAGAGGCGTCCCTCGAAGAGGAGGGGGCTTGCGGCGAAGGTCCACTGGAAGGCGAACTGGCCGTAGTCATCCTCGATGTTGCGTTTCCAGAGGGGTTTACCCTCGAGGTCGAAGGCGACGAGATCGCCATTGCCGTAGAAGAAGATGACGTGCTTGCCGTCGGTGACGGGCGAGGGGGAGGCGAGGTTGCTTTTGTCGTCGCGCTTCAGGCCGTCGGCGACCTTGGATTCCCAGAGCGTTTTGCCGGTGAGCCGGTCCAGGCAGACGGCGTGGAGGGACTGGTTTTCGCGGTGGGAGGTGGAGAGGAAGATGCGGTTGCCGAGGATGATGGGGGTGGAGGCGCTCGGGCCGGTCATGGGGATGGACCATGCGACGCCTTTCTCGGGCGAGAAGGTGCTGGGCAACTGCTTTTCCGGGGAGGAGCCGTTGAAGGCGGGTCCGCGCCACTGGGGCCAGTCCTCGGCGAGGAGAGGCAGGGGGAGTGCGCAAGGCGCGAGCAGCAGGGAGGCGAGCGAGGCGAGGGGGAGGAACCGGGGTTTCATGGGAAGCGGGATGGGGGAGAACTAGCGGATTTGGGAGAACGAACCAAGCCCCCTTGGGTGGCGGGGAGCGCGCTCACGAAGGGAGAAACCCGTGGGGATGAGAAACCTTGGGGGTGGGAAGGGAGAAGGGCCGTCCGGGGCCTCAGGGAGCGGGATGCTGGAGGAGGGTGAGGCGGGCGTGTTCGCGGATGCGTTCGACGAGGCTGGCGGGTTCGAGCACCGTCGCGTGGCGCCCCCAGCTGAGGATCCAGCGTTCGACTTCAAAAAAGCTCGAGAGGGTGAGGGTGATTTCGATGCCGCCATCCTCGAGGGGCGTTTCCTGCTGGCTGTGGTGCCACTGTTTCTCGCGGATCGAGGTGGCGGCCCAGGCGTCGAAGCGGACGCGGATTTTCTGCGGTTCGCCCTCGGTGCGGAAGACGCCGAAGGTGTGCTTGAGAAATTCCGCGGCGGAAAAGTCGGCGGGCCGCTCGAACTGGCGGTGGGTAACGTGCAGCTTCTCCATGCGGCTGAGGGAAAAGATGCGCAGGTCGCGGCGTTCGCAATCAAAGGCGATGAGATACCAGACGGAATCGGTCCGGGTGAGGTGATAGGGGCGAACGATGCGGGGATCCGAATGGGAATGGCCACGCTTGGTGTATTCGAAGCCGACTTCGAGTTGGTGGAGCACACAGCGCTGGAGGGTTTCGAAGACCTCCGGGCGCACCCGGGAGACGCCTCCGTCCTGGATGGAGAAACGCTCTTCCATCTTGGTTTCAACGAGGCTGAAGGTGCTCGTGTCGTTGCCGCTCAACAGCTGCCGGAGTTCCTGCAGAGTGGCGCCCACGGCCGAATCCTGTAGGTGCACGAGGGCCTTCTGGGCAAGGAATACGGCGCTGATTTCCTCGGCGTGCGGGGCATTTGGAAGCAGATCGGACAGCGCGCGACGGCTCCCGCGAAAGGGGCGCCAGTGGTAGTGCCACCGGTGCTCGGACGCCAAATATTCGACGTCGTAGTGGAGGCTATCGCGCAGAAAGGCGATGGCCTTACAGACCATTTTTTCCCCGGCCTGCAATTTTGCCGCGAGCATTTTGGTGGTCAGGGGAACGTGGGGTCGGGAGGCGCTCAGCAACTGGTGAAGTTTGGTGAGCAACAGCACGAACTCGGGAACCTTGTTGGTGACGCGTTGAGGAGCCATGGCAACGGGGGAGGGTAGCGCGGGGGGGCATCCCTTTTCGGGGGTACCCCCAAAAAAAGGAGCCCCGCGAAAGAGTGGCACGGAAGGTCCTTCCGGGGCGAGCCCGGGGCTCAGGCTACCAGCGTGCGCTAATTTCCTGGAGGCACACCGCCTCGAGGGAGGGGAGTTGCCTCCACGCTCCCGCGAAGTCGAGGTGCCGTGTCATGGGGCCGGGAACGACGATGCAACGCATTCCAGCGGCGCTGGCGGCGCGGAGTCCATTGAGGGAATCCTCGAGCACGAGGACCTCGTCGGGGGCGACGTCGAGGGCTTGGGCGGCGTGGAGAAAGAGGCTGGGATCGGGCTTGACCCTGCCGGTGTCATCAAAGGTGGAGAAATGTTCGAAGTGCGGCCCGAGGGCCAGTTGCCGCATCCAGGAGTCGATCCATTCCCGCTGGCTGCTGCTGGCGATGGCGCGGCGGATGCCGAGAGAACGAGCCTGTTCGAGCACGGGGAGGACGCCCGGGAGAGGGGTGTTCATGCCGCGGTGGAGTTCCTTTTCCCGGAGGCGCCGCTGGGCCTCGATCGGGGGCCAGTCGAAGGACTTGCCGGTGCGCGCCTCAAGGTCGCGGCGCGGATCGTAGGCCGTCGCGAAGTTGGTGCCCACGACGTGCGCGTAGCGTTCCACGGCCAGGGAGTGTCCGTGGGCTTGAAAGATTTCGTTCCACGTCTGGTAGCCGATGCTTTCGGTGTCCACGACGAGTCCATCGAAGTCGAAAAGTACGGCGCGAAGCATGGCGGACATGTCCGCCATGTTCGGGTGGAGTGCACCGGTTGGGAAGGCGGGAGTGACTGGGAGGGCCCCCTCCTCCCTTCGCGAGCCCGGCGGACCCCGGCGGCTAGCGGCGCGGCACTTCGCCCGTGCTTTGGAAGGATTGCCAGTCGGCGGCGTACTCGGCGTTGAGTAGCCAGCAGGCGGTGGACTTGTCCCCCTCAAAGCTCGAAAAAGGGGCGAAGGGGAGCTTCTGGTAGCCGCCCTCGGTCAGATTCCAGGGTTTTCCGAGAAGACCCTGCTCCACGGCCAGCGGCTGGAGCATCACCGGTCCCCGGCGAGGATCCGCGTCCGAGGGCACCCGGGCGGCAAAGGTGTGCTTGAGAAAGGAGAACACGAGAGGCCACGTTTTCTCTCCCGGGCCATGTCCCGTCTTGGGCTCCACGGCGAAGTGCCAGACGGCCTGGTGCTGTTTGCGCATCAGCCCCACGATGGCCAGGTTTTCCTCACGGGAAGGCCGCGCGAGAAACGGGTCGTCTTCTCCAAAAATCACCAGCCCAGGCACCTGGGCGGCGCCCGGTTGGTAGACTTGGTGGGTGATTCCCGGACGCATGGAAACCCAGCCCCACACCCGTGCGCTTTCGGTCGCGGGGAAAATGGCGGAGAATCCGGTGCCGTTGGAGTGCCCGTAGAGAAAGAGCGGCGCATGTTCGAGCTCGGGGTGAGCGCATTTGGTCCCCATGTCCCGGAGCCGCTCGTAGAGCAGTCCCTTGGGCCAGAACCCGCGCTGGACGGGGTTTCCGATGAATTTGAACACGGCGAGGTGCCGCTCCCGTGCGAGGGCTCGAAGTTCCGGGTTTTTGTAGAGCGAAGTCCCGCTGCCGTGGCCCGAAATGGCCACGACGCCCTTCACCACGGAGACGCCTTCGGGAATCCAGACGTCAAATGTGCAGTCCTCGCGTTTGCCCTCGCCCTTTTCCTGTACGGCTTGTTTCCACTGCGTTTCATCGAGGCTCCAGACCCAGTTGCGCGCGGCGTTTTGATTGGCTGATGGGGTGCCCCACTTGGCCTCGTCCAGCTTGCCGTCCCAGTCCTTGGCGTCCTTGGGTTGGGTGTTGGCGCGAACCCACCCGATGCTGTGGCATTCGGGAAGGGAAAGGGTTTCGGAAAGCTCGATGTCCGCCGCGTTCAGGGCTCCGCCAAGGGCGAGCCCCGAGAGGAACAACCGACGGGAGATGCGGAGCGTGGGGAGGAGGAGGGAGAGGCGTTTCATGGTGCGAGGGAGATCATCGTCGGGCGGCGCGTTTGCTTTGCACCGCGAACGCGGGAATCGGAACGTCCCCGCGGCCGATGGGCGGGCGAGGGGGGAATGGGAGCCGAGAAGTGCCTGCCGAGGCGGGGGTCAAGGCAACCAGCCGCGTTCCTTGAGCCAGAAAAGGAGGTCGTCCGACCACGGATGCCGGGGCGCGCCATTGCGGTTGCCGAGTCCGATGCCGTGCGGGCCTTTTTCAAAAACGTGGAGGGAGAAGGGCACGCCGTGGCTTTGAAGAGCGGCGGCGAAGCCGAGGGCGTTTTCGATTTTGACCCCCTTGTCCTGCCACGTGTGGAAGAGAAAGGTGGGCGGGGTTTGGGCGGTGACCTGTTTTTCGTTGGAGAGCAGTTCGATCAATTCAGGCGCGGGATTTTCACCGAGCAGATTCTTGCGCGACCCCTGGTGGGTGTATTCGCCCATGGTGATCACGGGATAACAGAGCACTCCGAGGTCGGGGCGGCTGGAGAGGCGTTCCACGGGGTCTGGTGCCTGGGGGTTGCCGGCGTCGAAATGGGTGAGCAGGGTGGAGGCGAGGTGCCCGCCCGCACTGGAGCCCATAATGCCCACGCGTTCGGCGGAGATTTTCCATTCGGCGGCCTTGGAACGGGTGAGGCGGACGGCGCGCGCCGCGTCCTGGAGCATGGCGGGGTGGCGATAGCCGTGGGATCCGAGGCGGTACTTGAGGACGATGCCCGCGATCCCGTGCTCGGCGAGGAACTCGGCGTAGCCCTGACCTTCATGCGGGGCGAGGCCGCCGTAGCCGCCGCCCGGGCAGATGACGATGGCGTTGCCCGTCGCCTTGGCGGGGTCCGGCAGGTAGGCCGTCAGGGTGGGTTTGTCCTGATCCTTGTCCCCGAGGGCGCCCGGGGCTTTTTCGGGCCAGAGGGGCAGGGGAGCCAAGGGCTCGGGGGACGCCGCGTGAAGGGAGGACGCGGCGAAGAGCGGCGCGATGGCGGCAACGACGGAGAGCAGGGAGGGAGGGAGGCGCATGAAAAGGGGGACTGAAAAGGGGGACAGGGCTTCTGGGAGGGGCAACCGCTTTTTGGGGGGCGTTCTTAGGCCTCGGTGCGCTCAGCGGGCGCCGGCGGCGTATTCCGCGTAACGCTGGGCGATTTGGGCGGCGGCGGCGTCGCCGGAGTGCACGAGGAACCGGTAGCGGAAGGTGACAGACTGACCGGCGGGGATTTTGAGACTGCCCGAGCCGGCGGGGAGGGCTTTGTCCATTTCGTGTTCGCAGAAGGGGTTGGCTGCGAAGAGTCCGTACTCACGTGCGTGCCAGCGCGTGGGGTGGCGCGGATTTTTCGGATGCTCGAAGATGGCGATCCCCATGACCTTGCCGTCCACGGGGCCGGAGTAGTCGACCCATGGCGAGCGCTTTCCCCAGACCTCCGAATCGCGCTGGTTGTGGGCGTTGACGGCGTGGCCGTCGCCGGGCTGTTTGCGCGGCTGCTGGATGCGCATGGATTCGTTGATGCGCAGAGCCATCGTGCCCTCCTTGGTGTCGCCGAAAACGACCTCCTTTCCGGTGGGCTTCAGCGTGATTTCGAAGTCGAAGAGGCGCTCTTGGTCGGCCCCGTCGTACACGCGCAGGGTTTGGATGCTTTCGAGCATTTCGCCTTCCGGTCCGACCCAGTGGTTGAGCGAGGAAATGACTCCCTCCTTCACGCCTCCCCGCAGTTCCAGAAATTTGCGGTGCACGATTTGTCCTAGGGGATGCTGGGGGGGCTTGTTTCCAAACGAAGTCGGCTCGGCCCAGAAGTCGATGCCGTTGACGGATCCATGGGCGAACCAGAGGGACCGGTGATGGGGGTGGTCATGTTCCTCTCCGGGAAGATCTTCCATGGGCCAAGCACGGGTCATGCGCTCTCCGGAGGGGCCCAGCAGGGGGTAGAAATAGACGTGGGGAGCGCCGCTAAAACGGTACTCGGTGAAGAGCTTGCCATCGATTTCCACACGGATCCGGTCCTGCTTCTCCTCCAGGGTCACGTCGGCGCGCAGGGGCAGCGAGGAGGTTCCGATCAGGGTGGAGACGGCGAGAAGGGAGAAGAGACGCACGGGAAGGGAGGGGTTGGGGTGAAGTCGCGCTGGCGTGGGAGTTTGCAAGGGAGCCCTGCACGCGGGAGTTTACGCGAGGAGGAGCGCTCGAAGGAGCGTTTTCTTGTGGGCAACTTTCCAACCCGCGGTTCGTTCCATGCAAACCATGGAACCTGATTCTCAGGAGGAGGGCTCGGGCAGGAACCGGTAACCAATCCCCCGAACCGTCCCGATGACCTCGGACTCGCCAGGCAGTTCGATTTTTTTGCGCAGCGTGGCGATGTGCTGGTCCAGGGTGCGGGAGTTGGGGAAGTAATCCATCCCCCAGCAGCGATCGAGAAAGAGGTCCCGGGAAACGGGCCGGCCCGCTTCGGCATGGAGCAGGGCGAGCATCGCCACTTCGCGGGGGCTGAGTTCGATCGGGCGTCCCGACCGTTCGGCGCGGAGTTCCTCCGGCCACACGGTGAGATCCTGGAGGCGGAGGACGCTGGGTTGGGCGGCGCCTTGCCCCGAGCGTCGCAGCGCCGCGCGGATCCGGGCGACGACCTCGGCCCGGGTGAACGGCTTGCGGATAAAATCATCCGCCCCAAGCTGGAGCCCGACTACGACATCCACCTCCTGGTTCTTGGCGGAAAGGAACAGGATGGGAGTGACGGCATCGGTTGCGCGGATCCGGCGGCAGACCTCATATCCGTCCATGCCGGGCATCATGATGTCGAGGCAGAGGAGTCTGGGCCGATGGACCTGCCACTGGGCGATGGCCTCGACGCCATCCTGTGCGAGGACCGTCTCGAATCCTTCGTATTTCAATACTTCGGAAAGCGATTCGCGGGTGATGGGGTCGTCCTCGGCGACGAGAATTTTCATGCGGGGGGGAGGCTTTGCAGCGCAGGTTGGATCCCGGGTGCGGGGACTTGAAGTTCAAAGGCGGCGCCTTGGGGGGGACTCAGCAGACGCAGTGAGCCCCCCATGCGAATGGCCAGTTCACGCGCAATGGAGAGGCCGAGCCCAGTCCCGGACGCGCCCTCATCGACCTGGGAGCCGACGCGCTCGAAGGGTTCGAAAATGCGCTCCCGATCCTTTTGGGGAATGCCCGGACCCCCGTCGGAGACCCGCACGCGGAGGATCCCCTCCGTCCAGTGGCTCTGGATTTCCACCCATCCGCCCGAGTGCCCGTATTTCTCGGCGTTGGAGAGCAGATTTCCGGTGATTTGAGCCAGCGCATCGGGGGAACAGAGCACGGTGTGGGGAGCCCCGGGTTGGCAGTCGACACGCATGCGGCGGCGCTGGAATGCGGGTTCAAACTGGGCGAGCATTCCGGCGATGACGGCGTCGGGAATGCAGGGGGATTCAGAGAGCGCGAGGGTGCCGCGTTCGGTTTTGGAGAAGGTGAGGACATTGGCGACGAGGCGGGCGAGGCGTTGCATTTCCTCGGAGACGAGAAGGAGGCGGGAGCGGGCCCGGTCGGGGTCGAGATCGAGAAAATCCTCGGCGAGGGAGAGGTTGAGTTGGGAGTTGGTGAGCGGGGCGCCCAGTTCGTGGGAGACGCGGTTCACAAAGGAAACCCGTTCCTCGGCGAGGCGGAGGGCGCGGCGCTGCTGTTGAAAAAGGAGCACGCCCAGGAGCGCGAGCAGGGAGCCTGCACAGAGGGCGATGGAAAGGCCGGCCGGGGAGTATTCGATCCGGATGCGGGTGCGGTCCCATGCTGACAGCTCCCACGAACCCAGAAGGTTGCGCACCGGGATGGTGAGAGCCATGGGGGATTCCGGGGGGCTGGCAATGCCCGCGAGCACTCCGGAGCTGCTTCGCAGGCGCACGAGTTCCCCGGACTCGCGGATGGGGGCAAAGGCCTGGGCGAGCCATGGCGTGAGATGCGCGTTGACGGCCTGGAGCACGCGCTCCGACTCGATGAGCAAGACGACGAAGCGGTTTGGAGCGACGCGCTGCCAGTAGGCTTGCCAGCGGATATCGGGGCTTTTCAACCAGCCGTGCTTGGCGGTGGTACTGGAAAAAACAGAAGCGGGGACGATGAGGCGTTTGGAGAAGGTGGGGGAGGCCTTGCCTCCTTCAATTTCGACGGCGGGGGCGGGGGAGCCATTGAGGCTGGGCAGCGAAACGGAGAGCTCTGGCGAATTGCGATTCACGAAAAGGTGCAGTGCGCGGATCCCTACGACGCGGGCACACAGGGTGCGGGCGTCGCTGGAATCGCCGGGGTTGGCCGCCGAG
>JBEBAG010000222.1:0-8851 GCA_041159065.1 Verrucomicrobiota bacterium | reverse complement strand
GGGGACAAGCGGGAGGCGAAGCGAGCGGCGGAGCGCCGGCGGAGTGCGCAGGCGGCGGGGAAGGCGAGACGTGCCGGGGGATCCTAAAGACTTCTGGGTTTGTTTTTTAGCGCAACCCATTTTGGTTCAATGGATTGCGCTTGGTTGTTGGGGATTGATCTTCGGGGGAGGCGAGGCGTTTTGAATTTTTTTTGAAAAAGGGGTTGCGTGGCTCAGGGAGGAGTGGCATTCTACAACCGTTCTGGGGGGAACAGCAGCCCTCCGAGTGCCAGACGGCCTCGGGGGGCTGCAATTTTTTTGCCCTAATTTCCCATGATGGATCTGATTGGCCTGACCGTGTCGCGCTCTCGGGAGCGGGAGGAGATCTGATGTTGCTCTGGAAAGAAAAATTACCGGAATCGTGGCTTCCCAAGGTGCGTGCGCGTCTGGGGGAAGTGCTGGTGGACCATGCGCACTTGGAGCGGAAGGCGGCGACGACGGCGCTGAATCTGGAAAAGTATCAGGAGCTGCATCCGCATGTGCGGGAGCTCAATGCGATTGCAATCGAGGAACTGCAGCACTTCAACCAAGTGCTCGACCTACTGAAGGAGCGCGGGGTGCCCTTTGGAGCTGCGATGCGCAGTCCGTGGATCAGCGGAATGATGGGCCGGATCCGCAAGGGGCGTCGGGAGCAGGCGATTGATCACCTGGTGGTGTGCTCGCTGATTGAGGGGCGGAGTTGTGAAAAGTTTCAGATCCTGGCGGAGGGGGTACGCGACGTGGATCCCGGGCTGGCGGATTTTTACGCGTCCTTGGTGGAGAGCGAGGGCAACCACTACGCGACGTATTTGCTGATGGCGCGGGGGATTGACGAGGGGGAGACGCAGCGGCGGTTGCGGTATTTTCTGGAGGTGGACGCCGAGTTGATCCGGCAGGAGCACGGCTTGCCCCTGTTGCACTGAGTCGTGGAGCGAAGGCGCTGGGGCGCTACGGCTGGGAGGAACGCACGGCTTCCTTTTTGAGGTCGGCGTCTTCTTGGATGCGGCGGGTTTCGCGTGCGAGCTGTTGTTCGAGTTGGACGACCGCCTCGAGTTCGCCGGCGAACTGGGCCTTGGTGATTTGTTCGCGCAGGAAGAGTTCCTTTTCGGCGATCTTGGCCTTGGCGATGGATTCGATTTCGGCGATGCGCTCTTTTTGGGATTCGGAGAGGTTGGTGGAGGGCGACTGTTTTTCGAGTCGTTCCATGGCGAGTTCGTAGGCGCTTTTCATGGGGAAGTTCGTGAAAAAAGCGGGGCTGCGCGTCAATCTTTGGAAGTATGATTCGACTGTTGAGCACGGATTTTGACGGGACGCTGGTGGATCACTTTGCGAATCCGCCGGTGGATCCGGCGTTGTTTCGGATGCTGGAGGTGTTGCGCGGGAGGGGCGTGCATTGGGCGATCAACACGGGGCGCGACCTGCCCTTTGTGGATGAGGGGCTGCGCGAGTTTGGGTTCCCTGTGGAACCGGATTTTGTGCTGACGGCGGAGCGGGAGGTGTTTCACCGCGGGGCTGGGGGGGGCTGGGAGGATTTTGGCGATTGGAATCGGCGGTGTTATCGGGCGCACGACGAGTTGTTCACGGGGGCCTCCGGGTTGTTGGAGGACATTGCGCGGTTTGTGCGGGAGAATGTGAGTGCCAACCCGATTTACGAGGGGAGCCGCATGGTGGGTCTGGCTGCGGAGACCGAGGCGGAGATGGATCGGATCTGCGCGTTTTTGGAGCAGGAACGTTCTCGGGTGCCGGGGTTCGGGTACATGCGCAACACGATTTACGTGCGGTTTTGTCATGAGGCGTACAGCAAGGGGACGGCGCTCGCGGAGTTGGCGAGGCTGATGGGAATTTCTCGGGAGGAGATTTTTGCGGCGGGGGATCACTACAATGATCTACCGATGCTGGACGGGTGTTTTGCGAAGTGGGTGTGTTGTCCGGGGAATGCGGTGGCGGCGGTGCAGGAGAGTGTGCGGCGAGCGGGCGGGTATGTGGCGCGGGGAAGATGCAGCACGGGGGTGGTGGAGGCGTTGGAGCACTTTGGGGTGTGGATTCAGGGATGAGCGCGCTGGGGGCGGGGCGGAGGTGGCGGGTGGTGCGGGGGGCGTTTCGTCCGCGGGGGGTGCGCTGGGAGCGTCTGGAGACGGGTTCGACGAATGCGTTGTGGCGGGGCAGGGCGTGCGGGGGGGATTGGTTGTTGAAGTGGTACCGGTATCCGGAGGCGGGGGTGCATCCGGAGGTGGAAGTGGCGGAATTTCTGTGTGGGCAGAGGGGGGTGGGGGTGGCGCGGTTCGGGGGGGCGTTGGAACGGCAGCGCGGGGATGGGCTTTGGGAGAGTGTGGCGTTGGTGCAGGGATGGGTGGAGGGGCGGGGGGCGTGGGAGCGGATGGGGGAGGCGTTGCGCGAGGGGAGGGAGCGAGTGGCGGATGCGTGGGCGCTGGGGCGCTGTGTGGGGGAGGTGCATCGGGCGCTGGCCTCGGGCGAGGCGGGGGGCGCTTTTGGGCGGGACGCGTGGGGGACCGAAGACGCCCGGGCGTGGAGTGATTCGGTGCTGGCGCTGGGGGAAAGGCTCCAGGAGGCGGTGCACGGGGGGGCTCCCGAGGGGGTGGACGGGGGGGGGTGGACGAGGCTTCGGAGTCTCTGGGGAGCGGGGGATTGGCGGGAGCGCGCGAGGGGGCTGGCACGATTGGAGGTGACCGGTTGGAAGACCAGGATTCACGGGGATTTGCACTTGGGGCAGATTCTGGAGCAGCCGGGGAGGGAGCCGGTGATTGTGGATTGGGAGGGGGAACCCCTGCGGCCCTTGGAGGAGCGTCGGCGCAAGGAGTTGGCGCTTCGGGATGTGGCGGGGATGTGGCGTTCGTATGCGTATGCGGGGGCCGTGTTTGGGGCGGAAGCGGAGCGGGTGGGGGAGCTGCAGCGGGCGTTTGTGCAGGGGTGGCGGGAGTGCGTGGAGTTGCCCGGGGGGGATTGGCTGGGGGTTTTGGAGGGGATGATTTGGGAGAAGACGATCTACGAGGCGCTCTACGAGTTGCGGCATCGGCCCGGTTGGCTGGGGGTGCCCGTGCAGGCGCTGGAGTGTCCCGCGGGCAGGGGGCTTGCGGGGCTGAGGTGAGCTGGGGAAAAGCGAAAACCGTTGCGACGGGTGGGTGGGGGAGGTTTTGGTGAAGAGGTGAGTTTTTATCGTTCCTGCGTACGGCCCCTGTTGTTTTCGATGGATCCCGAGCGCGTGCATCATCTGGCGATGCACGGACTGGAGGCGGCGGGTCCTGCGTTGAGGCGTTGGGTTCCCCCGTTGGATCCGCGCATGGAGCGGACGGTTTTTGGCGTGCGCTTTCCGAGTCCGGTGGGGCTGGCCGCGGGGTTTGACAAGAATGCCGTGGCCCTGCCGGGGTGGGAGGCGCTGGGGTTTGGTTTTGCGGAGGTTGGGACGGTGACGGCCAAGGCGCAGCCGGGCAATCCGTTGCCCCGGCTGTTTCGGTTTCCGGAGCGGGAGGCCGTGGTGAACCGTTTTGGTTTCAATAACGAGGGGGCCGAGGCGATTGCGCGGCGGTTGGGGAATTTGAAGCGTTCGGGAGGATGGCCCCGGATTCCGGTGGGGGTGAATTTGGGAAAATCGAAGGTCACGCCCCTGGAGGAGGCGAATGCGGATTACGTGCACTCGTTTCGGCTGCTGCGGGAGTACGGGGATTATTTCGTGCTGAACGTGTCTTCGCCGAATACGCCGGGTTTGAGAAAGTTGCAGGACAAGGAGTCGCTGGATTCGCTCTTGGCGGCCGTGCAGGCGGAGAACACAGGGGGGGCTCCGGTGCTTCTGAAAATCGCGCCGGATTTGGAATGGGGGGCGATGGAGGAGATTTTGGGGTTGGTGGAGGCGCGCGGGCTGGCCGGATTGATCGCGACCAACACGACCATCGATCACGGCTGCATCCCGGAGCCGCGGCGCCAACAGGGAGGATTGAGTGGCAAGCCGTTGCGGGAAAGGGCCATGGAGGTGCTCCGTTTTGTGGTGGCGCGCACGCGCCTGCCCGTGATCGGGGTGGGCGGAATCATGACGGCGGACGACGCGCTTCGCCGTCTGGATGCGGGAGCGGCGCTGGTGCAGCTGTACACGGGATTGGTGTACGCGGGGCCGGGCTTGGTGGGGGACATCCACCGGGCGCTTTTGGATCGGCTTCCCTAGCGCTCGGGCCCCCCAATTTCGGCCTCTGCTTTGCTACTGCTGGAGGAACTTTACGACGGCCTCGGTTCGGGAGCTGACGTGGAGTTTGGAGTAGATGTTGCGAACGTATTCCCGGACGGTTTCAAAGCTGATCCCCAGTTTGTCTGCAATTTCCTTGTAGAGAAAGCCTTCGGCCAGCAGTTCGAGGGTTTCCCGCTCGCGCCGGGTCAGTGAGGAGACCTGGGCGGCCGTGGCCCCAATTTGCTGGAAATACTCCGCCACCTTGCCCGCCATCTGACGGGTGAGCGGGACGCCTCCGAGGCGGGCTTCGTGAATGGATTCGACGAGTTTTTCCGCGGCGGTGCGCTTGAGCAGGTAGCCATTGGCGCCGGCTTTGAGGGAGTTGAAGAGAAAAGGGCCCTCGTCGTAGACGGTGAGCATCAGCACGGGGAGGGCTGGGAGGCGGGCCTTCAGTTGGCGTACGCATTCGATGCCCGACATGCGCGGCAGTCCGATGTCCATGAGGACGATGTCGGGGGTGAGGCCGGGGATTTGTTCGAGGGCGGTTTCGGCGTTGCTAAAGGCGTTGACCACCTCGAAGGCGGGATCGGAGTGCAGGAGTTCGGTGAGGCTTTCGCGGAGGCGGGAGCTGTCTTCGACGATGACCACTCGGATTTTGGTGGAAGGGGGGGGTGCGGAAGTCATGGCGGGAGGTTAGGCGGTTTGAGGCGTGGGCGCGAGGTGCACGAGCAGTTCGATGGTGCAGCCGGCGCCGGGGGCGGATTCGATGCGGAAGGATCCTTGGAGGCGTGAGGCACGCTGGTGCATGTTGCGCAGTCCATTGCCCTCGGGGCGTGCAGATTCGAGGAGGAATCCGCGGCCATTGTCTTGGATGAGGAGGCGAAGTTGGTGGGGGGCGGGGAGGGTGAGGTGGATGTGTACTTCGGTGGCGGCGGAATGTTTGAGCACGTTGTGGAGCGCCTCCTTGCAGGTCATAAAGAACTGGTGGCGCTGGTCAGACTGGATCTGGAGGTTGGGGAGTTGGGCGGGCGCGTGGAACCAGGCTCGGATGGGGCTGTTTTCAAACAGCTCGTCCACGCGGCGCCCCAGGTATTCGACCAAGCTTTGAAGGGAATCGTTCTGGGGGCGCACCGCCCAGACGATCTCATCGAGGGAACTGACCATTTCCCGCGAGGTGCGGACGATTTTCTGGGAGTGTTTGCGGACCTCTTCCGGTCTCTCGCTGAGGCGCGAAGTCATTTCGCCGAGCCAGTCGATTTGGGTCAGCCCCGCTCCGAGATCGTCGTGGATGTCCTGGGCGATCCGGTTGCGTTCGGCCTCGAGTTGTTTCTGGAGTTCCACCTCGCGGAGTTTGCGTCGCCAGCGTCTGCGGGTGAGGGCTCGCGCGGAGGCGGCGATGGAGAGGCCGCAGAGCAGAGCGGCGAGAGGAAGGGCCCAGGGGCGCTCCCAGAGCCGGGGCTGGACACGCAGCGAGAGGGAGGCGCCGGGCGGGTTCCAGCCGCCCTCGGGGGTGCCGGCCTGGACCACGAACCGGTAGTTCCCGGGCGGGAGGGCTCCGTAGCGCGCGCTGCGTTGGGAGTCGGATTCGGTCCAGGCGGAATCGAGTCCCTCGAGGCGGTAGCGGAAGCGCAGGCGTTCGGGGGTTCGCAGGGAGATGCCGGTGTAGAAGAACTCGTACTGGCGGCTCCCGGGTGGGGCGCTCATCGCCGTGATTTGGGGGCCGCAAACGGCGCGGCTGGCCTTGGTTTGTCCGTCGATACGGCCTTCCTCGAGGGAGACCTGGGGGAGGATCTCGGCGGGGGCGAGGTCGCCTGGGGGCGTGGCGGCGAGGCCCCGGGGCGTGGCGAACCAGAGGCGGCCGTCGGCGGAACGGCAGGAGACGGGATGGGCGTCCAGGGGGGCTTCGAGGGAGGGCAGGCCGTCGGAGAGACCGAAGACGGTGCAGGGGATTTTGCGTTTTTTACCGCGGAGAAAGGCCTCGAGCTCGCCGAGGGGCACCCGGAGGATGCCCTGTTGGGAGCGCAGCCAGAGGCGCTCCTGAGGATCTTCCTCGATTCCGTAGATGTGGAGGTCTGGGAGTCCTTCGCGCGTGGCGATGGGGGTGAACTGGTTTTGGTGAAAGTAAACCAGCCCCCCTCCGGCCGTGCCGATCCAGAGGGAGCCGGGCTCGCGGCCGGGGCGCAGACAATGAATGGACTCGACCGGGAGGCCCTCGGGGCGTCCGAAGCGCGTTTCGGTTCCGATGCCGGTGCGCAGGAGTCCATGGGCCTCGGTGCCGATCCAAAGGGCCCCGTCGGGGGTTTCGGCGATGGAGGTAATGGAGAGGTGACCCAGGGTGCCGAGCCAAGGGGAGGGGACGACGCGCTGGTCCTCCACTTTGGCGAGGCTGAGGGAGTTCTGTTGTCCGACCCAGATCTGTTTGCGGCTGTCCTCGAAGAGGCACTGGATGGCGCCGGTACCGGTGCCCACGGCGGGGATGAGTCGGAGGGAGTCGTTTTTGCGGAGGTAGAGTTTCCCGGAGGCGGTACCCACCCAGAGGCGTTCCGAGGAGTCAAAGAGCAGGCTGGTGATGGGAGTGGAGCCGAGGGTGGGATCGGGGGGGGAGGGCAGGAGCATTCCATCCTTGATGCGATGGACTCCGGACTTGGCGGTGCCGATCCAGACTTCGTTTGGAGCCCCCTGGACGAGGGCGGTGATGGCCTCGGAGGGCAGCCCATGGGCGCGGCTGAACGTTTGGAAGAGTGCGCGATGGATGCGGTGGAGACCGCCTCCCCGGGTGCCGACCCAGAGGTCGCCCTGGAAGTCTTCGCAGAGGCAGAGGATATCGTGGCTGCCGAGGCCGTTCTCGGTGGTGAAAGTTTCTACATCGCCGTCGGCATCGAATCGGGAGAGGCCCCGGCCGGAGGCGATCCAGAGGTAGCCACCGGAGTCTTCGAGGGCGGCGCGGACCCCGAAGCGTTCCCAGGTGGGGGCGCCGCGCTCGGCCTCCCAGCGGTTGCGTTTCCAGAGGCGAACTTGGCCGCCGAGGGCGATCCACCAGCCGCCGTGCCTTGCGGGGGTGAGGAATTGGTATTGGGAAAACGGGCCGGAGAGGACGGGCACTGTCTCGTGGGGGAGGAGATGGAGGAGGTTTTGTCGGGAGGAAATCCACGTTTGGCCTTGGGGATCGGTGGTGAGGTGGAAGGGGGCTGAAGCGTCCTCGCGCCACTGGGAGGGGCCGAGGGTGAGGATGCCGGCATGGAGCCGATGGAGTTCTCCGAGTTCGTTGAGGGTCCAGAGGGTGTTTTGGGCGTCCCGGGTGATGGCTGTGATGGCGGCGGGTTTGCGTTCGAGGGGATCGGCGGGCGTCTCCTCGGAGTGGGGCTGGAAGGATTCGAAGCGCCCGTTTTGGAGGTGGACGAGCGTGCCCTCCTCGGTGCCGATCCAGAGGGAGCCATCCTGGTCGGCATGAAGTTGGCGGAGGGTTTCGGAGGCGAGGGCGGGGATTTTGGTGGCGTCGAAGACTTCGAACCGGGAGCCGTCAAAGCGTGCGAGGGCCGAGGGGGTGGCGCACCAAAGAAAGCCGTCGGAGGTTTGGGCGAGGGCGGTGACGGTATTTTCGGGGAGTCCATTTTCCACGCGCCAGGAGCGGATGCGGTAGCGTCCCGGGGGTTCTGCGGAAGCGGGTGTGAGAAAAGCCGCGAGCAGAAGCAGTGCGCTCAGGAGGCGGTGCGCGGAGCCCCGCCGGGGGGAAGGCGAAGCGGGGCGGGGTGGGGGCGAACCGGTGGGCAGCGTGTGCGGCATGCTTCGGGGAGGAGAAGACGCGGGGATGATGCGGTTCCGAGGGGGGGAGATTCGACCGTTTTTTTCGGAGAAGACCGCCTGGAGGCTCGTCTCGGGGGCCTAGGGGGGATAGGGTGATGGGGCAGGAGTCCCTGTTGCGGGTGGTCCGCGGTGCGTGGGCTCTTGGAGTGAGGCGATCCCGAGTCCCCGAACACCCCGAACATGACACAGCCGCCGCAAAGCGAGGGTTCCCGTTTGGGCAAGGGAGGTGGGGATGGGGCGTCTGGGGGGGAAGGTTTCGGGCCGGGGGGTGGGTTGGGGCGGCTGGATCCGGGGTATGTGAATGCGATGTCGCATTTTTACCGGGGAGAGCTCGGGCGGATCATGGCGTGGCGTGCGCGGTTGGATGCGACGACGAACTGGGCGATTACGGTGACGTCGACGGTTTTCACGGTGGCTTTTTCGATCCGGGAGGTGCCGCACCTGATCTTTTTCTTCAACGTGGGGGTGGTGTGGATGTTGTTGTGGATTGAGGCGCGCCGTTACCGTTTCTACGATGCCTTTCGGGCCCGGGTGCGGATGTTGGAGGCGCATTTCATTGTGCCCGTGGTGATGCAAAATCAGGGGTTGTTGCAGGGGGACTGGCAGCGGTTGCTGTGTGAGGATTTGCTCATGCCGCACTTCAAAATCAGCCGCTTCGAAGCCCTCGGCAGACGTCTCAAGCGCAACTACGTCTACCTCTTTCTGCTCATCCTTGGGGCTTGGGTGGGGAAGGTTTTTTTCCATGCGCCAGAGCCGGTGAAGAGCTGGGCGGATTTTTACCGGGCGGTTGGGATGGGGCACGGCGTGCCGCCTTGGTTGGTGATGGCGGTGTTTGGGGCGACGATTTTGACCGTG
>JBEBAG010000221.1:0-8969 GCA_041159065.1 Verrucomicrobiota bacterium | reverse complement strand
TAAGCAGCAGCCGTTTCGGGGCGCTGAGCCGCTCGGTCGCGGCAGCGGAGGCGTTGCGGGGAAGCATCGCGTTGAGGATGGGCAAGGCGAGGCTGACCGCTCCGGCGCGAAGCAGGGAGCGTCGGGAAAGGGGAGTCCGGAGAGCGAGGTGCATGGCGTTCGGGGTGGGGTTACTTGTGGAGAAAGGCGCGGGTCTCGATGATGCGGTGAATCAGGCTCCGAACTCCGAAGCGTTCTTCGCGGAGACCGGCGACGATCGATTCGATTTCCTCCCGGTCCGCGAACTGAACCGGAGCGCCGGTGGCGAAGGTGAGGAGTTTCGAGGCAAAAGCTCGAGCGAGCGCATCCGAGTCGGAGAGCAGCAGCCGTTTGTAGGCCTGGACATCCGCGAAGGGACGTCCATCCGCCATCCAATAGCCCGGTTCGACGGAAGGGCCCCGGTGCACCTGGGCCTTGCGCGAGGGGAGTGTGACTTCGAGGGTTGCGCCCGTGGGTTGGGAGGCCCGGTAGTACTCGCGCCATCCGCCGATGACGTCGAAGTTCTCCAGCGCAAAGCCGGGCGGATCAATCAGCGCATGGCAGCTCGCGCAGGCCGGGCTATCGCGGTGTCTGGCCAGCTGCTGTCGGATCGTGGTGGCTCCACGGATGTCAGGCTCGATTTTGGGGACGTCCTCGGGGGGGGGCGGGGGCACCACTCCGAGAATCCGCTCGCAGACCCATTTCCCCCGGAGAATGGGAGAGGTCTTTGCCCCGTCGGCTGTGACCTTCAGAATGCTGGCTTGGGTGAGGAGTCCGCCGCGCGGCCCCCCCGCAGGGAGGCTTGTTTTGCGCAGCTCAAAGCCGTCCACGGGGGGGAGGCCGTAGTGCCTCGCGAGACGCTCGTTCAGAAAAGTCCAGTCGGATTGGACACACTCGAGGACGCTCCGGTTGCCTTCGAGCAACTCGCGGAAAAAGAGTTGGGTCTCGGCCAGCGCGGATTCTTGCAGGGATCGATCGAATTCTGGGTACAGCTTGGCATCGGGCGCGGTGGCATCGATGCGCTGCAGATCCAGCCACTGACTGAGAAAAGCCTGCTCGAAACGGCGGGATTTCGGATCTTGGAGGAGGCGCTCGACTTGCCGGTGGCGCTCCCCGGGAGTGCCCAGGGCTCCCGAGGCAGCCGCTAAGAGGAGGGCTTCATCGGGCGGCGAGTTCCAGAGGAAGTAGGAAAGTCGACTGGCGATGGCGAAGCCGTCAAGGGCGCCCGGACTTTCCTTCAGAAAGAGCAAGTGAGGGGAACACAGGACGGACTTGTAGACGGCGATCATCGCCTCATGAAAGGGGGTGCCTGCAGCCAACGCAGAGCGCACGGCTTCAAGGTACGGGGCGAGAGTGCTCTCGGCGACGGGCCCGCGAAAGGCGACGGGCACAAAGCGGCGCAGGAGCCGCTCGGCATCCGCTTCGGGGTTCGCGGAGTAGGGAACGAGCGGATCGGTTTTTGCGGAGGCCTTTTTCCCGGAGGGATCGAGGGGCTCTCCCGGGGCGGGGGAATCGGCTGATCCGGAGGGAGGCAGTTCGGAGAGCTTCCGGAGGGGAAGCGTGTCGAAGAGTACACGGTAACTGCTGGGCGGCCACGACTCCACCGCGCCGGTTTCGGTCAGGGGGCCTTCCACCTCGATTTTCGAAATGGCAAGAGAGGGTCCCGTCCAGTCCTCCGGGGCGAGGTTTTCGCGCTTCTGGCGGTCGCGAACGGTGTCCCGTTGGGGAAGGGTCCACCCGTACACGTGAAACTGTTCCTTGGGGGCGAGAACGCACTCGGAGGTGATGGTTCGCGGGGCGTCGGCAGGAATATCGTACCAAGAGGAGACGTCGGGGGCGTCGGGTTTGAAGGAAAGCCCGTTGTGAATGGAGAGGACCAAGGGCAGGGGCCTGCCCTCCGAATGCAACGCCCGTGCCGTAACACGGATGCGGTATCGGCCGGATCGGGGAGCCTGAGGCAGAAGAACTGCCGTGTAGGGGTAAAACAGGTTCGAGGGCAGCACAAACGCGTCATCCTTGACGTAGCAGCGCCAGGCTTTGAACTCCTCGGCGCGACGCTTAAAAATGGCGGCTGCATCGTCCGAGATCTTCAGAGGGGCGTAGGCGGCCGAGGGGACCGCCTCCCGCAGCGCCAGTTCGGCAGCCTCCTGGTATTTTGCGAAGTGCGTCGCCGAAAGGCTCAGGCCCTCGGCGACCTTGTCAAAGCCCGCGGTGGAGGCGTCCTCGGGAAAGAGGTGTCGGACCGGGGTGCGGATGTGGAGGAGGTCGTGGAGGGTGTGCTCGTATTCCGCGCGGGTGAGGCGGCGGATGGGGACGCGTCCTTGGGATTGAGCCCGCTCGAGGGAAGCCCCGCTCAGTCGGGAGCCGAGGAGTTGGAGGAGACGTTTCCGCGCCTCGGGGTCGGGTTGGTCGGACTTTTTGGGGGGCATCTGTCCGGAATGGACGCGATCAAAGAGCGCCTCCCAACGCTGCGCATTGTGCTTTTGCTCCGGGGTGAAGGGCAGGGATTCGAGATCGAGTCCGGCTTTGTGGGAGGCCTTGTCGTGGCAATCGATGCAGAAGCTTTCGAGGAAATCCTTGGCCATCGGGGGGAGCGAGGCGGAGGCGAAAGGAGTGGAAACGAGGACGATCCAAGGGAGGGCGACGAGAAGTCTCATGGAGAACGAACGAAAGCTTTTAGGGAAACCGCTGGGGTGGAGCGGGGCTGAGGAACACGCTGAGGTCGTCCATGTAGTGGCCAGGAAACTCGACTGTGCCAGGAGTGGGGGTTGGGCGGTCCCGGAAGGCGGAAGCAACCACCACGATGAAGTCCGCATCGGGCGAAACCGGGATCACGGTTTCCACGCGTTGCCAGCGGCCGGATTCGCGGAGGGCATCCGCGTGTTTGGCGGAATAGGATAGGCTTTGATGCTGGGCGTCGTCCCAGAGTTGGGGAGCCTCGCTCAGCGCTCCGCGGAAGGTGGCCACTTTGAGGGCGAACTTGAAGCGCATGCTTTCCGGGGACGGCAGGGAGCAAAACCACGCGCTGAGGTTAATCTGGGCACCGGCTGCGATCTCGGAGCGATAGGGGCGCAGGTCGATCACCTGTGAGACGTCGCTCACGTAGTTCACGCTGCCGGGGGCCGAGCGTTCGCTGTCGGCGCGCAGGAATCGAAGCATGCGCTTCCCGCTGTGGGGCTCGATGTCCTTTTCCGCACCGACAATCCGGGTGAAGTCACCGCTCCACAGTCCAACACGGGAAGGGACTCCCGTCGCCGGAACAGGGGTTCCGGATTCGAAGCCCTCATCAGCGAGGGGAAGCGGGTGCGGTTTGAAGGCGGCGCGTTGGGTGGCCACGGCCCACACGGCGGAGGTGCCCAGGGCGCTGAGCACAATTCCCGCTGCCGCTGCGATGAACGGATTGCGCCAGAACGTTTTGAATGAGTAGGAGCCAGACCGCTTCTCGGGCGGATCGGCGAGCGCCCTCAAGGGGGACTCGCTCGGAGAGTCGGAGGCGGAGGGGGCGGCAAGGGGGGCCAAAGGGCGGAGGATTTCCGGCGATTGTTGCTCGGCGAGGGTCAGAAGGTGGTGGATGCGAGTCTCTTCCCAGAACTGGCCGCGCGCGGCTGCGGAATGGAGGAGGAGTTGTTCCAATTCGTGCTGCTCCTCGGAACTGAGCATCCCATCGAGGTGGGCATGCAGAAGGTAGCTGAGACGTTCGTTTTTCATGAGCAAGAGGGGGTGACCTCTGGAGAGGCGGTTTGGGAGTCCATGCAGCGCCTCAACGCGTCGCGGGAGCGGGCAAGGGTCACGTTGATGGCGTTCGCCGAACACTCCCGAATCCGCGAGATCTCCAGCGGCCCCCACTGGGAGAAATACCGCATCCGCACAATTTCGCGGGCTGCTGGAGCCAGCTTCTCAAGGCAGTGCCGAAGCGACTCGAGGGCGGCATTTTCGTGTTCGGGCGGGGTGGGATCGGGTGCGGAAAGAATGAGGGACTCGAGGACCTCCGGAGCCAGCATGGGCGGTCGACGCGCGTGGTCGCGCTGGAGCGCCAGGACCTTGAAACGGGCGATGGAGCGGACCCAGGCGCCGAAGTTGGAGCCCATTTCGAATTCGGGAGCCTTTTCCGATACGGTTAAAAAGCACTCTTGGACGAGGTCATCGACGGTGGCGAAGTCAGGAACGAGCGAGTGCAGAAAGCTGCGCAGTTGGTTTTGGTGCTGCACGTACAGGGCTTGGACTCGGAGGGTGTGCGCATGAACTTCGGGAGGATTCATAGGCTGGGAGGAAAGAGGGCTACCGGAGAATTCCATTCGCTTAGCAGGCGCAACGCCCACGGGGGATGATTGCGAAGTAGACGCGTCAAAAAGGCGGGCTAAGACCAGAGATAGATGGATTCTTGCCCGACGGCGTTGCGTGAGGAGCGAGGGGAGATCGCGGCGTCCCAGGATGCTGGATCTGGCCCCCTCGGTCGGGCTGCGTCCGTCTCTCGCGGGGCGTGCCCCTCGTCCGTTTCCGGCGGCGGCTATCCGGCGATTTATGAGCGACTGGAGCGTTTGCGTGGATCTTCCCCCGAGGAGCGGAAGGCGCAGGCTGGCGCGTTTTTGGACTTGCTGGAGTGCGAACCGGGAGGGCCTGGGGTGGCCGGTGGGCGGCGCGAGGAGATTTTTCGGGAGATCGAACGGCACGGTTTTTATCGGCACACCCCGGAGGAACTGGCTTGGGGAAGCCGGTTTGCGTGGAGGCATAGCGTGCGGTGTGTGGGACGATGGTTTTGGAGGCAGCTGGAGGTGCGCGATGCGCGTGAGGCGCGGACGATGGAAGCCGTTGCGGCGCACTGTATAGAGCATGCTCGCGAGGCAACACACGGGGGACAAATTCGCCCCTTGGTCACCATTTTTGCTCCCGAGGAGCCGGGAAATCCGAGTCCGGTGCGCATTTGGAACCGGCAACTGGTGCGCTATGCCGGGTACGCCCAAGGGGACGGAGAGATCCTAGGGGATCCCGCCGAGCAGGAGCTGACGGAGTGGTGTCTGCGTTCGGGATGGAGGGGACCGGCAAGACGGGGGCGTTTTGACGTGCTCCCCCTCCTGCTTTCGGACGCCGCCGGAACACGAAGGGTGTTCGAGATGCCAGAGGAAAGCGTGCTGGAGGTGCCTTTGGCCCATCCGGATTTCGAGTGGTTCGGGGAACTGGATTGGCGCTGGTACGCCGTGCCGATCGTGGCGGACATGGTCCTGGAGATCGGCGGAATCCGCTACCCGGCGGCGCCATTCAATGGATGGTACGTGGGAACGGAGATCGGGGCTCGAAATCTGGCGGATTTGGGGCGGTACAACCTGCTCCCGGAGTTGGCACAGAGAATGGGAATCTTTTCGCGGAAAGAATGCACTCTATGGCGGGATCGCGCACTGGTGGAGTTGAACCGGGCCGTCCTCTTCTCTTACCAGAAGGCGGGGGTTAAAATCGTGGACCACCACACTGTGGGGCACCTGCACGTGCGCTTTGAGGAGGAGGAGCGAAGGCTGGGGCGTCCGGTCACCGGCCGATGGGACTGGCTGGTACCGCCGCTCTCGGGGGCGACCAGTCCGCTCTGGGCTCGGAGTTACGATGGGCGGGAGTATTCACCCAACTTCTACGCGCAAACGCGAGCGTGGGAGACGGCACTGTGAGGGGGGATTGCGGTTTGGGGAGGAGGACGGGTGGAGCGATCTCTGCTCGGTGGCGTCCCCGGAAGTTTGCGACGTTTGCGCCATTTGCGCCGCCTAGCGGGTGGCGGGAAGCCATGCGAAGGCGGCCTGAAGCCAGAGGGGAATGGTAACCAGTCCGAGGGCGGTACTCAGGAGAATAATTTGAAGGCTCAATCGGGCGTCTGATCCGTAGAGTTTGCAGAGGACGACCGGCATCATGGCTGCGGGCATTGCGGCCTGGAGCACGAGGATTCTTTGGAGGGCGATGGGAATGGGCAGGAACGCGGGTAGGAATGCGGCAGAAGCCAAAATCAGGAGGGGAAGGAGCAGGTGGCGTGCGCCCAGGGCGATGGTGAGGGCCGCCAGGGGCGAGGGGGTTTCGGACTTCTGGCGGGCGAGGTCGTACAAGGTGGCTCCGGTGAGGATCAATGCGATTGGCGTCGCGGCCTGTCCGAGCAGGTGCATGGCATTGCGGACAAAAGTCGGAATCCAAGCCTCGCCGTGCAGCAGGTTGAGCAGGACGGAGCCGAGGATCGCGATCACGGGGACGCTGAAGATATGACGCCAGATGCTCTGGCCCCGGTTTCCCGAGAGGATGAGGACCCCGAGGGACCACATTGCGGTGTCGACCCCGAGATTGTGCACAAAGAGAACTCCCAGGGTTTCCCGGTCGTACAGGGACTGCACCAGGGGAATGACCAAATAGCCGTAGTTTTGCATCCCGGCCGAGACGGTCCCCGCACGGTGGGAGGCGGAGGGGAGTTGCAAGGGCCGCAGCAGGAGGTGGGTGAGTGCAAAGCTGAGTGCGATGAGGCCAAAGGCCAGCAGGGGCGGAAGCCACACATCGTGGGCTCGGGCGAGCAGGGGATTGCCCAGCACCGTGTCCGCGATGAGTGCGGGGAAAAGCAACTGGAATCCCATTTTGAGGAGGCTCTGGTCGGACTCCGGCCGGAGCCACCCCACCCAGCGCAGGAACATCCCCGAGCCGATGACTAGGAAAACGGGAGCGACGGCCCCGAGGATTTGCAGGAAGTTCATTCAGGCTGTCGGAGCGACTTGGGGGCGGGGAATTTATTCTTCAACAATTCCGCCTCCTGCCAAGTGAGTCCGCGACGGATGGGAAGCACCCCGTCCGAAACGGTCCCATCGATGTAGATATCGAGGACCAGCCGGGAGAGCTTTTCGTTGCCCAGATAAAAGACGAGGGAGCGCCCCCGGTTGGAGGACGTCAAGTTGGAGAGGGTGAGCCTTCCGCTCGGGTTGAGGTGGAACACCCCGCCCCAGGTGCCGTCCCCCGCGGGAAAGGGGTTGAAGAACTCGACTTGACGTTCGCTGAGGCTGCTGGAGCTTTCGATGAAGATATTGCGAGGGGGACTGGGAAGCTTGATGGGGATGGAGAAGGGGTCCCGGCTGGTGGCGCTGACCTCGACGTGGAATCGCACCGTCAACTGGGGTTTCCGCGACGCACCGTCCACCATGCTGGGGCAGAGGGTTGCGAGGCCAAGCGTCAGCGCAAACAAAAGAAAATGGGCGTGGCGAAAAAAACGGGCCATCAGAAGACCACTCTGAGGCATCCTCCCCGGGTTTGCAAACGGGGATCCCCATCCTTAAACAGGGCCCATGCGCTGCGTGCTTGTTGGTTCAATCGTGTTGGTTCTCAGCTGGAGCTTGGCTCCTTTGGCCGAGGCTCAGGCTCCAGTCTCCGCTCCTCTGGGACAGTCGTCCCCCGAACCTCGTGGTCCCATCGCCGCCCTCAAACGCGGGTGGTCGGAAGTCACCGAGGGAGCGCGATGGGCGGGAAAAACCGTGGCGCGTCCGGTGCAGTGGATTTTCAAGCGCAAATCCGACGCTCCCAAATCCGTGCTGGAGATTCGGATGCGTATCGAACCCCCGAATCCCTCTTTGGCGAGGGATCGGCAAATTCGAGCGGTCCTGACTCTGCAAAACCCTTCCAAGCACGCCCAGGTTCTGCACTTCTCCACAACGCAGCGGGCCGACGCGGTGATTCGGGACGCCTCCGGAAAAGTCGTCTCGCGCGCCTCGGAGGATCGCTCCTTTGAAAAGTCCGAGGCCTTGGTCACGGTGAATCCGGGCGAACGACTGGAGCTGGAACTCGCGCTGGCCACGCGCGACCTCACGGTGGGCAGGGTCTATACCTTGGATGCCGCCGTTTCGGAGCAGGATTCTCTGCGCGTCCAGAAGTCCCTCTCGGTGGGACCTTGATTGGCCAATCGGGCCAAACTGCCAAGGTGCGGGGGCGCCTCGGGAAGGCTTCCGCGCTCCGCTTTCAAGCGAGCCACCTCCGCGGAAGCGCCGGTTGCGTTGTCTTGCCGAAAAAGCGGATCGGATTCTGAAGGGTCTTGAAATCGCGCTGGTGCAGGGTGTTCAGTAGAAAGTGTTACCCCCTATGAAAATCTCGTATCCGCAAATCCGGCGTTCGGCCACAGCGTTCACCCTCGTGGAACTGCTGGTGGTCATCACCATTCTTGGAATTCTGATGGGACTCGCGGCCGGCGGTTCATCCAAAATCAAGGATAATGCGAGGGCGGCCCAGGCACTTTCGGAGTGCGCCTCCTTGGTCACTGCGGTCCGGAATTTTTACGGGGACTATTCGAGGTATCCCGTTCCTCAATCGAAGGATAAAGATGGTGACGCGCTGTATGAGCCTTTGAGTTCCGCGGATGGGAACCGAGAAGTGATCAGCATCCTAACAGGGGCAGATACCAAGTTGAATCCGCGTGGAACGACCTACTACGAACCCAAAAACGCGAAGTTCTCTGAGTCGACCAAGGAGGCCAGCGGAGGGCTTTATGAAGGGGGAGTGTTTGATCCTTGGGGTAGGACTTACGGGATGGTGATCGATGCGGACTACGACGGAAAGCTTGAGTACAAGGGACAGTCGCTCATGCCTTACTTCGCCAAGTCGGGCGTGAAGGAGGGGGAGGGGATGCGTCTGATCAGTGGTGGCGTCGGTGTTTTTTCGCTTGGAAAGAAACAGCCGAAGAACGTAGTCTCGACGCCCATCCTTTCTTGGAAGTGATGGAAGCCCCTGCGGGTGTAGTTCAATGGTAGAACGGCAGCTTCCCAAGCTGCATACGAGGGTTCGATTCCCTTCGCCCGCTCCAGTCTTTCTCAGCAATCCATTGCAAAACGCCGCGCTCAGCGCAGGACGCCCGTCAGCTCCATCAGGCCCCAGACGATGAGGCCGCTGATCGGCGGCAGGATCATCGACGACAGAAGCCGCACGCCCACGAAGCGGAAGCCCATGAGCGGCGCCTC
>JBEBAG010000220.1:0-27442 GCA_041159065.1 Verrucomicrobiota bacterium | reverse complement strand
GTGCTCGGGTCGGCGTGGGCAGGGGGGGATACGGCACGCCTGGTGGCCATCGGGCTCTTGGGGGTGGCGGTGTGGACCTCGGCCATGATTTACGCGGACACCCGCCGGCCCGGTTGGAGCGGGGGCGTGGTGGCGTTGGATTTTGTGTCCAGCGGGGTGATTGCCGGGGGCATCCTCGGGGTGTGCGCGAGCGGCGGCGGAGGGGGAACCGCGGGGGTGAGCCACCTGCTGGCGGGAGGGGCATTGCTCGCACTCATGGCGATCGGAAACGCCTGGGTTGGAACCCTGGTTCCCGAGGAGGTCCGTGAATTCCGTCACCGCGTGGTTCCCGGCGCAAGGTCCATCGAGGCCTTCCTGTTGGGGGGAGGGGCCATGGGGCTCGGGGGGGTGTTTTGGACGGAGCTTGACGCGGTGTTTTGGGGAATCCTCGGGGTGTTTACGATCGGCGTGAACTTATGGAGGCGTTACGTGTTTTTCGCAGGGACTCCGGCGCCCCGAATGCCAACGGGAGGTCTGAAATGCTGAAGTCGATGGTCCAATCCCTGTGGAAAAACCCGGGCTTGAGGCGGTTTGACGGTCCCTTGACGGAACTTCTGCAACGTCAGCCCGTGGATGGGGCGGGACAGATTCCCGTGAGCTTGGTGCCCAGCGAGATGATCGAGACCGTATGCGGTTTCTGCTCAACGGGATGCGGGCTGCAGGTGCACCGGCGTGGGGGACAGCCGGTGAACATCACGCCAGCGCGTGGGTATCCAGTGAATTTGGGTATGGCTTGTCCCAAAGGCTGGGAGGCCTTGGCCCCGCTGAAGGCTGCGGATCGAGGGGTGATGCCGCTGCTGCGCACGGAAAAAGGGGGGCCGAGGCAAACGTTGGGATGGGACGAGGCCGTCGATGTTTTTGTGGAGAAGGTTCGCGGCCTGAAGGAGCGCTATGGGGAGGAGTCGTTTGCGTTTCTTGGGACGGGCCAGATGCCCACGGAGGAGATGGCGATGCTGGGCACCGTGTTCAAGGTGGGGATGGGGTTTGTGCATGGGGACTCCAACACACGCCAGTGCATGGCGACGACACACGTCGCTTACCGCGAGTCTTTGGGATTCGATGCCCCCCCTTTTTCGTACCGTGATTTTGAGGAGAGCGACCTGCTGATTTTTGTGGGGGCGAACCCGTGTATTGCGCATCCCATTCTTTGGCAGCGGGTGCTCATGAACCGGAGGAACCCGTGGATTGTGGTGATCGATCCCCGGCGAACCGAGACGGCCTCCGCAGCGCAGCAGCACATTGCGGTGAATCCGCGCGGGGATCTTGGGCTCCTGTACGGTTTGGCGAAGGCGGTGATCGATGCCGGCGGAGTGTGCTCGGCGTACGTCCGGAATCACACGGAGGGGTATGAGGCCTTCGCCGAATTTTTGGAGGACTTCACGCCCGAACGGGTGGCGGAGGCGTGTGGTGTTTCGGCGGAAGTGATTCGCGGATTGGCGGAGCGGATCTCCCGTACGGAACGGGTTTCGTTTTGGTGGACGATGGGGGTGAACCAGGGGTACGAAGCCGTCCGAACCGCCCAGGCGATCATCAATTTGGCGCTCATGACGGGCAACATGGGACGCCCCGGGACCGGGGCCAACTCGATCACGGGGCAATGCAATGCGATGGGTTCTCGGCTCTTCGCGATGACAGGCACGCTCCCGGCCGGGCGGGATTTCGGGAGTCCGGCCGATCGCGGCTTTACCGCGGACTGGTTGGGAGTGGATCCGGCGCGGATCCCGGAGCGGAAGTCGCTCGAGTACGACCGGATTTTGGAAGGGGTGGAGTCGGGCCGTATCCGCGGACTTTGGATCATCGCGACCAATCCGGCCCACTCCTGGATTGGGCGACGCGCGTTGCGCGAGTTGCTTGGAAAGCTCGAATTCTTGGTGGTCCAAGACCTATTTGCGGATACCGAGACGGCGGAGTTGGCCGACCTGTATTTGCCGGCGGCGGGTTGGGGGGAGAAAGCCGGAACGTTCATCAATTCGGAGCGGCGGATCAGTTACACGGCGAAGGTGGCAGAGCCTCCGGGAGGGGCCTTGCCGGATTTCGAGATCTTTCGGCGCATCGGATTGCATTGGGGCGGATGTCCGTGGCTCGAGGCGTGGACGGAGCCGGAGGCCGTCTTTCAGGCGTTGCAGGAAGCCTCCAAGGGGAAGCCGTGCGACCACAGCGGGGTGCAGGGCTATGCCGATCTCCGGGAGCAGGGAGGCATTCAGTGGCCCTATCCGAACGGTTCGCATCCCGGGGAGGGCGAGCGGCGCTTGTTTGAGGATGGACGGTTTTTCCGCGAGAACGGGAGGGCGCTGTTCTGTTTTGAGGCGCCCGCACCGAATCCGGAGGCGGTGGATGCGGCGTATCCGCTGGTTTTGATCACGGGCCGAGGGAGCTCTGCAGAATGGCACACGGGGACGCGAACGTCCCGATCCGCCGTGCTGAGAGCGCTTTCCGGAATGGCGGATCGGGTGGAGATGCATCCGGAGGACGCCCGGAAACGCGGCCTGAGGTCGGGGCAGCGGGTGGTTGTGGAGAGTCGGCGCGGCAAAATGGAGGGGACCCTGTGCGAGGAGGTGGGCGTGGGACGCGGACGGATTTTTATTCCGATGCACGATGGGGAGGTGAATCGGCTGACGCTCGCGGCGTTTGATCCGTATTCGAGGCAGCCCTCGTACAAGGCGTGTGCGGTCGAAGTCCGCGCGGCCGGGTGAGCCAAGCAAAGGGGGCCTCGAAGGCCGGTTCGCATCGGGCTCAGCTCCCCCCCCGAGGCGCGTTGAATTCCGCGCTGGAGGGCTGTCTAAATTTTCCCCCTCCGGGACGGAAAAAGCAGCGCTGAAACCCGCTCCCACGCGCGTTCGGAGCTTCCGCCGCGGGGCGCGAAGCCTCATCGTTCAGGCGAGTCTCGAGCAAACCCCGTTTGTCCCGCCGCCGATGGATCTCCCACGCAAACTCGAAATTCTCGCGGACGCCGCGAAGTACGACGCCTCCTGTGCGAGCAGTGGTGCGGCGCGCAAAGATTCGCGTGGAAGTTCGGGGATCGGATCGACCGGAGGAGCCGGAATCTGCCACTCGTACACGCCGGACGGACGCTGCATTTCCCTGCTGAAAGTGCTGCTCACCAACGCCTGTCTCTACGACTGCCACTACTGCATCAACCGGCGTTCCAGCAACGTCGTGCGCGCCCGGTTTACAACGGAGGAAGTGGTCCGGCTGACGCTCGACTTCTACAAGCGCAACTACATCGAGGGCCTGTTTTTAAGCAGCGGCATCGTGCGCAGCGCCGACCACACCATGGAGCAGGTGGTCGAAGTCGCCCGCAGCCTGCGCGAAGATCACCAGTTCCGGGGCTACATCCATCTCAAGACCATCCCGGAGGCCTCCCCCGCCCTCATCGCCCTTGCGGGCCGCTACGCCGACCGCATCAGCATCAATATCGAACTGCCCAGCCAGCAAAGCCTCAACCAGTTGGCCCCCGAGAAAAACCTGGCCCGCACCGAACTCGCGATGGGGCACATCCGCGAGAAGATCGAGGAGCGGCACTCCGAGAAGCGGAGACCCGAGGCCCCCAAGCCCCCGCCCTTCGCCACCGGACAAAGCACGCAAATGCTGGTGGGGGCGGATGCCTCCACCGACGCCGTGCTCCTCGGGTGCGCCACGAAGCTCTACACCGAGCACCGCCTCCGGCGCGTCTACTACTCCGCGTTCAGCCCCATCCCGCAGCCCTCGTCCGTTCTGCCCTTAAAAGCGCCTCCGCTCATCCGCGAACACCGGCTCTATCAGGCCGACTGGCTGCTGCGTTTTTACGGTTTCCACGTCGAAGAGATCGCCTCCCCGGAAACCCCCAACCTCGAGCTCGCTCTCGATCCCAAACTGTCCTGGGCGCTCCGGAACCGGCACCTGTTTCCCATCGACCTCAACAAGGCCTCCCGCGAATGGCTCCTCCGCGTTCCCGGCCTCGGGGTGCGCAATGTGGAACGCCTCCTCGCCGCGCGGCGTCACGCCCGACTCCGCCTCGCGGACCTGCTCAAGCTGCGTCTCCAGATCAAAAAACTGCTGCCCTTCATCCTCACCGCGGACCATCACCCGGCGAAGCTGGGGCTCGACAGCGATTCCCTCCGCGCCCGGTTCCTGCCTCCCCCCGAGCAACTCCAACTCGCCCTCGACCCGACTCCCCTCCCCTCCGCAGGGGACCTCCGCTCCGTCCGTTCCGGCGAACTGTAGGCTCCCGCCATGCGCACGGTCGTCCTGGAACCCCGATTTGAAGCGTGGCGCACCGCCGCCCGACAGCTCCTCTCCGAGGGCGTCCCGCCCGATGCGCTGCTTTGGAGCGAGGACGCGCGGGAGACGAGCCTGTTCGACGGACCCGCCGGAGCGCCCCGGACGGACCCGGCAAAGACGCTTCGGGTGCCGAGCGCGTTTCTCCGAATGGCCGAGAGCGCCTGTGCGCACACGGATCCCCGGCGCTGGGCCGTGCTTTACCGCGTCCTGTGGCGGCTCACTCGGGGAGGCGAACCTGCCCTGCTCTCCAATCCCACCGACGATGCGGTGCGGCAGGTCCAGGAGTGGTGCAAAGCGGTCGGCCGAGACGTGCACAAAATGCACGCCTTCGTTCGGTTTCGGTTGGTGGGCCGCCATGCGGAGACGGACCGGGAGCAGTTTGTGGCGTGGTTTGAGCCAACCTACCGGATCGAGCGACTTGCCGCGCCCTTTTTTCAAAAACGCTTCACGGGGATGGACTGGTCCATTCTCACCCCCTTCGAATGCGCGCACTGGGACGGGCATCGCCTGCATTTCACCCCCGGAGTGCCCCGAACCAGTGCGCCTGACGGCGACTCACTGGACGCCCTCTGGCGCACCTACTACCGCTCCATCTTTAATCCGGCTCGCGTCAAGGTGGCCGCCATGCAGTCGGAGATGCCCAAGAAGTACTGGAAGAATTTGCCTGAGGCCGACCTCATCCGGCCGCTGCTCATCGAGAGCCCCCAGCGCGTCCAAACCATGCTCGAATCCCCCGAGAGCGCCCCTCAACCCGCTCCCCACAACGCTTACCTCGCGAGGCTGCGAGCAGCAAATGCAAGCCCCTCGCCGGCTTCCCCCCCTCCCTCCCCATCCGCGTGAAAGGCGTCCGCAAATCCGATCTTCCCTCCAAAACGTGCGCGAGATGCGCGCGTCCCTTCGTATGGCGCAAGAAGTGGGAACGCGTCTGGACGGAAGTGAAGTTTTGCAGCGAACGCTGCCGCAGAACCCGGAAGACGCCCGGGGACGATTCCCCGGGGAATACCAATTCGCCCGCCCGCGAAACCTTTTGAGGTCTCCTGCCATTCATTGGTTGCAGGCGCCCCCGAGCCCCGCGCGCCCCGTGGCGCGTAATCGGCTTCTAAGCATCCACCCTCCCACACCCCTCGACCCTCCCATGAGATTGTTCCTCCCCCTCCTCGCCCTCGCGACAACGCTCCCCTGTTCAGCCCTCGAATACCCCCGCAAACCCGCGGATCCGCAGCCCCACGGCTGGCCTCTCACCCCGGAGGAGCGCGCCTACGTCGTGGACAAGGCCGAGCATGACCGCCGCCCCGGCCGCGAAGCCAACCAGCATCTTCCCCAGCTCTGGCCCTCCGTCCCAACCGCCGGGCACTGGGGCGGCTCCTCGTGGCTGGACACACACGCCAAGCTCGTCGCCTACGTCCAGTCCCACGCCGGCCCCATCGACGTCCTCCTCGTGGGCGACTCGATCACGCAGCAATGGGGCAGCCCCCTCGACAAGGGCGTGCTCAACGGCGCGTGGCAGAGCGCCTTCCCCCACACCAAAACCGTCAACATCGGCATAGGCGGCGACAAGATTCAGAACGTCCTCTGGCGCCTCGATCATGGCGGCGTCGAGGGACTCAAGCCGAGGGCCGTCGTGCTCATGATCGGGAACAACAATATGTTCTTCGCCCCCGAAACCGGCGTCGCCGCCGCGGCGCAGGGCGTCCAGACCTGCCTCGCCAATCTGCGCGAAAAATTCCCCGAAGCCCGCGTCGTCGTGGTCAAAATCCTCCCCTGCCACGCCCCCAAGGTCCCCTTCTACGAGAACATCCTGAAGACCAATGCGGAAATCGCCCGCCTTGCCCTTGAGAAGGATCCCATGGTGCAAGTCCTCGATCTGACCCAGGATTTCCTCCATCCCGATGGGACCCTGCGTTCAGCCCTCTACACCTCCGACCAAATCCACCTCTCTCCGGAGGGCTACCAGGTCTACGCCGCCCGCCTGAAACCCGTGCTGGATCCGATCCTCGGCCGGTAAACGCGCCGCCTCCCTCCCCGCTCCCTTCCCTGGGGGGGCGGGGATTTTTCTGTCGCGACGCATCGCGCCCTAAGGTTCAGGCTCCGCCGATGGTTGTCTTTCATTGCAGGCGGCCATGAACCCTCCTCCCCTCCCAAGAACTGATCTCCCCGTTCCCAGCGACTTCCTCACGCCCCGATCCGGGGTCGATTCGAGGCGCCCTCCGGCATTGCGCAGTTCCAAGCGGTCATTCACGTGGCGGCTCGCCGGCCTCGTTCCGCTGATCGCACTGATCGCGCAGACCGCGTCGGCCCTGGAGCTGGAGTGGGTCGTGGTATCGGATCCCGGCAATCCCGCGGACAAGACGGGCTACGGAGCGGTGGCTTATGCGTTTGAGATCACGAAAACGGAGATCACCCTTGCCCAGTACGCTGAATTTCTGAACGCGGTGGCCGCAAACGACCCACACCAGCTCTGGCGGCCCGATTACAAGAACGCCCCCAGGGCGAGCATGATGCGCGAACGCACGCTGATCGATCGCACAGGCGAACCCGGCTCGTATCGGTACAGCGTTCCTCCCGAGGCCGCGCGGCAGCCGGTCAGCTACATCGGCTTCTTCGAGGCGATGCGTTTCGCCAACTGGATCCACAACGGCCAGGGCCTCGCGGATACCGAGACCGGCGCGTACGCGATCTCCGAGAGCCGGGGCCTCGCCTTGCACACCCCCTCCGCCCGAGTGTGGATTCCCACGGAAGACGAATGGTACAAGGCCGCCTACTACCATCCCGAGTCGGCGGGGGGCCCGCCCGGGGGCTACTGGCTCTATCCCACTCGCAGCAACCAACCGCCCAAAGCCAAGGGCGCGGGGGATCCTGAACCCAATGCCGCCAGTTTCGGCGGGTACGATGGAGAAAAGACCCACACCAGCTACGACTTCCTCCCCGTCGGCAGCCTTCCCCAAGCCTCCAGCCACTACGGCACTTTCGACCAAGGCGGCAATGTCTGGGAATGGAACGAGGCCATCCTGTTTCAGAAACAACGCGGGATGCGCGGTGGCAGCACCCCCCACACCGTCGACAAACTGCGCTCCCAGGTCCGCTCCAGCGCCAGCCCCGAGCGCCGCTACCCCGACACCGGCTTCCGCCTCGCCCGCGCCCTGTCCGCCGCGGTGAATCCCCCTCCTCCCGCACCCGCACCTGCCCCCTCCTCCGGCAGCCCAGCCCAATGAAACGCCCCGCCTTCCTCCTCCCCGGGCTGGTCGCCTCCTGCCTCTCCGCCGCGGAGACGCCCCGCCAGCCTTTCCTCAACGAACACTGCACCCGCTGCCATGATGCGGAGGAGAAAAAGGGCGGCCTCGACCTCGAATCCCTCTCTTGGAATCCCGCAGACCCCGAAGCCTTCCGCACCTGGACCAAGGTTTTCGACAAGGTCCGCCAGGGGGAAATGCCGCCCAAAAAACGCACCCAGCCCGCCCCCCAAGCCAAAGCGCTTTTCCTCGAATCCCTCCGCGCCGAGCTGCACACCCTCGACGCCGCCCGACAAGCGCGGGAGGGCCGCGTGGTCGCCCGACGCCTCAACCGCAACGAGTGGATCCACACCGTCCGCGACTTGCTTGGGATCCACGGCTCCCTGCACGACCTGCTGCCCGAGGACGGGACCGCCGGCGGCTTCGACAACGTGGGGGCCGCCTTGGACCTGTCTGCGGTCCACCTCGAGCGCTATCTGCAGGCGGCGGATCTCGCCCTGCGCGAGGCCACCGTCTCGACGACCCGCCCCGAGACGACCCGGATCCGCACCGATTACAACGAGACGTGGCACGACTGGAACCATCCGCCATTCCAGATGGGCACCTGGGCCCATTCTCCCGAAGGCTTCCTTGCCATCCGCTGGAACGGCTTCAACGGCCCGCACGGCGAACTGGGGGCATGGAGTCCCTCCGTTCCCGACGGCCTCTACCGGTTCCGCTTCCGGGTCAAAGCCATGATCGACCGGGATAGCCCCAACGCCAGACCCCCGGACGCCAAGCGCCCCGACCGCCGCATTCTACTCAAGGCGGGCCTCGCCGACTGGCCCCGCACCGGGCTCACCTACGAGAACCGCTACTTCGAAATGAGCCCCGCGGAGTTCCGCGAGTTCGAGTTCCAGACCCACGTTCCGAGAGGCAAAACGCTCTGGCTTTCCCCCTACCGGACCGTGCCCGAACTCCCGGACGAGCGCGCCATGGTGGGCGGCATTTGCGCCGTCGTGGAATGGGTGGAAATCGAGGGGCCGATCCTCGAATCCTGGCCGCCTCCAGGCCACCGGGTGCTCTACGGAGACCTGCCCCTGGAGCCCGCCAATCCCAAGAATCCCACCAAGGACTTGCGCGTGGTCTCCAAGGATCCGGAGGGTGATGCCCGCCGGCTTCTCTCCCAATTCCTGCCCAAGGTGTTCCGGCGCCCCGCCACCGAATCCGAGCTCCTCGAGCACCTCGCCCTTTTCCAAGAGCAACGGCAAAAGGGACGCCCCTTCGACGAGGCGCTCCGTGCCGCCTACAAAATGGCGCTCTGCTCCCCCAACTTCCTCTTCCTGCGCGAAAAGACCGGCCCCTTGGACGACCACGCCCTCGCCTCCCGGCTGAGCTACGGTTTTTGGAGCTCGGCGCCGGATGCCGAACTCCTGGCCGCCGCGGCCGCGAACACGCTCCACCAGCCCGAGGTGCTGCGCGCCCAGACGGAGCGCCTTTTGAACTCGCCCAAAGCGGCGCGCTTCACCCAGCACCTGCTCGAGAGCTGGCTCAACCTGCGCGACCTCGACTTCACCCAGCCCGACACCAAGCTCTACCCCGAGTTCGAGGAGTCCCTCCAACAGGCGATGCTCGCCGAGACCCACCGGTTCTTTGAGGAACTGCTCCACAAAAACCTTCCCGCCACCCACATCGTTCACAGCGATTTCGCCATGCTCAACGAGCGCCTCGCCGAGCACTACGGAATACCGGGCGTCGTCGGGGACCAAATCCGCCGCGTGCCCCTCCCCCCGGACTCGCCCCGCGGCGGCTTCATCACCCAGGGCGCCGTGCTCAAAGTCTCGGCGAACGGGACCACCACCTCGCCCGTGGTCCGCGGCGCCTATCTGCTCGATCGCATCCTCGGCACACCGCCGGATCCGCCCCCCAAAAACGTCAAGGCCCTCGAGCCCGACATCCGCGGGGCCACCACCATCCGCGAACAACTCGCCAAGCACCGCGACCAACCCGCCTGCGCCGGATGCCATGCCAAGCTCGATCCACCGGGCTTCGCGCTGGAGAGCTTCGATGTCACCGGCCGCTGGCGCTCCCACTACCGCGCCATTCCGGAATCCGCCAAGGACAAGGTCGTCACCATTCCCGGCTCCGACATCCGCCACTACGTGCGCGGCCTCCCCGTCGATCCCGCCTACACCCTGCACGATGGCCGCCCCTTCAAGGACGTCCTTGAATTCAAAAAACTCGCCCTCGAAAACCCGGAGCCCATCGCACATTGCGTCGTCGAAAAGCTCGCCACCTACCTCACCGGCGCCCCGCTCCAGTTCGCCGACCGCAAAACCGTCGAGACCCTCCTCCACCAAACCCAACCCGATCACTACGGGTTGCGCTCCCTCGTCCACGCCATCGTTCAGAGCGAACTTTTCACCCGGAAATAACCCGCCATGCATTCCGTTTCCTTCACCACCCGCACCGCCCTCTCCCGACGCGCCCTCCTGCGGGGAACCGGCGTCGCCCTCGCCCTCCCATGGCTGGAAGCCATGCTGCCCGCATTCGCCTCCGCCCCCGCCGCCCCGATGCGCTTTGTCGGAATCCTCAACACCCTCAGCTTCCACACCCCCTTTCTCTTCCCCAAGGAATCCGGCACCGGCTACACCCCCACACGCTATCTCGAAGTCCTCCAGCCAGTTCGGGACCATTTCTCCATCCTTTCAGGCCTCAATCACCCCGAGGTCCGCGACGGCCACAACTCCGACAAATCCTTCCTCACCGGCGCCCCCCACCCCGGCTCGCCCTCGTTCCGAAACACGATCTCCCTCGACCAACTCGCGGCGGAACACCTCGGGGACCAGACCCGCTACCCCTCCCTCGCCCTCTCCTCGGGACGGGTCGGCGTGAGCTACACCAGCACCGGCGTAGTGCTCCCCCCGGAGGCCAGTCCCGCACGCGCTTTCGCACGGCTCTTCATCGATGGGACCCCCGCCGAAATCACCCGGGAAATCACCCGGGTCGAAGAGGGACAGTCCATCCTCGACCGGGTCGCCGGCCAGGCCAAACAGCTCCAAAGCAGCGTCGGCGCCCGCGACCGCGAAAAGCTCGATCAATATTTGACCAGCGTCCGCGAACTCGAAAAACGCATGGAGCGCTCCAAGAACTACACGCGCCTGCCAAAACCCAAACCCGGCGTCGCCGCTCCCAAGGATCCCGAGGCGGGGGACGACACGCGCCGTTTCGGGATGCTCCTGGACGTGGCGCGCCTCGCCTTCCAGGCCGACCTCACCCGATTGATCACCCTCGGCCATGGCGGCACCACCAAGACCCCGTCCAAACCCGAGGCCAAGTTCGCCCACCACGACCTCAGCCACCACGGTCAGGACGCGGGAAAGATTGAGCAGCTCGCCGTGATCGAAACGGATGTCCTCGCCGAGTGGGGCGCCTTCCTCCAGCACCTGCGCGACACGCCCGACGCCCAAGGCGGCCGCCTCCTCGATCGCACCATCTCCGTCCTCGGCTCCGCCATGGGCAACGCCTCCAGCCACGACTCCACCAATCTCCCCATCCTCGTCGGAGGCGGCCGCTTCAAACACGGACGCCACCTGGCCCTCAACCCGCAGGATCCGCCCCCCCTGTGCAACCTGTGGGTGCAAATCCTGCAGGAACTCGGAGTCGAAACCACGCGCTTCGGCACCAGCAAAGGCACCTCCATCCCCGGACTCGAGGTCTGATCCACGCAGCTCCTCCGCGCTCGGACGCCGCCTCGGATTTTTCGCGTCCAAAAAACTCCGCCATCGGACTCCACGTACGGGAAGGTGCTTCCCGCGCATGTCCTCGCTCTTCTCCAACCGGTTAGACCCCCGGCGCAGGTCCCTGCGACACACCCCGGCGCGCGGCATGGCTTCCGCTCTTGAGGAACAAACCAAAGCGTCCCCACCCCAATGAACCCGCCCGCCGATCCCGCTGAGGAATTCGTTTTCTTACTCGCACGCCACGAGCGCTTCCTGGGCGCCTACGTGATGACCATGGTGCCCAATCCCCAGGACGCCGACGACATCCTGCAGGAGGCCAAGGTCGTCATGTGGCGTCATTTCAGCCAGTTCCAGCCCGGATCCAACTTCGGCGCATGGTCCCGCAAGATCGCCTTTCATCAGGTCCTCGCCTTCCGCAAACGCCGCAAACGGGACCGGCTCGATTTCAGTGACACCTTTCTCGAGACCGTCGCCGCCGAGATGGACACGCATTCCGAGCACCTCGAAACCCGAACCCAAGCGCTCCTTGGCTGTATCGCCAAGCTCCCACCCGCCCATCGCCAAACCCTCCACCTCCGCTACCAGGAGGGACTGGAGCTCGAACAGATGGCCGGCCGCCTCGGAAAAACCACTGGCGCCCTCTATCGCCTCCTGAGCCGCATCCGCCAAAACCTGCACTCCTGCGTGACCCACTCCCTCCAGGCACCCGAACATGAATCCGCCCTCTGATCCCCACCGCGAAATCCGGGAACTCTGCGAGCGCCTCTTTGAATCCCAGGCGAGCGATGCGGATATCGCACGCATCGAGGCCCTCGTGCTTCGGGAGCCGGAGGCCCGCCGCTTCTACATCGAGTACCGCCACCTCCACGCCGCCCTCCACCAGAACGCCGCACGCCTCCACTCCGGGTCGCTCTCCGACCTCCTCGCGGAGCTTCCCGCCTCCGACGCACATCCCGCCCCCCACGCCCCCCACGCCCCCTTCCCACGCTGGACCACCCGCCTTCTGCCTCTTGCCGCGCTGCTCGTCCTCTCCCTCGCGATCCTCACCCTCAGCCTGCCGCGCCTCGGCAACGCACGCACCATCGCCACCCTCGAGGAGGCACATCACGCGAAGTGGGACGCCAGCTCCCTGCCGACCGAAACCGGATCCTCCCTCGCCCGGGGACGCCTCCGACTCATCCAAGGCTTTGCGCGCATCAAATTCCGGCGCGGCGCCGAGGTTTCGCTCGAAGGACCAGCCGAACTCGAACTCCTGGGCTCCAATCGCTGCGCGCTGCACTCCGGCTCCATCGTCGCGCATGTGCCCGAATCCGCCCACGGCTTCGAAGTCCAAACCCAAAACGCCCGCCTCATCGACCACGGGACCGACTTCGGCATCAGCGCCGACCGCTCCGGCTCCGCCCAAGTCCAGGTCCTCCAAGGGGAAGTCGAACTCCGCCACGGGCGCACGGGCGAAACGGTGCGCCTCCTCACCAACCAGTCCGCCCAGGTTCAAGCCGCCACGCTGCGACGCGGCGCGCCCGTGAGCTCCGACACCGAACTCGAACGCCCGGGCCTTCAGTCGCTTCCCACCGCCACCCACGCCCTCAAGCGACTCAACCTCACCACCGCTTCCGGCTCGGGAGCGGCCGCTTACGTCACCTCCCCGGACGCCAAAATCCATTTCTCCGATACCCTGCTCCTCGTAAAGCATTCCACGGCCGGCGCCTTCCTGCGAAAAGCCTTCCTCAAATTCGACCTCGCCCCGCTCGGAACAAGCAAGGTCGCGCAGGCCGAGCTCGCGCTCCAATTCGAAGCCTCCGGCTTCGGCTACGCCGCCCTCACCGACCGCTGCCAGTTCGCCGTCTACGGTCTGACGGATGACCTCCAGGATGCTTGGGACCCATCCACCCTTTCGTGGAAAAGCGCCCCCGCCTTTGCCCCGGAGGGCGACCGCGCGGATTCGAACACCGCCGTCCTGCTCGGGCGCTTCGAGACACCCAAAGGCGTCGTCAGCGGCGAATTCACCCTGCGCTCCGAAGCGCTCACGGCCTTCCTAAACCGGGACGCCAACCGGGTCGCCTCCCTCATCGTCGTGCGTGAAACGGCCCAGCCCAGTGGCAACTCCGCGGTGCACGGTTTTGCGGGCAACCGGCATCCCTCGCTTCCTCCGCCCACCCTGCGCCTGCTGCTCGAAGATTGATCCCACGCGGATCACGCGCCGCACGGGACGCCCCCGGCCTGCCGCCACACCTCAAATGCCCGAAACCTCGATGAAGCGATCGCCTTTCGGTTTCGCCCCTTGCGTTCCGTCGCTGCGGCCTGTTCTTTCATCTCGCCTTGGCGCTCTATGAAACGCTCCTTCGCTTCCGACGCGTTCTTCCAGCACTTTGGCTTCTCGATGTGCAACCTCCCGGCGATGGTGATGCCTAAACCCCATCGGCACAGCGATATCGAGATAACCGTGCTCGAAAGGGGCTGGATTGATTACCTGTTCGGAGGCACCCGGATCCGCGTGCCCGCGCAAACGCTCTGTGTGCGCTGGGCCTCCGTGCCCCACCAAAGCGTCGCCTTCGAGGAAGGCGGCGTGCATTACGCGCTCCGGATCCCGACGGCGTGGTTCATGTCGTGGGACGTCCCCCCCAATCTGCGGCGCGCCCTGCTTGCGGGAGAACTCCTCCTGGATCGCGAGCCCCACGAGGGATGCTCGGACTGGGCGCTTTTTGACCGGTGGTTTCAGACGTTTCAAAAAAACACCCCGGAGCATCATCGAATCATCCTCCTGGAGGCCCAAGCCCGCCTGCAGCGCCTGGCGCTCCGTTTTCAAAACGACAGCGCCCCCTCCCCGGAAGACCCCTTCCCCAAAAGCAGCTTGGGCAGCGTGGAGCGCATGGCGGGGTTCGTCGCCGAAAATTACACAACCTCCATTCACATCGAGGACGTCGCGCGCAGTGCCGGACTCCACCCCAATTCCGCCATGCGCCTGTTCCGGCGTTCCTGCGGGATGACCCTCCTGGAATACCTCACGCTCCACCGGGTCTGGCATGCTCAACGACTCCTCGGCACCTCCAGCATGAAAATCCGGGACGTCGCCCTGGCGAGCGGCTTCAGCTCGATGAGCCGTTTCTACGCCGCGTTCCACCGCTTTGTCGGACAATACCCGAGCGACTACGCCTCCGGGCTTCGCGGGGAAACATCCGAGCCGGTGGAACCTCCGCAGCACCTCGCCTAAACGCCCCCCCCGAGCGCTCCTGAGTGGGGTTCAACCCATTGGAAAAGGCGGGGCTCCATCCGCAGAATCTCTCCCGAGAGGACTGGTTCCGGACGGACCCGGAGCCTCCCCGGGGGGCCTGGGACGGGTTAGGAAATGGAACATCTCAGGTGCTATAAATTCCTAAGAACTGGGTCCTCGTTGTGGGGGCACAGCGACGGCGCTTGGCCCCGCAGTCCCCCCCCGATTCCCCGCAACCTTACGGAGCTTCCATGAAGACCCCCCTGTTTCTGCTGAGCCTCCCCGTGCTTCTAGTCCCCCACGCCGAAGGGAGGGCCGCCGACGCAACGCCCGAGCGTGACGCTTTTTTTGAATCCAAGGTGCGGCCGCTCCTCGCTGAGCACTGCTACGAGTGCCACTCCGAACAAAAGAAAATCAAAGGCGGACTGGCGCTGGATACGAAACAGGGATGGGAAAAAGGGGGCGAAACCGGGCCGGCTTTAGTTCCGGGTGAACCGGGCCGGAGCCTGCTTTTGAAAGCGGTACGTTACGAGGATTCCTCGCTTGAGATGCCCCCCAAAAAGCGGCTTTCCGCGGAGCAAATCGCGACCCTGGAGCAGTGGATTCAAATGGGCGCCCCTGATCCACGCGTCGCCGCCCCCGGCACGCGCACGGCAAACCCGACCAACCGGATCGAGGAGGGCCGCAAGCATTGGGCATTCCAGCCCCCCGTGAAAAAACCCCTTCCGACGGTGCGCAATGCCCAGTGGCCAAAGAATGCCGTGGACCGCTTCATCCTGGCCGCCCTCGAGGCACGCGAGTTGAAGCCCGTGGCACCCGCCGGAAAACGCGAACTGATCCGACGCGCCACCTTCGACCTCACCGGACTCCCCCCCACCCCGCAGGAGATCGAGGCCTTTCTGGCGGATGAATCTCCTCAGGCCTTCGAGCGGGTCGTGGACCGGCTGCTCGCCTCGCCACACTATGGCGAGCGTTGGGCCCGACACTGGCTGGATGTGGCTCGCTACGCCGAGGACCAAGCCCACACGTTTGGAGTCAATCCCAACACCAGTGCGTTCCGATACCGGGACTGGGTGATTGGCGCGTTCAACCGGGACATGCCCTACGACGAGTTTGTGAAGCGCCAAATCGCCGGCGATCAGTTGGGGGAAAGCCCGGAGCAAACCCGCGAGCAGATCGCCTCCCTCGGCTTCTTCGGCCTGGGCGCGGTCTATTACAAAAACAGCGACGCCGCCAAGGCGGCTGCGGACGAGTTGGACGACCGCGTCGACACCCTCACCCGCGGCTTTCTCGGACTCACGGTTTCCTGCGCAAGATGCCACGACCACAAGTTCGACCCGATTCCAACGCAGGACTATTATTCGTTGGCCGGGATCTTCCGGAGCTGCCAGCTCACGAACAGTCCGCTCGCACCCGAGGATGAGGTTCGGAAGTTCGATGCCGCCCAGGCTGCAATCAAGAATCTGGAAAAGCAGCTCAAAGAGGTCGCCGTCAAGGCGCGCATGGAGAGCCTCGAGTCGGAGTTGGAGCGCGTTCCGAACTACGTCCAAGCGGCCTGGCAGCAGTCCCAAAAGCCGAAGACGGGCAAGCCGGCCGCCCTGGGAGAACTCGCCGCACAGACCGGACTCAGGGAAGCCCAGCTCAAGCGTTGGACCGACTTTTTGTCGGGAAAAAAACCGGCGGACTTTTCGTCCATGCGGCCGTGGTCCCATCTGCTGGAAAAGCCGGTGAAGCAGATGGAAGGGAGTTTGGCTGGCGGAAGCGAAATGCCGGAGGAAGTGGTGGCGGTGTCGGCGGCCATTCGGGAGAACCTGCGCACCGCGTTGCTGGAATGGAAGGAGGCGCTCACGAAGAACCCAAAGGGCGACGGGCTGAAAGGGGCGGCGAAGGAGCTGGATACCCTCGTGGGCGAGAAGGGCCCGCTGGCCATGGGACAGGACGAGTTGGCGCAAGTGCACTCGGGGTTTGCGGAGGTGAAGCGTGCGTGTGATGAGGCGAAGAAAAACGCGCCTCCCATGTACCCCGTCGCCCACACCATCATGGAGCGGAAGGCCGAGGACATGCCGGTCTTCATCCGGGGCAACCCGGCCAAACCCGGGGATCTTGCTCCCCGACGATTCCTTCGCATTTTGAGTCGGGACATGGACCCGCCCAGGTTCACCAAGGGGAGCGGACGTATCGAACTCGCCGAGGCCATTGCGAACCCGGAGAATCCCCTGACGGCGCGGGTGATGGTGAACCGGATTTGGAAACATCATTTCGGGAAAGGATTGGTGGGAACCCCCAGCAATTTCGGTTTGTTGGGCGAAGCCCCCACCCATCCCGAGCTCTTGGACTACCTCGCAATTCGTTTTGTGGAGACAGGGTGGAGCATCAAAAACCTGCACAAGGAGCTGATGCTTTCGGCCACCTACCAACTCAGTTCCGCATCCGATGCCCACAACGAGCGGGTGGATGCGGACAACCAGTGGCGCTGGCGCATGCAGCGCACGCGCTTGGACGTGGAATCCTGGCGGGATGCGTTGCTCGCGGTTTCGGGACAACTCGATGCGTCGCTCGGCGGCCCCTCCTTTCCGCTCTCGGATGCCTCAAGCCGCAGACGGACCGTGTACGCGAAGGTGAGTAGGCATGACTTGGCGAGTTTGCTGAGGCTTTTCGATTTCCCCGATGCCAACATCACCAGCGACAAGCGCACCGAAACGACCGTGCCGCAGCAGCAACTTTTCGTCCTGAACAGCCCCTTCATGAGCGAACAGGCCCGGCACTTCACGAAGCGGCTCCATGCCGACCCGGATCTTGCGGACGATGCGGCTCGCATTCAACGGGCCTACACGCTCGCCTTTGGGCGTCCCGCCTCCGCAGAGGAACAGGACTGGATCCGCGCCTACCTCCGCGAGGCGGATCCGAAGGATGCACAGCCCCTGAACAAGCTGACCCGGTGGGAGCGCGTGTCCCACACCCTGCTGAGCAGCAACGAGTTTCTCTACGTCGACTAACCCCCAAGTCCCTCCCGTCCCTCGCCATGATGCACTCCCCTTCCTTCCCCCCCAGACTCGGCGGAATCCCCCTCGGCCTGACCCGCCGCGAGATGCTCCAACGCGTCGGGACGGGACTCGGTTCGCTCGGACTGGCGTCCCTTCTCGCGGAAACGCAGGCGAACGCGGCGGCTCCCCTCGCCGTGCGGGCGCCGCACTTTCCTGCGCGTGCAAAACACGTGATCCACCTCTTCATGAATGGAGGCCCCTCGCAGGTGGATACCTTCGACCCGAAGCCTGCCCTCGCCAAATACAACGGACAACGCCCGCCCTCCGCGGACATCAAGACCGAGAGGCGCACCGGCGGGCTGATGATGTCCCCGTTTTCCTTCGCAAAGCATGGCCAGTCCGGGCTCGAGATCAGCGACCTCTTCCCCCACGTGAGCGCGTGCGCAGACGACCTGTGCGTGATCCGTTCGATGCACACCAATGTCCCCAATCACGAGCCCTCCCTGCTCATGATGAATAGCGGGGAACAGCAGCCGACGCGGCCCAGCATGGGCTCCTGGCTGCTCTACGGACTGGGAACGGAGAACCAAAATCTGCCGGGGTTCGTGGTGCTCTGCCCGGGGAAACCCGTGGTGGGCCCCCAGCTTTGGAGCAGCAGCTTTCTGCCCGGGATCTACCAAGGCGCGCAGATCAACAATGCGAATCTCAATCCCACCCAGGTCCTGGAGCACGTCCGGAACGCGAACCTCGCTCCCTCCTCACAACGCGAACAGCTCGATCTTCTCAAACGGTTGAATGAGGCGCACCTCGCTCGGCGCGGGGGACACGACAGCGCATTGGAGACCCGGATCTCTTCCATGGAAATGGCCTTCCGCATGCAGACGGAGGCGCAGGAGGTGTTCGATCTCGCGAAGGAATCCAAGGCCACCCGCGAACTGTACGGAAGCGGCCCCTTTGCAGATGCGTGCCTCGCCGCAAGACGCCTCGTGGAGCGCGGCGTGCGCATGGTGCAGATCTACACCGGCGCCGGACAACCCTGGGATGATCACGAGAACATCGCCAACCACGCGGACAAGGCCCGCCAGACGGATCGCGCCATTGCGGCCCTCATCCGTGACTTGAAAGCGCACGGACTGCTCGACGAAACGCTCATCCTGTGGGGCGGCGAATTCGGACGCACCCCGGCCTCGGAAGGGTCCAAGGGACGCGACCACAACAACCACGGGTTCTCCGTCTGGATGGCAGGCGGCGGCGTGCGCGGAGGCATGACGTATGGTGCCACCGATGAATTCGGGTTTGCCGCGGTGGAGAACAAAGTCCACGTGCACGACCTGCATGCGACGATTCTCCACCTGCTCGGGCTGGATCACGAAAAGCTGACCTACCGCTACTCGGGACGGGACTTCCGATTGACGGACGTGCACGGGCACGTGGTGCAGGACATCCTGGCCTAGTTCCACCGCCCTTCGCTGGGGAGGGCTGGAGGGCTCGAACGGCGCGGCCTCCGGGGGGATCAAAGCCCCGGCGCGTCGTTCCCTTCTTCCGCGTCCGACTCCTCCGCCTCCTCGAGGATGCGGCGCCTGGGGTTTTTCTGCCTCTGTAACTCGCGGCGGTCGGAGGGGTTCCGCACCTTCTCGCGTCCCTCCCGCCGCTCCCGCCGTTCGAGGGTCATCTGGCGCTTTTTGCAACGGCCGCGCAGCTTCTCAATCTCGTCCTCCAGCTTGAGATACCCCTGATAGCGTTCCCCCGGCAGAGTTCCCGAATCCACCGCCTCACGGATCGCGCATCCCGCATCGCTGCGGTGTTTGCAATCGTGGAAGCGGCACTGGGCACTCAGCGCTTCAATGTCGGAAAAACGCTCCCGCAGTGTCGTTTCATCCGTCCACATCTGCACCTCGCGGATGCCCGGATTATCAATCACGATTCCGCCGCGGCGCAGCACCATCAATTCCCGTGCGGAGGTGGTGTGGCGTCCCTTGCCCGTGACCTCGTTGACCTCGCCGGTCCACTGGTAATCGTCCCCAAGCAACTGGTTCACCAGAGCCGATTTGCCTACTCCGCTCGAGCCCACAAACGCCACGGAGACGCCCTTCCGAAAGTACTGTTTCAACGCCCGCACCCCCTTGCCCGTCTCCGCACTCGTGAGGTGCACCTCCGCCTCGGGATTCAAGGCGCGCACCAACTCGGCCGCGGCCTGACTCTCCTTCTCCGAAAACAAATCCACCTTGTTCACCAGCACCACCGCCCGGGCGCCGCTGCGTCCAATCAGCGCAAAATAGCGCTCCAAACGGCGCTCGTTGAAATCGGGACCCGCCTCCGTCACCACCACGACCACGTCCACGTTCGCCGCAATCACCTGCTCCTCCGCGCTCAATCCCGGAGCCTTGCGCGAAAGACATGTCCGCCGCCGCAGACGTGCCCGGATCACGGTCTCTTCGCCCTCCGCACCAAGCTGCAAGGCCACCCAGTCGCCCACGGCGGGAAGTTCCGCATCGGTACGCGCCTCGTGGTACACCTTGCCCCCCATCACCACCTCCCGCTCCTCCCCGTCTCCCAACAGCGCGCCGTAGGTGATCCGGTTGTCCCGAATCAAGCGAGCCGGCACCCAGCCCTCCGCCTCCAAAGCCGCAAACTCGCGCTGCCATGCCTCGTCCCATCCCAAGTCCGCCAACGTCATGCGGACCTCCCGTTCTTGATCAGCCAATCCATCGCGAGAAGCCTCCTAAACCCGTGTCTCGGCAATCACCGCCAGCAGTTCCCGAACCCCCTCCTGCTTCTTAGCCGACACCCGGAACGCCTCAAGGGGCTCTGCAAACCACTGCGCCGTCGCTTCCTGAAACTGGGCGATGTGCGCCTCCACCTCCGCCGCAGACGCCTTGTCCGTCTTCGTGAAAACCAACACGAAGGGACGCCCCACGCTCCCCATCCAGCATACAAACTCGAGGTCGATCTGCTGCGGCGGGATCGAGGCGTCAATGAGGACAAACGTGCACGCCAAGCCCTCCCGCTGCGACAGATACTCCTGAATCAGAGCCGCGAACCCCTCCCGCTTTTGCTTGCCCACCTTCGCGTAGCCGTACCCCGGAAGGTCCACCAAGCGCCATGCGCAGTTGATCGTGAAAAAATTGATCAACTGCGTGAACCCTGGCCGATCGGATACCCGAGCCAAATCCTTCCGCCCCGAAATCAGATTAATCAACGTCGACTTCCCGACATTGGAGCGCCCAATGAACGCAAACTCGGGATGGGTCGGCCGTGGACAGTCCGCAAGCCGCGGGGCGCTCCCGTCAAAAACCGATGAGGTGACTTTCATGATGCAATCCGAGTGAAAGCCTCGATTCTAACCGGCTCGGTGGACTTTGCCACCCGCTTCCTGCCATGCCGCTCCTCAGCGGGACGTGCGCTGGATGGAGGAGCCTTCCGCCAAGGAACGCCCCTGCACTCCCAAGCCCCCCCACTCCGCCAAGCGGCCCACTTCCTCCGCGCTCAAAGCCCGGTTCCACATCGCCAACTCGTCGATGCGCCCCCGCAGCTCCCGGGTGTCCCCGAGCGACCACTCCGCCAGGCGCCCGATGCAGGCCCGCTCCAAACACGCCTTGTAACCGGGAATCCCGATCCGGCGCAGCCCGCACGGCCGGCCGTCCAGGTAGAACCGGAGCTCCTGCGTCTGCGAGTCGAGCACCACGGCAAAATGGGACCACTTCCCGAGCGGAACCGGGTCGCCCTGACTCCGAATGACCTGCCCGCCCCACATCAAACCAGAACTGGTGAGGCGACCGCTGCGGTTGATCTGCCAGTGAAATCCCCCGGGCCCCCAGCCACTCGTGTTCAAAAGCGCGTTCAACGCGTTCTCCAGCCGATCCAGCCTCATCCATCCGGCCAACGTCAAATCGGCGTGCTCGCCGGGAATGGAGATCCACACGCCGTCCCCGGGGTTCTCGAATTGCAGCCCCCGCTTGCCCGCCCAGCGACCCGAAACCCACTGCGCCCCGACAATGCGTCCGTCCAAGCCATGCCCCGCGGCGGCGACATCCGCCAAACGCCCCGGATCCGCCGGATCTGCCTCGAAGTCATAGTAAAACACCAACGCCGGATCCCTGCGCATGCGAACCGACTGCTCCTGCCACCTCCGGTAGGCGACCCCGTCCTTCGAAGGGAATCCCTCCTCCGAAAGCCTTTCCACAGGCCGCACCACTTTTCCCTCCACCCTCACGGACTCCCCCACTTTCACCAGCTCCGGGTCCCCCGTGCCCCGCCCCGGTTTGACGCGCACCTCTCCGTCAAACACCCGCATCTGGCTGCGCCCGGTTCCATCCACCTCCACGCCGAATTCCGTCCCCAGATCCTCAAAATCCGCATCCGGCGCGCGCACCGTGAAACCCTGGGCCGACTCCGACACAAGCGCCCGGAGCGCACCGTATTCCAAAGTCACGTGCAGCGGATCATGGAGCACAAAACGCACCGGAGCGCGCAGCGTCAGATCCACTCCGTTCTCCAAACGCACATGCCCGCTGCCCTCCAGCATTTCATACACTCCCGCCCCCATCTCCCCTCCCCGCCCGGGACCACACCCGGGGGCGTAGACTGCCCCCCCGTCCACCACCATCCGTCCCAGCCATCGGACGTTTTCGGCCCCCTCGCGTCCCCGCACCCTGCCCCAGTCCGCGCCCCGCCCGAGCCACGCCAGCAGCGCCCCGAGCGCAAACACCGCCGCCAGTTTCCCCAAGGCCCGAATTCGCCTTCCCCAGCCCACGCCCTCCACCGGTTCCATCTGGGCCAGCGTCGCACCCAGATGGCCTTGGGCCGCACCGCGTTCGCCCCAGATCCGGAGCTCCCCGTGCAGCCGGGCCACCGTCCAGAAATGCCGGCGCGCCTCGGGTTCCGACCGCAGGTACGCGTCCAACTCCGCCACCTCGGCGGCCGATAAACGCCCATCCACAAATCCGTGGGCCAGATGTTCCAATCGCGTTTCTTCCATGATGTTAGGATGTCAGGGGTTGTGCCTGCCCTGCCTCCAGACACTTGCGCAGCGCCTGCCGAGCCCGGGTCAACCCCACATTCACCGCGTTGGGAGTCCACTCCATGATCCGCGCGATCTCTTCGGGCTTGCATGCCCGCAGATAGCGCAGTTCCACCATGCGCCGGGCCTGCGGCGCCAGACGGCCCAGACACTCCTCCAGTCGCTCCAGACGCGGATCGGAAGGCAACGCCTCCTCGCTCGCACAAAGCGCCTCCAAAGCCTCCTCCGACAGGGCGCAGCCCCGCCCTGATCCGCGCCAGGCTTCCAACACCTTGTAGCGGGCCACCGTGCACGCCCACGCCGCAAAGTTGCTTCCCTCGCGGTACTGCGCAGCCTTGCGGCGAACCGTTAAAAACGTCTCGTGAAGAACATCATCCACCATCGAAAAATCCGATGAGAGCGAGCACACAAACGCCCGCACGACCGTCTGGTGTTTCAAAAAGAGGCGCTCCACCACTTCCACCGCCTCCGCATCGGGTTGTTCGGAACTCATCCCCCTTCATGTAGTCGAGCCCCGAAAAATTAGCAGTCCAGACCCCCGTTTTCCGCCTCGGAGGCGCCGCCGAAAAAAAGCGCCGCGCCCTGCTAATTCTAGCCCGACCTCCCGCATTAGCTTGGTGATGTCTCTCCAACGCTCCTCCCTGCTCCCCCTTCTCCTCTTCGCCCCGGGCGTTCTGGCACAACCCGGAGCCCCCACCAACGCGAAGGTCAGCTTCGCGAGAGAGATCGCCCCGATCATTTCCTCCAAGTGCTACCACTGCCACGGTCAGGATGCGCATTCCCGAAAAGCAGACCTGCGCCTCGACCTGCGCGACGAGGCGCTCAAGCCGCACGACGGCTCCCGCGCCATCGTGCCGGGCAAGCCCGAGCAGAGCGCCCTGATGGAACGGATCTTGTCCAAGGACCAGGAGGAGGTCATGCCGCCCCCCAAAGAGGGCCACGCCATCACCCCCGAAGAGGCCGCCCTCATCCGCAAATGGATCCAGCAGGGCGCGGAATACGAAGGCCACTGGGCCTTCCGCGCCCCGCTCCCACAGACCGTGCCGGCGCTCCAAAACCGGGAGACCGCCCGCAACCCCATTGATCATTTCATCGCCGCCGGACTGCGCCCCCTCCAACTCGCCCAGGCGCCCGAAGCCGAGCCCCACCTCCTGCTGCGCCGCCTGAGCCTCGACCTGATTGGACTCCCCCCCTCCCCCGAGGAAATTCAAGCCTTCATCTCCGACAGCGCCCCCGACCGCATCGAGCGCGCGGTCGACCGCCTGCTGGCCTCCCCGCATTTTGGTGAAAAATGGGCGCGCCCCTGGCTCGACCTCGCCCGCTACGCCGACTCCACCGGCTACGGTTCCGACAAGCTCCGGCTCAACGTTTGGCCCTACCGCGACTGGGTCATTCAGTCCCTCAACGCGAACCTGCCCTTCGACCAGTTCTCCACCGAACAAATCGCCGGGGACCTGCTTCCCAACGCCTCCCGCGATCAGATCGTCGCGACCGCGTTTCACCGCAACACCATGACCCAGAACGAGGGAGGCACCGACGACGAGGAGTACCGGGTCGCCGCCGTGAAGGACCGGGTGGCCACCACGATTCAGGGCTGGATGGGGCTTACCGCCGGATGCGCCCAGTGCCACTCCCACAAATTCGACCCGATCTCGCAAAAAGAATACTACCAGCTTTTCGGCATCTTTAACCAAACCGAGGACGCGGACCGCAGCGACGAATCCCCCCTGCTTCCCCTGCCCACCCCCGAGCAAACGCGCAAAAACGACCAACTCCGGTCCGACCTGACCGCGCTCGAGGCTGAGACTCGCAAACCGCACCCCCAGATCACCGAGGAACAGACCCGCTGGGAAGCCCAGGTGCGCCCCGAGGTTCCGTGGACACACGCCTCCCCTTCCAAGGGCACCTCCCGCAACGGCGCCCTCCGCATCGGTGAGGACGCAGTCATCTCCCTTGATGCCAAGGGATCCAAGACGGAAACCTACACCCTCACCCTCGACGCCCCGCCCCAACCGGTCAGCGCCATCCGCCTCGAAATCCTCGAGGACCCCGAGGCCAAAGAGCTTAAAGGCAACTTCCGCCTGACCGAGTTCAGCGTCGAGACCCTCGGGCCCAAACCCGCCAAGGTCCCCGTCGCCCACGCCTCCGCCAGCTATGAGCAAAACGGCTCGGGCATTGAAAAAGCCACCGATGGCGATTCGAAAACGGGCTGGGTGTTGCCCGTCCAAACACCCCACGCCGCCGCCTTCGAACTGAGCCAACCCGCCGGCGGGCACCCGCTGCGCATCACCCTCAAAATGGACGACGGCCGGTCTCCGGTGATCCCTCGCTTCCGGATCTCCCTCACCTCCCAGCCGGCGCCCATCCGCGAATTGCCCGCGAACATCCGGGCCCTCGTCGCACTCGACCCCTCGCAGCGGGACGCGAAACAAACCAAAGTCCTCGCTGATTTCTTCCGGCCCCAGTCTCAGTTCATTCGCGAACTCAACGCCCAAATCGCTGCGAAAAAGGCGGAGCTCGCCGCCAATGAGCCCGTCGCGATTCCGATCATGAAGGAATCCCCGGGCATGCGGAAAACGTTCGTGCTCAACAAGGGCAACTACCTCACCCCGGGGGAGGAGGTGCAGGCCGCCCTGCCCGCTTCCTTCCACCGGATGCCGGCGGCCGATGCCGGCGCCAACCGGCTCACCTTGGCCCAATGGATCTTCTCCCCGGAAAACCCGCTGACAGCGCGCGTCGCCGTCAACCGCTTCTGGTCCCAAATCTTCGGGATGGGCCTGGTCGAGACCGAGGAGGATTTCGGGACCCAGGGGAGCTGGCCCAGCCACCCGGAGCTCCTCGACTGGCTCGCCCTCCACTTCCAAACCCCCAAGGCACAAGGCGGCCTCGGCTGGGACACCAAGGCGCTCCTCAAACTCTTGGTGACCTCCCACACCTACCGCCAGGACTCCCGCGCCTCCGAGCTCGCCCAGCAGAAGGATCCACGCAACGTGTTCCTCTCCCACTACACCCGCCGCCGCCTCGAGGCCGAGGCCATCCGGGACCAAGCCCTCCTCGTTTCGGGGCTGATGGGACGCCGCGTTGGCGGCCCCTCCGTGTATCCCCCCCAACCGGACGGACTCTGGACCATCGCCTTCCGCGGCTCGGAGAAGTACCCTACGAGCACCGGCGAAGACCGCTGGAGACGCAGTCTTTACACCGTCTGGAGACGCATTGCGCCCAACCCCACCATGGCCACCTTCGACGCCCCCACACGGGAGAGCTGCACCCTGCGGCGGGTCCCCACCAACACCCCGCTCCAAGCGTTCGTGACCCTCAACGACCCCGTCTACGTGGAAGCCGCCCAAGGCCTCGCTCGGCGCATCCTCCGAGAGGCTCCCGCTGAGGACGAAGCGCGCATCCGCCACGGACTGCAGCTCGTGCTCCAGCGCCCCCCGTCGGCGCACCAGATGGAGACGATCGCCCGTCTCCTGCAGGCCGAGCTCGCCCATTACCGGGAGGATCTCGCCGCGGCCAAACAACTGGCCGCCAGCTCCGAGCTGGCTCTTCCCAAGGACGCCGACGCCGCCCAACTGGCGGCATGGACCGCCGTCGCCAACGTCCTGCTCAACCTCGACGGTTTTCTCACCAAATCCTAAGCCTCCCTTCGCCATGCTCCCCGAATCGCTCTCTCCCCGTCAGGCGGCGCTCCACACGACCACGCGGCGCCAATTTCTGAACCACTCCGGTCGCTTCAGTCTCGGAGCCGTCGCGCTGCAAAGCCTTCTTTCCCGCGCGCAGGCGGAGCCCTCCCCCGCCCTCCCTCCCAGCCCGCTGCTCCCCAAAACACCCCCCAAGCCGGCCAAGGCCAAGGCGGTGATCTATCTCTCGATGAGCGGCGCACCGCCCACGCTCGATCTCTTCGACTACAAACCCGAGCTCAACCGGCTGAATATGCAGCCCTGCCCGGATTCTTTCCTCAAGGGCGAGAAGTTCGCCTTCATCAAGGGCACGCCCAATCTGCTGGGCAGCCCCCACTCTTTCGCCCAGTACGGCCAATCCGGCGCGTGGATGAGCAGCCTGCTGCCCCACACCCAACAGATCGCCGACGAACTCTGCATCATCCGCTCGATGAGCACCGACCAGTTCAACCACGCTCCAGCGGAACTGCTGGCCTACACGGGCAATATGCGCAGCGGCGGGGCCTCCATCGGATCTTGGGTCACCTACGGGCTCGGCTCGGAGAACCAGGATTTGCCGGGCTTCGTCGCCCTACTCAGCGGGGGCAGCGATCCCACCGGGGGCAAGGCCTGCTGGGGCAGCGGGTTCCTTCCCGGGGCCTACCAGGGCGTCCAATGCCGCTCCGTGGGGGACCCCATTCTCTTCACCAGCAATCCCACGGGGATGTCGCGCGAGACCCGCAGGCGAACCCTCGATGCGCTGAACGCCATCAACCAGGAGGAATCCCGGCTTTTTGGCGATCAAGAGACCGTCACGCGCATCGCCCAGTACGAACTCGCCTACCGCATGCAGGCCAGCGTGCCTGAGGCTTTTGACATCAAGAAAGAACCCCAGCACATCCAGGACCTCTACGGAGCCCAGCCCGGGGCCGCGAGCTTCGCCAATAACTGCCTCCTCGCCCGGCGCCTCGTAGAGAAGGGGGTCCGATTCGTTCAGGTCTTTGATTGGGGATGGGATATGCACGGAACCGGCGAGGGCAACGACCTGCTCACGGGCCTTCCCAACAAGTGCCGCCAGACCGAAAAAGCCTGGTCCGCCCTGATCCAGGATCTCAAACAACGGGGAATGCTCGACGATGTTCTCGTCATCTGGGGCGGGGAATTTGGGCGCACCCCCATGAACGAAGCGCGCGGCGGTTCCCCCTATCTGGGCCGCGACCATCACCCCCACTGCTTCACCATGTGGATGGCCGGAGGCGGAATCAAACCCGGCATCCAATACGGGGCGACCGACGAAATCGGCTACCGCCCCGCGGA
>JBEBAG010000219.1:0-4299 GCA_041159065.1 Verrucomicrobiota bacterium | reverse complement strand
GGCCCCTCCAGTTCGATCCAATCAATCCACAGGGCGGGTTTGGGACCGGTCTTCTCCTTGGCGAGGTGCTCCCTCCAGATCTCCGCGGCAGCATCCACCGAGTTGGGGCGTCTCTCTCGGAGGACAAACCGGCGGGAACCATTGAGGGTGATTTCAACCGGGATTTCGACGAGTTGCGGCTCTGAGAGGGTGCCGTGCACCTGAACGGAGGTGAGCACGGAGATGGTGCCGGAATCGTCCATCGGACCGGAGCGGTCGCTGGGGTCGGGTTGACCGATTTCCAGGAATCGGCGATCGGGTGCGGACCCCTCAACGGCAGCCGTCCGAATGCGCAGGATGTAACGCCCTGCGGGCCACAAGGCAGGAGCCGCGATGAGCTCTTTGGGGTTTCCTTTAAAGATCGTCAAATAGGCTCCGGAATCGGTGTGCGGCAGTTGGAGGTAGTCGTTCAAATAGGGGTGATCATTTCGAAAGGTGTCCGCTCCATCGAAGAGGGCGGAACTCAGGTCGCTGAACCCGAACGCGTTTGGAGAGGGTGCTCCGGGCAGGGCGGCGACTCCTCGATAGTAGGCGGAGGGCCTGCGCCAGCCGTTGAATCCCTTCTCAAGTGAGGCGGTGGCGGCCCTATTCTCTGGTTGAGCGGCGAAGGCATCGATGGCCTCCGACCATTTTTGAAAGTTCTCAAAACGCTTCTCGAGCCGCCCCTTGAGATCGCTGAGCCGACGGTTCGCATCCGTCTCAGGTTCGACGTGGGCTTTGAAGGTCTGCGTGGAGCGTGGGGCGGTCCGGGCGAAATGCTCGTCCAGGGCTCTGCGGCCGAGGGTGAGGTACTGTTCGAGCTGGTCGCTGGACAGAAACAAGGAGGCACCCACGGTATCGAAGGTGCCCGCGCCGCCGTCGGCGGGCAGCTCCCGCACATCGATCTCGATGCCGAGCAGGTCGCGGAGGGTGTTGCGGTATTCACGGCGGTTGAGGCGGCGCATGGTGATGTTTCCCTGCACGTCGCTGAGGGATTTGCGAGCCACCACCAGCGTCTCCGAGAGGGCCCCGAGAAACTCGGTCTTGAGCCCGGGGTCAGGCTGTTTTTCGTCCTCGGGGGGCATGTCGCCGGAATTGATGGCGTTGAGGACTTTTTGCCAGAGGTCGGCTCTTTGGACGGAATCGAGCGTGAAGGAGATGTCATCCAAGCGGACCTTGCCCTTGGTTTTTTCCTCGCGGTGACACTCGGTGCAGTAGGTCTGGAGGAAGGTGCGGTGTTTTTCTTCGAGGGCAGCCGCAGGTGCGGCCTGTGTGCGGGAGATGCCCACGAGGAGCAGCAGCAGGGCGGTGCGCAATTTCATGGAAAAGAAAGGGCGGAAGGGGTTGGGGCGGCGGTCTGTGGGGAAGCTCTGGGCGAGGCTTGGGGGGGACCTCAGGCCTGGAGCTGCGGGATCACGCCGGTGCTGTCGCCGTGGCGCTCGGCGGGGACCCCGAGGCCGTGGAGGAGAGTGAGCCAGACGTTGGCGAGAGGGGTGTCCTTGGGGAGCACGAGGTGCTGGCCGAGTTTGAGGCGGGCCCCGCCGCCGGTGAGAAGGGTCGGGCAGTTATCGAGGTAATGGATGCTGCGGATGTTGCTGCCGTAGGCGAGCGCGACGTGGTCGAAGAGAGAGGAGCCATCGGCTTCCCGGGTGGCCTTGAGTTTGTCGAGAAGTCCGCTGAGGAGTTCGCTTTGGGTGGTGTCCCGTTTTTGGGAGGCTTCCATGCGTTCGCCCGGGCTGTAGTGGCTCATGTCGTGCGGTGCGATTTTCAGGCCGAGGCTCTGGAGGAGCGTGCCCACGGGCTGGCGGTAGGTGAGCACGCGCGTCGAATCGGTTTGGAGCGCGGCGACGATGAGGTCGTATACGACGCGGATCTCCTCTTTGCCGGAGAGGCCCGGTGTGGGTTCCTGCAAGGGAGGCGTGGCCTTGGGCACGGAAAGCCATTGCTCGTCCTTGCTGAGCCGGGTCTCGATGTCGCGGATGCTCTGGAGGTACTCTTGAAGCTTGTCCGTGTCGGTTCTGGTGAGGCCTTTGCCGACGCGCCGGGCGTCGTCGCGGACGGCGTCCAGGACGCTGCGTTTTTCGGCGAGCATGGCCTGTCGTTCGCTGAGGGGGATGGTGTCGTTGGAAAAGAGTCGGTGAAAGACGGACACCGGGTTTTCGAGGCCGGAGACGGGTTTGCCGCGGAGATCCCAGGCCAGGGAGAGGCCGGGGCCGTGCCCGGAGTTTTGGACATCGGGGGTGTTGAGTTGGAGGGAGGCAAATCTTGTGTCTTGTCCGAGATGGGCGGCGGCGACTTGGTCGGCGCTGATGCTGTTGTGGAAGCTTTGGCCGGGTTCGGCGTAGCGGTTGGCGCCGGTGAGCCAGAAGGTGCTTCCCCAGTGCGCTTCGTTGCTGAATCTGTTGGAGCAGCCCTGGACCACGGTGAGGTCTTTGTGGTGGCGGGCGAGGGGTTTGAGTCCCTCGGAAAGGTCCCATTCGGCGCCTGTCTTTTGGACATCGGGGAACCAGGTTTCATTGGTGACGCCCCAGCCGAAGTTGAGGAATACGAGACGTTTGGGAGGCGTGCTGATTCTCGGGTTGGAGAATGCGCGGAAGCCGAGGGATTCGAGGAAGGGCAGTGCGATGAGCGTGGTGGAGCTGCGGAGGAAATGGCGACGGGTGTTCATGGGGATGAGGCGGTTTTTATTTCCGGGAGAGTCGGGGTGCCGGGGTGGATGGGGTGTAGAGGGTGAGCTGAATGTCGTCGGCGTACTGGGAGCCGAAAGTGGCCACGGTGCCTGCCGGGTTGGTGGGCTTGTGGGCGATGAGTTGGATCAGGGCGAAGTCGGCCTTTGGGGGCAGGAGGATCCTGGTGCTCAGCTGATGGACGATGGCGTTTGGCCCACCGAGGCTCTCGGAGGCTCCGGATCCCGAGGCCAAAGCCTCTCTCTCGGAGCGGGGCCACTCGGTCGAGATCGTCTCCGGGTGGCCCGCAAACACGTGGAGACGGCAGCGGAAAGAGATTCGTTCGCCGGGCGCGCTGCGCGTATCGAGGAAGCGGACTGAGAGTTCCAGACTGGTTTCGCCGGCCCATTCCGCCTGCTTGAGGGGGCGCAGATCGACCAGTTGATAGACGTCGCAGGAATGGGCGCCCCAATTGGGCAGGGCGGGTTCGCGGTCGGCTTGGAGGAGTTGGAGGCGTTGTTTGCCCTGCCGAGGTGGAGGGGAGGAATCGGCCACGGTGCAGGCGGGGTCGCCGCTCCAGACTCCAAATTTCGAAGGAAAGCCTGCGGGAAGTCGGCGCGCGATGGACTCAAACCCGTTCTCCCCGAGAGGAACCGTGCGGGCAATGGGGGGAGCGGAGCGCGGAGAAACCGCAGCCCACGCGACGGAGGCGCAGAAGATGCCAAAAACAATGCCTGCGGCTGCGGCCGCGAGGGGATGCCACGATCTCCACAGGAATTTTTCGCGCCGGGAAGGAGCGGGGGGCGGCATGAGGACTTGAAGTTCCCGTGCGCCCCGACCCTCAAGGCCCCATTCGCGAAGGGCTCCCTGGAGGTGTGCCTCCTTCCAGAAGCGTGCGCGTACCTCCGGGCGGGTTTGAAGGGCGACCTCCAGTTCGGCGGTTTCGGCATCCGTGATGTCGGCGTCAAAATACTGGCGGAGCAGATGCTCCAGACGTTCCGGGTTCATGGGGTGGCGTCGTGGTGTTGCAGCGTTTCAATGCAGCGGCGGAGTTCCGTGCGGGCCTTGGAGGTGGCGACGCATACGGCGTTTGGGGTCCATCCGATGAGTTTTGCGATCTCGCTAGGTTTGAGAGCGTCCTCGTAGCGCAGGCGCATCATTTTTTGGAGCGTGGGAGTCAGCCTTCTCATGCAACGTTGAAGCCATTCGGAACGGTAGTCCGGGGAGGGAGCGCTTTCGCTGGCTGCGAGGAGTTCGAGCGTCTCTTCGGAGAGCGCCGGTCGGTTCGCTCGGCGGAGGGCCCGGAGGGCCTCAAAACGTCCGATGGCGCAGGACCACGCGAGAAAGTGGGTGCTTAAATCGAATTCTGCGGCTTTCCGTGAAACGGCGAGGAAGGTTTCCTGGACCACGTCCTGAGCGAGGGCAAAGTCGCGCACGATCGACAGCACGTAGCAGCGCAGGGCTGGCTGATGTTCCAGAAACAGCTGCTGGACTTTGGCCAGATGGGAGTCGGGGGAAGACATCACACCAAAGAACAACGCAGCCTCCCTCGAACCTTAGCAGCATTTGTGGAGGGGGCAGGCTTGCCTGACGGCTTCCGTGGGAGGGGGGCGTT
>JBEBAG010000218.1:0-4008 GCA_041159065.1 Verrucomicrobiota bacterium | reverse complement strand
TCGATATGCCCCAACACGTACCGCTTCAACTCCCCCACCTCCTGCAACACCGTGCCATCAGGCAACGTCGCGCGCGCGTCCACCGGTAAACCGGCCTGCTTCACCACCTTCCCCCCCTCGTTCACGCTCCGCTCCGGATACTTGGCCCTCCACTGCCCGATCGCATCGTAGTTCTCCAACAAGAACCCCGGCGGATCCAACTTCCGGTGACACCCCGCGCAGCTCTCCTCCGCCGTATGCGCCGCCATCAACTCCCGAATCGTCTTCGCGCTCCGCGTATCCGGCGTCAGCGCCGGTACCGACTCCGGCGGCGGAGGCGGCGGATCTCCAAAGATCGTCTCCAACACCCACTTCCCGCGGTAAACCGGCTGCGTATCGACCCCATTGGCCGTCGCCGTCATCACCCCACTCATCCCCAAAAGCCCGCCCGCCCGGCCGTCCCGCGGCAAAGCGACCCGCGTCATCGCGAAGGGCTTGGTATGGTCCAAGGGCTCCATCTTCAACCCATACATCTGCCCCCCCACCGTCTGATGCGTGTACGTGAAGTCAGGCGCGATGAAGTCTGAGAGCGGCCGGTTCTCCCGAAGGATCTCCGAGAAAACCAACTCCGGCTCCTGCATCATCGCCTTGCTGTGCGAATCCGTAAACGCCCCCAAGGAGGCCGCAGGCATGATCTGCGAAATCTTGCGCGTCCCCAACCATTGCCCCACGAACGTCGTCACAAACTCCTGAACCTCGGCACTCCCCAACAGACGCTCCGCCTCCTTTCGCAGCCCGCCCGAACTCCCCAACGATCCCCCCGCCACAGCCGCCCGCAGCGCATCATCCGGGGGCCGCGACGTCAGAAAATACGAGAGCTGCGACGCCAGATCCGCCTCCGTAAACCGGCCTGCGGCGCCCTCCCGATACAGGAACTGCGGCGACACAAGAGCCGTCCGCAACGCCAAATGGAAGGCGTCCTCCAGTCGATTTCCCGCCTCCAAATGGCCCTCCACCAAACTCCCATACCTCACACTTTCCTCGGGCAGCGACTCCCGCCGAAACAAACGAGACAACATCTTCTCCAGTCCTGCCCGTCGCGCCTCCGCCGTCGTCAACTTCGCCGCCTCCGCTCCCAGAAGACCCCGTTGCAGCCCACGGGCCCGACCATAACGGGGATGCTCCACGGCCGCTAAAGGCCCCTCCACCTCGATGGACTCCATGTCTAGCCCTGGCCCCTCGGTAAAAAAGCCATCCCCCCACGGGACAGCGTAATAATGCATAACCCGCAAGCTGTTGAACACCTTCCATGGGTCATACATCGCATCGACCACCTTCTTGGCGGCTTCAGGGCTCGCTTCCTTAAGATCCAAATCCGCTTTTGAAAGGGCTGCCGCATAGGCTTCGATCACCAATCTCATCTGCGCAACGTTTTTGGCGTCTGATCTCTGGATCGCATTCACCGAGTCGAAGATCTTGAGACGAAGGGCGCCGCTGGCTGAATCAGGCTTTGGCTCATGCAGCGGAAGCCAAGCAGCAAGCAAACGCGGATGACGCTGAAAGCGCCTCAAAACATCCTCCGCAAATTCAGCGTAGGGCGCGTCGCAATTCAGCCTCCGATAACTCGAGTTCGCGTAGGTGAACCCAAAGGAGTCTCCCGGGTGGAGCACAATAGTTCCCTCGTGCTCCACCGAGCCGCTCACTGGCACTTCAAACTCCTTCAAATTGTGAAGCTTTACCAACAGCGGCTTCTCATCCTCAGGCCGAAATGCGGAAGCCCGAAACTTCACCCGATACTGCCCCGAAGCCGGAGCCGCGAACCGACTCGCCGTCGACGTGTAGTCCCGCATCACCAGTCGCATTTTGCCATCGAAAACCCGGTTCGTGAGCCCGGTCTGCCCGTCCGTGCTCGACAGATCCTCGGGCGAGATCACCCAGCGTCGCGAGGGAGGCAGGGGCTCCGGAGCCGCCGGAAACAAAAGGTCGGCCACCTCAATCGCGCTCTCCACATAGGCATCCAACAGCGGCGGGGACAGCATCAATGACTCCGCCACGTTATCAAACCCATGGCTGGTCGTGTCTGCCGGGAACCCGAACGGCACCTTGAATGGAACCCCGAGCGCTTTCGCGACCGTCCGCTCATACTCCCCACGCGTGAGCCGCCTCAGCCCCACGGCATGCCGGGGCACCTTGTGCGTCAACGTCTCATCCAGCCACGCTAAAACCGCCTCGCGCTTCGCTGCCTCCGGCCGAGCCTTCTTCGGCGGCGGCATCTCTCCCTTCTCCAGCGCCCGATACATCCGCTCCAACAATTCCGCATTCCCACGCACTTGCAGGTCAATCGAGGTGAAATCCAAATTCACCCCACCCTTCTTCGTATCCCCATCATGGCAGCCCGTGCAGTGCTCCGAAACCATGGCCCACACCGGCTCCGGCAAGGTCTCCACTCCCAAAGCCACCCCCATCCACCCCAACGCACACCCCAGTCCAACGATCCAATGCGATGCGCACTTCATCGTCGGTCTCGGTTAAAGCAGCACCTCATCCAAACTGTGCGACGCTGCACAGAACGATTGCGACTCGATCCCAAGCCGTCGCTCAATCGAGATAAACAAGTCCCCGAGCAACCGTTGCTCCCGCTCCACGGCCCCTTGGGTAAACCGCAAATGCCGCCCGTGCTTGAACCCTCCCCCTGCCACGATCGTTGGCAAATCGGTGTTCGCATGCCGGCTCGCATCCCCCATCCCCGTGCCAAACAGCAAAATCGAACTCTCCAACAAGGAGCGATCCTCCGCATCCCGCGCCGCCTTGATCTTCGAAAGAAACCGCCCAAAACACCGCAGGTTCTCCCGGTCGATCGCCATCAGTTCCGCAATCTTCTCCGGGTCGTTTCCGTGGTGCGACGCGTTGTGATAGCCGTTGCGCAGCCTCTTCCCTCCCAACGTAAACGTCTGCTCCCCTCCGGGAAGGGCCAACGAAATCACTCGCGTGGAGTCCGTCTGCAACGCAAGCGCCATCAAATCATACAGAACCCCCTGCAGCTCCATCATTAGGTTCGTCGCCACCGGATCCGCCGCCGGCAGCGCATACTCCACCGTCGGGACCGCGTCATTCACCCGCGAAAGTTGACGCCCCATTCTCCCTTCCACCTCACGCAGCGCCGTAAAGTATTCCTCCAACTTCGCCCGATCATACGCACTCACGTTCCGTTGGAGCGTCTTCGCATCCTCCAGCACAAAATCCAAAGCGCTCCGACCCGACTTCAACAAATACTCCGTCCGCGCCCGGTCGCTGGCCGAGGCAAACAGCTTCCGATACAGCACGCTCGGCCGCTCCATCGCCGGCAAGGCAATCTTCCCCTTCAGATAGCTCATCGGCATCGAGCTCCCCCCGGAACCCGCACTCAACACCAACGACGCAAACCGCGTTTCATTCCCGATCCGACTCGCCACCCGCTGATCCAGGGACATCTCCGCAAGGTTTTTCCCACACAAGAAGTTGGGCCAATTCCCATGCCCCCCGGGTGCCCGGTGATCCAGTCCCGAAAACAGCGTAAAATCCTCCCTCAACTCCTTCAACGGCTCCAAGGAAGGCGTGATTTCGTAATCAGCCCCCTCCTTCGCCGGATACAAGGCGGGCGTGTGCAGCCCCAGGTTCGCCCCGATACACACAAACCGTTTGACGGGGGCGTTCTTGGGCCTCGGAGCCGAGGCGGCACCCGAGGCTCGGAGCGTGGACTCCAAAGCGGGCAATGCGATGAGGACACCCGCCCCCTTAAGAAAGTGGCGGCGGGAAGTTTGGGCAGGAGGGAGTTTCATAGGAGGCAAGGGAGGAAAAGGGGTGCCTACCCATGCCTCTGCCGCAGGGGCGGCCTTTTGGACAAAATTTTGGAAAAATTCGTTCCTTCACGCCCCCCCCGGCCGCAAGCGCACCCGCCTACGGCTGATGCCGCCCGCCTACGGCTTGTAGTAGGGCCCCAACACCTCCAACACCTTCGCGCGCAGCGCCTCGCCTTCCACTTCCCCGTTA
>JBEBAG010000217.1:0-7632 GCA_041159065.1 Verrucomicrobiota bacterium | reverse complement strand
ATCGCTTCATGTTCATGATCGGCGTCGACTACCCCTCCCGAGCTGAGGAGATCGCCATCGCCAAAAACACCACCGGCCAGTCCCTCCCCACCCTCCAGCACCTCCTCGACGGCCCGAAGGTCCTCGCCTTCCAAGATCTCGTACGCCGCATCCCCGTGCCCGAGCACCTCTACGAATTTGCCGTCGACCTCGTGCGCCGCACCCGGCCCTCCGGTTCGGAAGCTCCCCAGTGGATCCGCCCCCTCGTCAGCTGGGGCGCCGGCCCCCGGGCGGTGCAATACCTCATCCTCGGAGCGAAGGCGCGCGCCGCCCTGCATGGAAGCTATGCCGTGCGCATGGAAGACCTCATGGAGGTCGCCGAACCCGTCCTGCGCCACCGCGTCATGACCACCTTCACCGCCGAAAGTGAGGGCATCTCCAGCCGCGACGTCGCCCGACGCCTCGTGGAGGAACTCGCCAAAGAAGCCTGATTCCTCCCCGCCCCGCATGAGCGAGTCCCGGTCGTTTCTGGATCCCGCCGTCCTGGCGCGCCTCATGGCCCTGCCCCTGCATGCGCGCCACGCCATGCTCGGCAGCGTTTCGGGCAAACACCGCAGCCCCGTCCGCGGCTCCTCCCTCGAGTTCGCACAGTACCGCAAGTACGTCCCCGGCGACGACACCCGCCGTCTCGACTGGCGTACGTGGGGCCGTAGCGACCGCTTCTACATCAAGGAATTCGAAGCCGACACCAACCTCCGCCTCTGCCTCCTGCTCGACACCAGCGGCTCCATGGCGTTCCGCCCCCATCCGGCTCCTCCCAACACCCTCTCCCGGATCGACTTGGCCCTCCGGATCACCGGGACCCTCGCCTACCTCGCCGCCAAACAGGGCGACGCCATCGGCCTCTCCAGTATGTCCGCCGCCGGAGCCCCCGTGAGCATCCCCGCCCGCCGTGGCGCCGGCCACCTCGGCTTGGTGCTCGACCAACTCGCCACGCTGCGCCCCGCCGGCGGTACCACCCTGATCGAGTCCCTCCATCACGCCGCGGAAACCCTCCGCCAGCGCGCCCTCGTCCTCATCATCTCGGATTTCTTCGTCCCCCCGGCGGAACTCCAATCCGCCATCCAACACCTCCGCTTCCGCAAACACGACGTCGCCGCCTTCCACCTCCTGGACCGCCAGGAACTCGACTTCGATTTCGAAAAACCCGCCCGCTTCGTCGATCTGGAGGGGGGCGAAAGCCTTCTCGCCGATCCCTCGCTCATCGCGCGCAACTACCGCGCCGCCGTCGCCGAATACCTGCGCGCCCTCGACGCCCTCGTCCGCAACACCGGCATCGATTACCACCGGGTCCTCCTCCACGAATCCTACGAGGCGGCCATCGCCCGTTTCCTCCTGGGCCGAACCCCGAAGAAAGGTTCCCGATGACCTTCCTCGAACCGCTGTATCTCGCCGCGCTGCCCCTGGCCGCCCTGCCCATCGTCATTCATCTCGTCCACCTCTGGCGCCGTAAACCCATCCCCTGGGCCGCCATGATGTTCCTGCACCTCGCCCAGCAGCGCAACCGGGGCCTGTCCCGCCTCCGCCAAATCCTCATCCTCGCCCTGCGCGTCCTGGCCGTCGCCTGCGTCCTGCTCTCCATCACCCGCCCGCTGGCCGGCGGCTGGCTCGGACTCACCGGCGGAGCCCCCGAAACCATCCTCGTCCTCCTCGACCGCTCCGCGAGCATGGAGCAACACCCCACGGCGCTCCCCTCCAGCAAACGCGAGGCCGCCCTCCAGAAGGTCGCCAAAGCCATCCGCCAATCCTCCGGGGACCACTCCAAGGTCGTCCTCCTCGACAGCGCCTCCCTCCAGCCCCTCCTCCTCTCCAAACCCGAGGCGCTTCTCGACGTCCCACCCGCAGGCCCCTCCGACACCCAAGCCGATCTCCCCGCCCTCCTGCAAAGCGCCCTCGACTACCTCTCCCTCCACCAATCCGGACGCACCGACCTCTGGATCCTCAGCGACCTCCAAAAGTCCGATTGGGATCGCTCCAGCGGCCGCTGGCAAAACCTGCGCGCCGCCTTCACCTCCCTCCCCGGCGTCCGCTTCCACCTCCTCACCCTCCCCCAACCTCCCGAGGACGACCTCGGCATCCGCCTCGAAAACGTCTCCCGCAAAGCCGCCGGCGACCACGCCGAACTCCAATTCGACCTCTTCCTCACCCGCCGCTCCGCCGTCTCCTCCCCGCAGGAAGTCCCCCTCCGCTTCATCCTCAAAGGCGTGGCCACCACCTCCAAGGTCACCCTCAAGGACTCCCAACTCGTCCTCCACGCCTTCTCCCTGCCCCTCGATAAATCCCTGCTCCGAGGCTGGGGCCGCGTCGAACTGCCCGCCGACTCCAACCCGTCCAACAACGTCTTCCACTTCGTCTTCGAACCACCTCCCCCCCTGCGTTCCGTCCTCGTCTCCGAGGAACCCTCCGAGGTCCTCCCCCTCCAAGCCGCCCTCTCCTCCCCGCTGGAACCAGGCCGCGACTTCCTCTCCTCGCCGCTCCCCCTCGCTCGCGCCCATGAAATCCCCTGGGAAGACACCGCCCTCCTCGTCTGGCACGCGCCCATCCCCAAACCCGACTCCCCCCTCCACCGCCAACTCCTCGATCACGTCGCCGCGGGACGCACCCTCCTCCTTCTGCCGCCCCAAACCCCCGACGATTCCGATCTCCTCGGCCTCCGCTGGACCCGCTGGGAAACCATGCCCCAGCCCGTCTCCCCCGACTGGTGGAAGAACGATTCCGACCTGCTCGCCAACACCCGCGATGGTTCCGCCCTCCCCGTCGGCACCCTCGAGATTCAGCGCCTCTGCGGAGTCGCGGGCAACTCCCTGCCCCTCGCCCTTTTGCCCGGACGCCTCCCCCTGCTCCTCCGCCCCGGCACCGAACGGAACGCCTTCTTCCTCGCCACCCTGCCCAGCCCGGGAGCCTCCAGCCTCGCCCGTGATGGCGTCGTTCTTTTCGCCCTGCTCCACCGCGCCCTCGCCGAGGGAGCCCAAACCCTCGGACAAGCCCGGCACCGCCCGGCCGCGGCCAACGCCCTCCCTCCCCCCGCTGCGGAGGCCGCCCCCTGGAAACCCGTCGATGGCCGGGAAAGCCTCGGCATCCCCGCAGAGCAGCTCCCCCTGCACGCCGGGATCCTCCAGTCCGGCCAGAAACTCCTCGCCCTGAACCGGCCTCCGGGCGAAGACCTCCCCGAGTACCTCGCCCCGGACACCCTCCACGAACTCTTCGCGGGACTCGATGCGCGGGTGCTCACCGACTCGCTCGAAGACACGCGCGATCTGACAAGCGAGGTCTGGCGGACCTTCCTCTTTGCCATGGCGCTCGCGCTTCTGGCGGAGGCGGTCCTCTGCCTGCCCGCTCCCCCGTCCACCCAGCGCAACGATTCGCCTTCGCACGCCGCAGGCTTCGCCTCGGCGCCCGCCCCCCTTTCCCGATGACCACCCCGAGCACCCAGTCGCTCAGCCTCACCCACACGCCCCTGTCCCTGGGACTCGGCGTGGCCTTCGTGCTCGCCATCGCCGCGCTCGGCATCCTCGCCGCCAAACGCTCCCGGTTCCGCACCTCGGTCTGCCTGCTCGAAGCCCTGCGCCTCCTGATCGCCTGCGCCATCGCCCTCACCCTCAACCAACCGGAGTGGAAACAGATCTTCCTCCCCGAATTCAAACCCACCATCGCACTGCTCCCCGACGTGTCCCGCTCCATGGAAACGCGCGACGTCGCCGATCCCTCCAGCCCTTCGGCGGAGCCCCGCTCCCGGACCGAAACCGTCCAGCACCTCATCGACCCCGCCCTCTGGCAGCCCCTCGCCGAGAAGTTCGAGATCGTTCAGGAACCCTTCGCCTCCTCCCAGCCTCCCCTCGCCGAGGGTACCGACCTCCACGCCGCCCTCACGCAAACCGCCGAAAAACACCCCCACCTCAAGGCCATCGTCCTCCTCAGCGATGGCGACTGGAATACCGGCCCCGCTCCCTCCCAAGCCGCAACCCCGCTGCGCATGCGCAACATCCCCGTGTTCGCCGTCCCCATCGGCGCTGAAACCCGCCTGCCCGATGTGCAGCTCTCCAGCTTCGAAGTCCCCACCTTCGCCATCGCGGGAAAGCCCCTGCGCATCCCCTTCACCATCGAGAGCTCCCTTCCCCGCGAGGAATCTGTGCAGCTCGAATTCTCCACCTCCACCGGCGAGCGCCTCACCAAAACCGTCCTCCTTCCCGCCATGGGACGGCTCCAGGACGTCTTCCTCTGGAAACCCGAATCCCCCGGCGACCTCTCCCTCACCCTCACCATCCCCCCCACCGGCGGCGAACGCGTCCTCGAGAACAACACCCTCCACGCCCCCCTCTCCATCCGCAAAGAACAACTGCGCGTGCTCGTCGTCGACACCCTCCCCCGCTGGGAATTCCGCTACCTGCGCAACGCCCTCGAACGCGACCCCGGCATCCAAGTCCACTGCGTCCTCCTGCATCCCGACCTCGGCAAAGCCGGCAACGGGCGCGGCTACCTCCCCGCCCTCCCCAAGGACGAGGACCTCGCCCAATACGACGTCGTCTTCCTCGGCGACATCGGCCAAAGCCCCGGGCAACTCTCCCCCGAACAATGCACCGCCCTCCAAAAACTCGTCCGCGACCAGGCCTCCGGTCTCGTCTTCCTCCCCGGATTGCGCGGCTTCCAGCTCTCCCTCCAACAAGGCCCCCTCGGCGAACTGCTCCCAGTCTCCTACGACGAAACCCAGCCCCGCGGCTGGGGCACCTCCCACCCCGGTCGCCTCGCCCTCACCGAGACCGGCGCCGCCAGCCTCCTCACCAAGCTCGAAGACTCCGAGGAGGCCAATCTGCGCGTCTGGCAAAACCTCCCCGGATTCCAGTGGTTCGCCCCCGCCGCACGCGCCAAGGCCGGTTCCGAGGTGCTCGCCACCCACGACACCGAGTCCAACCGCTTCGGACGCGTCCCCCTGCTCGTCACCAAGACCTACGGTGCCGGGAAAATCCTCTACCTCGGGACCGACGGCGCCTGGCGCTGGCGTAAAGGCGTCGAGGACCGCTTTCACTACCGGTTCTGGGGCCAGGTCGTCCGCTGGATGGCCTACCAGCGCACCATGGCGCAGGGCGAAAAAATGCGGCTCTTCTACTCGCCCGACCGGCCCAAAGCCGGAGCCGCCCTCACCCTCAACGCGAACGTCTCCAGCGCCTCCGGCGAACCCCTCCGCCAGGGCAACGTCGTGATCCAAGCCACCGCTCCCTCCGGGAAAACTCTCTCCCTGCGCCTCAACCCGGCAGGCGAGGACGCCTGGGGCCTTTTCACCGGCGTCTTCACCCCTCAGGAACCCGGCGAATACCGTCTCCGCCTCCAGTGCGCCGAAGCCGGCACCTCCCTCGATTCCGTCGTCTCCGTCCAGGGCACCCCCCGCGAAAAAATCGGTCAGCCCGCCCGGCCGGACATCCTCCGCGAGATCGCTCAAATCACCCGCGGCAGTCTTTTGGAAAACCCCTCCCCGGAAAAACTCCTCGCCGCCCTCTCCTCCCTCCCGGCGCAGGAACCCGTTGAAAAACGCATCCCCCTCTGGGCTCACCCCGCATGGGCCGGCTCCCTCGTCCTCTTGCTCGGCTGCTTCTGGTTCGCTCGCAAAGCCATCGGCTCCTTCTGACCCGCCTCCCTCCGCCGCTGTGAAAATCACCCTGCCCCCCTTCCTCCAATCCAAACTCCAAGCGTTGCGGCGCGGCGACTGGCTGCTCGAATTCGCCGAGCGCGGCGCCGACAGGGCACTCTGGAGCGTGGTACAGGCCTTCGTCGTTCTCGGCACCGGAATGCTCATCATCAAACTGCTCTCCAAGCTGTTTCCCTAAAGCCCCGGTTGCCCGCCTCCCTCCGCCGCCATGAACCTCTCCCTCCCTCCGCTGCTCCAATCCAAACTCAGCGCCTTCCTGCGCCGCGTCTGGCTGCTCAAACTCCTCGAGGGCACCCTCCGCGTGCTCGCCGCACTCGCCCTCAGCTACCTCCTCGTCCTCGGATGCGACCGCCTCCTCGAAACCCCGCCCGCCCTGCGCACCCTCCTCCTCGCCGCCGGCGCCGCCGCACTCCTCATCGGGCTCCCCCTCCACGCTTACCGCTGGATCTGGAAACAGCGCTCCCTCGAGGACGCCGCAAAACTCCTGCGCCGTTCCTTCCCCAAACTCGGCGATCAACTCCTCGGCATCGTCGAACTCGCCAAGTCCTCCGACGCCTCCCGCTCCGAACGTCTCGTCGAAGCCGCCATCGCCCAGGCCGCCGAAGCCGTCAAAGACCGCGACTTCTCCCAAGCCGTTCCCAACCCCTCCCACCGCTTCTGGGCCGGCTTCAGCGGCTCCCTCCTCGCCTTCGCACTACTCGCCTTCCTCCTCATCCCCGACGCCGCCCAAAACGCGCTCGCCCGCTGGCTTCGCCCCTGGGACCCCATCGAGCGCTACACCTTCACCAAAATCCAGCCGCTCCCCCCGCAGCTCGTCATCCCCGCTTCCGAGCCCTTCACCCTCCCCGTCCTCCTCGATCCCCTCACCCGCTTCGCTCCCGCCTCCTCCACCGCCCACCTGCCCAAACTCCCCCCCCTCTCCGCCCCGCTCTCCTCCGGCTCCTACCAGCTCTCCATCCCACCCCAAAAGGACGACCTCCCCCTCCGGCTTCGCCTCGGCGACTTCCGCCATTCCCTCACCCTCCTCCCCAGACCCCGCCCCGAACTCACCGAGCTCTCCGTCCACCTCCAGCTCCCCGCCTACCTGCGCTACCAGACCGAGCCCCGCATCCCCGTGCGCAGCAACTCCATCCCCGTTCTGAAGGGCTCCAAGGCCGCGCTCGAAGCCAAAATCAACCGCCCGCTCGCCGCAGCCTTCTTCGATAACACCCCCCAGCACGTCGAAGCCCAGCGCATCCTCACCCCATTCACCCCCGTCGACCAGACCCAGTCCCATCACCTCTCCTGGAAAGACTCCGACGGCCTCTCCCCCAAGGATCCCCTCCTCCTCCGCATCCAAGCCATCGAGGATGAACCGCCCCGCATCTCCGCCCGCCGCGAAGCCCTCGAAACCGTCATCCTCGAATCCGAAGTGCTCCGCTTCGAACTCTCCTCCAGCGACGACTTCGGCGTCCAACGCGTCGGCCTCGAATGGAAAGCCCTTCCCAACCCCAACGGCCCCGCCAGCCCCCAGGGTCCCGACTCCCCACCCCAGTCCGTCGGCGAAAAAATCTCCGCCGCAGGCGCCCCCGAAAAAACCGAACTCTCCTCGGTCGCCACTTTCTGCGCCACGCGCGAGGGAGTCCCCCCCCAATCCCTCGAAATCCGGGCATGGTCCGAGGACTACCTCCCCAACCGCAAACGCACCTACTCGGCCCCCTTCGTCGTCCACATTCTGAGCAAGAACGACCACGCCCTCTGGCTCACCGAGCAACTCTCCAAATGGCTCGGCGCCGCCCGCGAAAGCTACGACCGCGAACAGCAACTCCACCAAACCAACCACGAACTGCGCCAACTCTCCCCCGAGGAACTCGACCGCCCGGAAAACCGCCGCCGCGTCTCCCAACAGGCCGCCGCAGAAAACTCCAACGCCGCCCGCCTCAACTCCCTCACCCAGTCCGGACGCCGCCTCG
>JBEBAG010000216.1:0-6134 GCA_041159065.1 Verrucomicrobiota bacterium | reverse complement strand
CCTTTTCCACACCCACCCAACCCCAGGACCAGCCCCATCCCCCATCCCACCAGCTTCCCTGCCCCTTTTCTTCCCATCGCATCTCTGAATTTCGCACGCGTTTTCATTTTCGAAGCATCGGAACCAGGACCGTGCCCGCTTCAAACACCAGAATCAGCACCACAATCAGTTCCATCAAAAGCATCGCCCGATTGGACTGGTCGTGTTTGAGCACCTGATACAGGTCGTCCAGCGTCCTCAGCTTCCCCTCCACCACCCGCTGCCAGTCCGCAAGGTGAAACCGCGCCGCCACGACGTCATACACCCGAGCCAAATGCCAGTCCCCCAGAAATTTGCCGGCATGGGTCAACTCGTCCGACAAACGTGAAAGATCCACCCGAAGCTCCGACAACCTCCGCAACGTGCCGTGCGGCCGCTTCTTGCGCCTCGCCAAATCCTCGTACGAACTCTCCACCGCCCGGTCCAAAATCCGGTCGTACGCCTCCAACTCGCACAACTGCAGGTTCGCCAATTCCAGCACCCCCACCACATCCGCCGCCGGCCCCCGCCGGTCCACCACCAGCGCCGCATCCCAGTCCACCACCACCAGGTCGTCCCGGTAATACCCAATGCTGCGAGACACCGTCTCCTCCACCTCCCGCTCGCACAACCGCTGCGCGTCCTCCTCCTGCGTCAGCAACGCCGCCACCTCCCGGCGGTTCCGCTCCAACCACCCCTCCGCGTCCCCCTCCTCCGGCGGATCCAACCGAAACACCGTGTACGCCTCCTCGTCCTCCAAAGCCTCCAGCGGCTGAATCAGCGCCTCCCGCAAATCCTCCACCACCTCCTGCGCCAATCGGCGCACCGCCTCCGAACCACACGCCTCGGGCGCCTCGTGCCAACCCACCAAATCCCCCAACTGCTCCACCTCCACCTCCACCGTAAACGCAATCGAGATCCCCCCCACCGGCAGGATCTTCAACGTCCGCTCCGCCCACGCCTCCCTCCCCTCCCGAAGACACACCGCCACCGCCGGCAAACGCACCACCTGCGGCCGGTGAAAAAAAGACTGCCGCGGCACCCGGTGATCCTGCGCCTGCACCCACGGCTCCACCGGACACCCCAGCACGGTCTTCAGCCGGCCGCGGCGCATATCATGCGCAATATCAAACGCGTACAGCCAAGTGACTTCTCCTCGGATCATAGGCTTCCCCCTCCCCCCGCATTCTACCTCCGCTCCCCCGCAAGGGAAAGCCCCGGCCCCCTTATTCCGAGGTCAGCGCCGCGCGCTCGTTTCCAAGCAACCCGGTCTTCTCCAGAAAATAATCGTACCCCCCCGCGAAGGGTGAAACCGTTCCCTGGTTCACGTGCAGCACCTTGGTCGCCAGTTTGCGAATGAAGTGCACATCGTGCGAAATGAACACCAGCGTCCCCTCGTAATGTTCCAGCGCCAGAATGAGGGACTCCACCGTGTGGATGTCGAGGTGCGTTGTTGGTTCGTCCATCAGCAGCAGATTGGGCGGATCCACCAAGAATTTGATCAGGTTCAGCCGGGTTTTCTCCCCCCCGCTCAGCACCGCCGTCTTCTTGAAGATCTCCTCCTTACGAAACAGAAAGCTCCCCAAAATCCCGCGCGCCTCGTTCTCACTCAGCGTCCCCGAAGCATCCATCACCTCCTGCAGCACCGTCTTCTCGGCGTCCAAGGTCGCCGAACGATGCTGGCTGAAATAGCCAATCTTGGCGTTGAGCCCCAGCTTGCGCTCGCCCTTCTGAAACTCGAGCACCCCGGCCAGAATCTTCATCAGCGTGCTCTTGCCCGCCCCGTTCGGCCCCACCAGCACCGTCCGCTCCCCACGCTCCACATCCAAGCTCACCCCCTGGTAAACCACGTGATCCCCGTAGGCCATGTGGATGTTATCCAGGGAAATCACCTTCGCCCCGCTGCGCACCGGTTGCGGGATGATGAATCGGAACGGCTTCTTCGGCGGCACCGGCTTCTCAATCAGCTCCATCCGCTCAATCTGCTTGAGCTTGCTCATCGCCTGCGACGCCTTCGACGCCACCTGGCGGAACCGATCGTAAAACTCCCGCAGCGCCGCGATCTCCTTCTGCTGGTTCTTATACGCCGCATTCTGCTGCTCGTAAGCCGCCTCGCGCTGCTCCAAGTACGCGCTGTAGTTGCCACTCCACTGCCGCAACCGCTTCTCGTGGATCTCGTACACCGTCTCCACAATTTCATCCATGAACTGCCGGTCATGCGAAATCAGCAGCACCGCGCCCGAATAGCTTTTGAGGTAATTCTGCAGCCACAGCAGCGACAGCAGATCCAGGTGGTTGGTGGGCTCGTCCAGCATCAGCAGGTCCGGCTCCATCACGAGCAATCGCGCCAGATGCGCCCGCATCACCCAGCCGCCGCTCATCGTCCGCGCCGGCCGCTCAAAGTCCGTCTCCTTGTACCCCAACCCCACCAGCATCCGCTTCGCCTTGGCATCCACCTTCGGATTGGTCAGCGCTTCGTGCTTGGCGTGCGCCTCCAAATACTCCGCCCCCTCCACCGTGCCCGCCTTCTCCAACTCCCGCAGACGCTTCTCCAACGCCGGGACCTCCCCCGCTCGCCCCGTGGCAATGTCCAACACCGTCTCCTCCCCCACCGCCTCGGCTTCCTGTGGCAAAAATCCGACCATCGTCCACTCGTCCCGATCCACCGTCCCCGCATCCGGCTCCTGTTTCTTCAGGATGATCGAAAAGATCGTGCTCTTCCCGGCCCCGTTCGGCCCAATCAACGCCACGCGCTCCCCGTAATTCACCTGCATCGAGGCGTTCTCAAACAGCGTGCTTCCCCCGTGGGATTTCTTCAGGTCGCGAATCGTGAGCATAGGAAAATAGGAACCCCCAACTCTGCCCTCGCTCCCCTTTCCCCGCAAGACCCGCCTCCACCCCCAATCTGATCTGGCGACTCCCCACCCAACCCGTTGGGATGCTCCTCCCACCCACCCGCCCCCTGCTCCCATGAAAATCGCACGCTCCACGCTCCTCGCCTTCCTTTTCACTTTCCTCATCTCCCCCCTGCAGGCCGCCGACATCCCCCTTCCCCCGGCCCCCGCATGGAAAGACCTCCCCAAGCAACCCCTCTCCCTCGGAGAGCACCCCGGGTTCGTCATGACCCCCAAAACTGCCGCCCCCGGCAAACCCTGGGTCTGGAGGACCTCCTTCCCCGCCTACCATCCTGAGGTCGATATCGCCCTCCTCGAAAAGGGCTTCCACATCGCCCATCTGGACGTCGTCGCCATGCTCGGCTCCGAACCCGCCCTCGACCTCATGGACCAATTCTACGAACGCGTCCGCCAAGATTTCGGCCTCGCCGAAAAGCCGGCCCTCGAAGCCGTCAGCCGCGGCGGATTGCACGCCTACCGCTACGCCGCGCGTCACCCCGAGCGCATCGCCTGCATCCTGGCCGATGTGCCGGTCCTATGCCTCGCAAGCTGGCCGCTCAAAGCCAACGCAGGCAAACCCGTCCTGGACGCCCTCCACTTCTACGGATTCCCCTCCGAGGACGCGTTACGGGCCTTCCGCGGCAACCCCATCGACCTTCTCGAGCCCCTCGCCAAAGCGAAAATCCCCCTGCGCCACCTCATCAGCCTCTCCGACCGGGTGGTTCCTCCGGAGGAAAACACCCTCGAAGCCCAGCGCCGCCTGCGGACTCTCGGCAGCGACATGGAAGTCGTCGTGATCCGGGACCCGAAAGAACGCCTGCAGGGCCACCATTTCACGGTGCCTCCCGAGGAAATCGAGCGGTCCATTTCGTTCATCCTCAAGCACGCTTCGCCCTGATCTCACCAATCCCCAGCTTCCCCCCGAAAAAGCGCACACCTCCGCCAGCCACCGTTTTTCCCATGCAGCGCCTTGTTTCTCCGGAACAACTCGACCACCTCCCGCACACGGATCCCGCGGCCATCCGCAGCCGGCTTGAACTGCGTGGAATCAACGCCCTCATGGGAAACCATCGCTGGCTCGTCCGCGAACTCCAACGCAGCGCCCCACTCCAAGGCCCCGTGCTGGAGCTGGGCGCCGGGGATGGCCGCCTGCTCGAAAAGGCGCTCCGGGCCCGGGCCATCGAGGCCCATCAGTGGATGGCGCTCGACCTCGCGCCCGCCCCGCACGACTGGCCTCCCGTCGCAACCTGGCACCAGACAGACCTGCTCCGCCTCCAAACCCTGCCCGAGGCCGAGGTCGTGGTGGCCAACCTCTTCCTGCATCACTTCGAGCCCCCCGCCCTGGCACGGATCGGCTCCCAATGGCCCTCCTCGTGCCGCCTCATCCTTGCAAACGAACCCACCCGAGCCCCGCTCCACCGCATGCAGGGCCGGTGTCTCTCCTGGCTAGTCAACCTCAGCGCCGTCACCCGCCACGATATGGAGTGCAGCATCGAGGCCGGTTTTCAGGGAAACGAGCTGCCCGACTGGCTCGGCCTCCACGGCTGGCAGGTCCGCATCACCCGCACCCTCCTCGGGGCCTACCGCATGCGTGCATGGCGCTAAAGGAAGCCACCATCGCGGGAGGCGGCCTCGCGGGTCTGGCCCTGGGCATTGCGCTGCGCCAGCAGGGCGTTCCCGTCACCCTGCTCGAGGCCGGCGCCTATCCGCGACACCGCGTTTGCGGCGAGTTCGTATCCGGAATTCAGCCCGACTCACTCGCCCAACTCGGAGTCCACGCCGTGCTGGGGAAGGCCCTGCGCCCCCGCGAAACCGTCTGGTTTGACGGGGACGCCCCCCTGTTCCGCGCCACCCTTCCCGAGCCCGCCTACGGAATCAGCCGCCATTTTCTCGACCAGGCGCTCGCCGATCGGTTGTTGGAGCTGGGCGGCACCCTGAGGACCGGTGACCGATTTTTGGGTGATTTCTCCGCCGAGGGGCTGATCCAAGCCACGGGCCGCGCCCTCCAAAAACCGGCGCGGGGTCTGTCCCCATGGATGGGACTCAAGGGTCATTACGCCAACCTGGAGTGCGAAGCCGAGCTCGAGGTGCACCTCGCCAATGGCGCCTACGTGGGCGTCACCGCCGTGGAAGCAGGCTGGACGAATGTGACCGGACTGTTCCCGGAGGGCCTCGGCGCGGGCAGCGACCAAAACGTGCTGGAACACGCCGTCGCAGCAGCCGGGCTCGCACGGCTCGCAGAGCGCCTCCGGCGCGCCCGACTCCGGGCCGGGTCGATGAAGGGCGTCAGCCGCCTCCGCCTCGGGTGGCAGCCTGGTTTTGGAAGCGGACTGCGGATCGGCGACGCCGCGGCGATGATCGCACCGGTGACGGGGAACGGGATGACGATGGCCCTGCAGGGAGCGCTCCTCGCGTTGGAGCCCGTGGTGCAATGGAGCCGGGGCGCATGGAGTTGGGAGCGGACGGTGCGCGAGGTCGTCACGGCGCAGAAGCGGGAGTTTGCGTGGCGCCTGCGCTGGGCGGGCGCGTTGCAGCGCCTGTTGATGCGCCCCGCGGGTCGGCGGCTTTGCGCGACCGCGTTGAAACGGGAGTGGGTTTCGTTTGATACCCTCTACCGCCTGGTGCGATAGGGAGGGATGTATTTCCGGAGTCTCGCAACCGCAGTGCCCAACCCGCGGTGGAACCAGGCTCAGTGCTGGGACGCCCTTCGGGATACCGCCGCCGTCCGCCAACTCAGCGCGCGGGCCCGGCATCTTCTGGAAAAGGTGCTCCTCGCAAACAATGGCATCGAGCACCGGCATTTCGCGCTCGAACCCGGCGCCACCCTTCCGGAACTGGGCGCCCAAGCCTTGAACGAGGCGTACGAGCGCGAGGCCGTGCAACTCGGATCGACCGCGCTCGAACAGGCCCTCCAGCGCGCCCGAGTCCACGAAGTGGATGCCCTGTTCGTGTGCACCTGCACCGGCTTCCTCTGCCCCGGGGTCAGCAGTCACGTGGCCCAACGCCTCTCCCTGGGGCCCTCCACCCACCTCGCGGACCTCACCGGCGCGGGCTGCGGCGGAGCCATCCCCTCGCTGCGCATGGCGCACGGATACCTCGCCGCACACCCCACCCACCGCGCGGCGGTGCTCGCCGTCGAGGTGTGCTCCGCGGCATTCTACCTGAGCGAGGACCCGGGCGTTCTCATCAGCCTCTGCCTCTTCGGAGACGGCGCCGCCGCCC
>JBEBAG010000215.1:0-15479 GCA_041159065.1 Verrucomicrobiota bacterium | reverse complement strand
TTTTTGGGGTTGGAGGTTCGCTTTGAGCGCAAGCGGAGCCGTGGCCGATGAGTAGGAGAGCGGAAAACGGGAGGGCGACTTTTCGGAGGGGGAGGAGGGGACGCATGGGGAGATCAGAGGAAGGAGGGGTGGGTTCTCTGGGGTCCAGGGCTCAGCCCATGGGGGCCGGTGGGGGCAGAAAACTCCAAGCCTGAACCCCTGAGGGCGGCGAGAGTTGCGTTGAAAACGGGCGATGGGCTCGGATCCCCGGGGCGATCAGCGCCAGATCTCGCGGTCGAGGGATCGGTAGTTGATGGCCTCCTGGAGGTGGGGGGCTTGGATGTCCGGGCTGGCTTCGAGGTCGGCGATGGTGCGTGCGACTTTGAGGATTCGGTCGTGCGCCCGGGCGCTCAGGCGCAGGGCGTGCATGGCTTCTTGAAGCAGGCGGGAGCCCTCGGGGCCGAGGGGGCAGAACTGGCGGATTTGAGCGGCGCTCATGCGGGCGTTGCAGCGGGAGGCGTGCGAGAGTCGTTCGCGTTGGATGGCGCGCGCACGGCGCACTCGTTGGCGGATGGTTTCCGAGGATTCGCCCGGTTCGACGGAGGCCATTTCCTGAAAACTGACGGGAGGCACCTCGATCTGGAGGTCGATGCGGTCCAGAAGGGGGCCGGAGATCCGCTGGCGGTAGCGTTGCACCTGCGTGACCGAGCAGCGGCAGGTGCGTTTTCGATCGCCAAAGTACCCGCAGGGACAGGGGTTGAGCGCTGCGACGAGGACAAAGTCCGCAGGAAAGGTGAGGGACCCGGCTGCGCGGGAGATGGTGACGCTCCCGTCCTCGAGGGGTTGGCGGAGGGTCTCGAGGGTGGGGCGGCGGAACTCGGGGAGTTCGTCGAGGAAGAGGATGCCGTTGTGGGCGAGACTGACCTCGCCCGGGGTGGGATTAGAGGAGCCTCCCAACAGTCCGGCGTCGGAAATGGTGTGGTGGGGGGCGCGGAAGGGGCGGCGGGCGACAAAGGGGGGCTGGCGCCCCTCGAGGAGTCCGCAGGAGCTGTGGATCTTGGTGGTCTCGATGGCCTCCTCGAGGGACATGGGGGGCATCAGGGAGGGGATCCGTTTGGCGAGCATGGATTTGCCGGAGCCCGGGGAGCCCAGCAGGAGCAGGTTGTGTCCGCCACTGACTGCGACCTCGATGGCGCGCTTGGCGTGGAGTTGCCCGCGCACATCGGCGAAGTCGTCCTCGGAACGGGAGCCGGTGGAGTGAAGGAGTGTTCGGGCGGAGGAAGGAAACGAGGGGAGGGGTTTTTCGGATCGGAGGAAGGCGATGGTTTCGCTGAGAGATTGCACGCCGTAGACCTCGAGGCCCTCCACCAAGGCGGCCTCCTGAGCGTTGGCGAGGGGCAGGAGCAGCGCCCTGCGGCCGCGCTTCTTGGCGGCCAGAGCGATGGCGAGGGCTCCGCGGATTGAGCGCACGGAGCCATCGAGTGCGAGTTCGCCGACGACGCAGAAATCGTCCAGTGGGGGCAGGCTTGATTCGCTGCAGGCGGCGACCAATCCGAGGGCGATGGGGAGGTCAAAGGAGGGGCCCTCCTTGCGCAAATCGGCGGGAGCCAGGTTGATGGTGGTCCGGCCTCGGGGCCAGGGCAGCATGCTGTTGGAGACCGCCGTGGTGACCCGGTCGCGGCTTTCGCGCACGGCGGTATCCGGCAGGCCCACAATCACGATCCCCGTGGTGCCGCCCGAGGCATTCACTTCGATCTCCACCTCCAATCCGTCCACGCCCTGAAGCGCGGCGGAAAACACCTTTGCCAGCATACTCTTTAATCGGGTCATCCGCACCCCGCGCGCGTGGGGAGGGTTTCGACCTCCAAGCCCGCTCTCTGCGTGGGGCGAGTCATGGGCGGCCTCCTTGCCCCGGTTTCCGAGGGTGCGCAGAGAGGGCTCGTGACCGATCGCGCATTCCTGACGGAACGGGTGGGCTGCCTCCTTGCGCTTTCGGTAGGCCGGCGGTGGATTGGGCTGGAGAACGGGCGGCGTCGCCCGGGAGGGGAAACGCGAGCCGGCGCGGTCCCGTGTTTGCGGGGGAGTGAGAGCTTGAGTGGACTAAGGTCCGGAGATAGCAGGGGGTTTCTCTCTATGATGTGTATACTTTCCCCTTACGAACGGCCGGGTCATCAGGTTTTGGGTGGCTTCGAACGACGGAACCGGCGGGGGGGGGTGGGGGAAGCGTGCGCGGGGCGTGGCGGCGTTGGGGGTGGTCCAGTTTTTCGGGGAGGGCGCTGGGATGTTTAGTCTTGCGGGAAAACAAGCTTTGGTGACCGGGGCGGGTTCGGGGATTGGGCGGGCGATTGCGGAGTTGTTTGCGCGGCGGGGGGCGAGGGTGTGGGTGGTGGATCGGGATGAGGCGGCGGGTGGGGGGGTGGTGGATGCGATTCGGGGTGAGGGTGGGCAGGCGGAATTTGCGTGGTTGGATGTGAGCGATTCGGGGGCGGCGCTGGCGCTGGCGGAGCGGCTTCCCCGCTTGGACGTGCTGGTCAACAACGCGGGTATCGGGCACGTAGGCGACTTGCTTCAGACTGGGGTGGAGGATTTGGACCGCATGCATGCGGTGAATGTCCGGGGGCCGTTCAATCTGTGTAAGGCGTTCGTTCCGGCGATGCTGGAGCAGGGGAGCGGGAGCGTGGTGATGATGGCCTCGATTGGCGGGCTTTTGGGGGTGCGCGAGCGCCTGGCGTATACGGTGAGCAAGCACGCGGTGGTGGGGCTGACGCGGGCTCTGGCTCTGGACCATTCCTGCACCGGGGTGCGCTTCAATGCGATCTGCCCCGGGCGCGTCGAGACGCCCTTCGTGCAGGCCCGCATTGCCTCGTATCCCGATCCGGCGGCCGCCTATCGGGAGATGGCCTCCACTCAACTCAACGGGCGCATGGTGCGTCCGGAGGAGGTCGCCGCAGCGGCGCTTTACCTCGCCTCGGACGAGAGTGCCATGGTCACGGGCAGTTGCCAGATGATCGACGGGGGATGGATCGCGGGAAAGTGAGTGGGGACCGTGCGGGGCGGGAGTCCGGGAGCTGGATCGCGGGAGGGCAGTTTTGAATTCTGAATCATGACCATTTCTATGAAGCATCACGGTACCATCATTGATCTGCGCATTGTGGATGTGCGCTTTCCGACCTCCCTTTCTTTGGACGGATCGGATGCCATGAACCCGGATCCGGATTATTCGGCGGCCTATGTGGTGCTGCGGACGGACCGGGGGGACGGGCTGGAGGGGCATGGGTTGACGTTCACGATTGGGCGGGGAACGGAGGTTGTGGTGGCGGCGCTGGAGGCGTTGCGGCCGCTGGTGGTGGGGCAGTCGGTCGAGGCTTTCACCGGGGCGCCCGGGGCGTTTTGGAAGAGGCTGACGGGGGATTCGCAATTGCGATGGATCGGACCGGAGAAGGGGGTGATTCATCTTGCGACCGCGGCGGTGGTGAATGCGTTGTGGGACCTGTGGGCAAAGCTGGAGGGGAAACCGCTCTGGAAGCTGCTGAGCGATTTGAGCCCGGCGCAGATTGTGGAGATGGTGGACTGGCGTTATCTGACGGATGCGCTGACTCCGGAGGAGGCCTTGGAGCATTTGGAGCGGCTGGCTCCGGGCCGCGCCGCGCGCGAGGAGGAGATGCGTCGCCACGGGTATCCGGCCTACACGACGTCGGCGGGGTGGCTGGGGTACTCGGACGAAAAGATTCGCCGGCTCTGTCGGGAGGCCCTCGCGGAGGGGTTCACGCATTTCAAGATCAAGGTGGGAGCGGACCGGGCGGATGATGTCCGGCGTGCCGCGATTGTGCGGGAGGAGATCGGGTGGGAGCGCGTGTTGATGGTGGATGCCAATCAGCGCTGGGATGTGGGCGAGGCGATTGAGTGGACCCGGGCGCTTGCGGAGCAGAAGCCGCTCTGGATTGAGGAGCCGACCTCTCCGGACGACGTGCTGGGGCACGCGGCGATTGCGCGGGCCTTGGCGCCGCTTGGGATCGGGGTTGCGACGGGCGAACATTGCCAGAACCGCGTGATGTTTAAGCAGTTGCTTCAGGCTGATGCGATCCGGTTCTGCCAGATTGACTCGTGCCGTCTGGGCGGGGTGAACGAGGTTGTGGCGGTGCTGCTTCTGGCGGCGAAGTTCGGGGTGCCGGTGTGTCCGCACGCGGGCGGGGTGGGGCTTTGCGAGTACGTGCAGCACGAGTCCATATTCGACTACATCTGCGTGAGCGGTTCGCTGGAGGGACGGATCACGGAGTTTGTGGACCATTTGCACGAGCACTTTGTGGATCCGTGTGTGGTACGGGGCGGGCGTTATCTTGCGCCGACGGCGCCGGGCACGAGCATCACGATGCGCGGGGAGTCCCTGGAGGAGTATGCCTTCCCCCAAGGTCGGGTGTGGCGCGAGCTCGCGGCGGGGGAGAGCCGGTGATCGGTAATCGAGAATTCTGAGGAGAAACTGTTTATGAATATCATTCGTTATGTTGATGCGGCGGGCGGGATCCATTTTGGTTGCGAGCTGGGGGACCGGGTCCTGCGGATCCAGGGGGACCTGTATGGGTCCTACGAGGTGACGGAGGAAATGGCGGTGGTGACGCGGGTGTTGGCCCCGGTGGTGCCGGCGCAGATCCTGTGCATTGGGCTCAATTACCGGAAGCACGCGGAGGAGACGGGGGCGAAGCTTCCGGAGCGGCCCGTGCTTTTCGTGAAGGGGGTGAATACCCTTCAGCATCCCGGGGAGCCCATCGTATTGCCGCGGCATTTGCGAAGCGACGAGGTGGACTACGAGTGCGAGCTCGCGGTGGTGATCGGGAAGGCATGCAAAAATGTATCCCCCGAGAACGCCTTGGATTACGTGCTGGGTTACACGTGCGCGAACGATGTTTCGGCGCGGGACCACCAGATCCGGCTCGGGGGGGGGCAGTGGTGTCGGGGAAAGTTTTTCGATACGTTTGCCCCGCTGGGACCGCGTCTGGTGACGCCCGCCTCGATTCCGGATCCCAACGCCTTGGGGATCCGGACGGAGCTGAACGGGGTGACGGTCCAGCAATCGCATACGAGCGACATGGCCTTTGATGTGCGCACCTTGATTGCGTACCTGAGCGGGAGCACCACGCTGGTGCCCGGAACGGTGATTCTCACGGGAACCCCGAGCGGGGTGGGAATGGCGGCCAAGCCGGAGCCGCGCTGGCTGCGGGCGGGGGACGAGGTGACGATCGAGATTGAACGCATCGGCCGTCTTACGAATCCCGTGGTTGAGGAAGCGTAGGGGCGGAGCTGATTTCGCCCCGGGATAATCCCCCGGCGCCGGCCCTCAGGGCTGCGGCTTGGGGGCCGGGGCCGAGGAGGGAGCGGCAGCGGGCGCCGTGGAGGGGGTGCCTGGCTGCGACCGGTAGCGTTGCCAGTCCGAGCGGGCATCCTCTGCGACGCTCCACACGATGGCGTTGCGGAGCATGTGGAGGAAGTCGGGGTTCGACCAGGTGCGTTCGTCGTGTCCGCTCGCGGTGTAGAAGACGCGGCCCTTGCCTTGCTGGCGGACCCAAGTCCAGGGTTCGCGGGTATCGCCTTCGATGCGTTCGGCGAGGAGGGTGCGTCCGGCGGGGTTGAGGCGGTCGTGGACGTAGGTTTCGTCCCATGTCTCGAACTCCCGGACTCCCTCGAAGATGGGGTGGGAGGGGTCGAGGAACGTGGCGTGGAAAACGCCGGATTTGTGGGATTTGAAGCGGCCGCCGACGAGATCGATGAAGCGGGGCTCATGGCCGAAGCAGGCGCTGGCGCAGTGGATGGGGAGGAAGGCGTGACCGGACTCGACGAAGGCGAGCAGGGCGTCGAATTGGGCTGGCGTGATGCGTCCGTGGTTGGCGTAGAGGAGGACGGCGTCGAATTTGGCGAGGGTGTCTGGGGTGAGGCAGTCGGGCTGGGTTTGGTATTCGAGTTCGATGGCCTCGGGTTTGACGCGTTCGGCGAGGAGGGGGAAGTATTTGGTGGAGTTGTGGTGGGCGCTTTGGTGTCCCAGGAAGAGGACGCGCAGGGGGCGGGGTTCACCCGCGTGGGCGAGGGAGGAGCCGAGGGTGACGCAGAGGAGGGAGAGGAGGAGACGGCGCATGGGAGAGGGAGTTTGGCAGGGGGTTCACCCACGAAGATCCCTGAGAGCGGCTCGGGCTAGTGACGAGATTTGGGGGAAATCGGACACGCCGAGGCAGCCCCGGCGGGCTGGGATTGGGAGGGTTTCCGGAAGGCTGCCAAGGCTATTTAGATTGGGCCCAGGGGCTTCGGCGGGTTGGGACTGCGAGTCCGGACCAAGCTTGGAGTTCGTTGCGGCCCTCTTTGACTTGCTGGAATGCGCCGGGGAGTGCGGGGGTGGCTGTGGGGAGGGCCACGTTGAAGAAGTCTGCCGTGACGTGAGGGGATCGGGTCACGGGGTGGCGAGGGGTGATGTCATCGGAGAGTGCGAGGATGAGGCGGTTGGTGGTGGGGTCGAGGGAACTGGCGACGCTCCGGATGGTGTTGCTGTGGAGTTCTGCGGGGGGGGATTTGCGGAGGGTTTTCCAGCCTTCCTGCCACTGGAGGAAGGAGAGGGAGGAGGCGGGGCCGAGTTTGAAGCGGCGATCGCCCGGTTTTTCGTTGTAGAGGTTGAAGTCGAAGGATCGGTTTTCGCCGCGTGGCGAGGTTTTTGGGGGGGCTTCCACGAGGGTGCCCTTGCCGCCGAAGAGGTTATTGAGGAAGGAGAGGTCGGAGGCGGACCAGTTTCCGGGGCGTTTTTCGTCGATGGAAATGCGCAAGGAACAGAGGTCGGAGCCGAGGATGGAATTGTGGAGGGCGGTGATGCCCCCGGATTCGCGGAGGGAGATGCCGATTTTGTTGTCCACGATGACGTTGTTGGCGACGAGGCAGGGCTTGGCGGGGCCGGTTTCGAATTCGATGCCGACGTCTTGTCCGACGAGGAGGTTGCTGGTGATGGTGGAGTTTTCACCGGCGCCGCCTTCGAAATGGAGGCCGCGGGAGCCGGAGTTGTAGGCGATGTAGTTGTGGTGAATGAGGGCGTTATCGGGGCGGTGGAGTTTGATGCCGGCGGTTTCGGTCCGGTCGTCTCCGCGGAAGCCCCAGGCGTTGTTTCCGAGGACGATGTTTTCGCGCAGGATGAGTCCTTCGGCTTGGTAGGCGGCGATGCCGGAGGCGCCGTTGTTGAGGATAAAGTTGCCTTCTACGAGGTGGCGTCCGGGCGGTTCTGGGGCCTTGGAGGCGGGGGTTTCGAGATCGGAGAGGCGGTTGCCCTCGCTGCCGAGGTCGAGTCCGATGCCGTTTGCGAGCCGGATGATGTTGTTGCGGATGATCCAGTCGTGGCCGGAGCGGGTGCCGACGGCGCCGGCCTGTTGCCAGGCGGTGTTTTCGGGATGGGCGAATTGGAAGGGGTATTGGTTGCCGCAGTGTTCAAAAACGAAGCCATCGATTTCGAGGAAGCCGAGCCCGCGTTGGTGCGGGGCGAAGAGGCGCCGTCGGGTGGTGATTTCGAGGGTGTGTCCTGCGGGACCTCCCTTGAAGAAGTGGACGTACATGAGCTTGGTGGAGGGCACGTAGAACCAGGAACCGGGCTCCTGCTGGAGTTCCTCCATCGAGGCGGCTTGCATGAACAGGGAGCCGTCCACGATCAGCTGGCCGAGGGAGTAGGCGATGGCGGGATTGGCCTTGGGATTTCCCCTGCGGCTCTCGGGGCGGCCTTCCCTGCCCCGGGGGGTGGAGGAGGAGGGGACTTCGAAGGGGTTTGCGCCATCGGCGTGGGAGGTGTCGGTAAAAAGGTTCGGGTCGACTGGGGCAGACCAGATGGAGTCGGAGAGGGCGTTCCAGTGGGGTTCCCACAAATCGGAGCCCTTCACGATGGCTTTGTGGCGTTGGAGGGAGCGAAAGACGATGGGAGCGCCGACGGAGCCGCCGCGCGGCGGGGCGATGCGTTCGCGGTAGGTGCCAGGGGCGACGAGGATGGTGTCGCCCGGGCGGGCGCGCTCGGCGGCGGCTTGGATGGAGCGGAGGGGGGCTTCGGGGCTTCCGGAGGCGGTGTCGTTCCCGCTGAGGGAGACATGAATTTCGGCGGTGGAGCCTGAGGGGGCGAGGGTGCGCAGCAGGAGGGCCACGATGGGGAGGGCGCGAAAGAGCTTCATAGGAAGGCGTTTCGATGGGGGAATGGGGAAATGGGGGAAGACGGCGGGGTGGGGGGATTCTATTCGGATTGGGCGCGGAGGGCGGCGGCTTTTTTTTCGAAATCGCGTGCTTCCGGGGTGCGCTGGAGGGAGTGGAGCAGCAGGGCGAGGTTTTCGAAGGCGGCGGCGAGTTCGGGGCTGTTTTTGGGGAGGTGCTTTTCGAAGAGGGCGACGGCTTTTTGGCGGAGAGGAAGGGCCTCCTCGCGGCGGCCGTGGAGTTCGTAGATTTGAGCGAGGATTTGGAGGCTGCGGGCGTGGTGTGGATGCTGGGGGCCGAATTCGGATTGGGAGGCAAGAAGCGCCTTGTTGGTGGCCTCGAGTGCGTGCTCGATTTCGCCACGGGCGAGGGCGAGGAGGCCGGCTTCGTGGAGGCTTTTCCAGTCGGTGGGGAGGGGGGGGGGGAGGGTCGGGGCGGGTTGGAATGGGGGAGCGGGCGGGAGCGGGGCGGTTTCGGGTGGTGGTTCGGGGGTGGGTGTTGGGGGGGGCAGTTCCGATGTGAGGGGCGGGAAGGAGTCTTCGGGTGGCGGGCGGTGCCAGGTGTAGGCGGAGGCGAAGGCCATGGTGCAGAACACGAGGGATACGAGGAGGACGCCGTAGGAGGCGGTGGCGGGGATGCCGGCGCGTGGTTTTGCGGTGCAATCGAGGAAGTCGTTATTTTCCTCGAAGTAGCGCGCATTCTCCTCGAGGCGGGCGAGTTCCAGGTGTTGTTCGAAGTGCTGGAGGGCTTGCACAAGGCGTTCGCAGGCGCGGTGATCGGGGAGGGCGAAAGTTTCGTAATGGGTTCCAAAACGCAAACGCACCACGGTGCGCCGGTAGCGGCCCCTGCGGTAGCGGGGGGAGAGTCGGAGGTCGGAGAGTTCCCAGAGGGGCCAGAAGCGGATGTGGTCCACGCGGGTTCGGATGAGGTAGAGGGGAGTGAGGATGAGGGTGCTGCGGACGGGGGACTGGCGCCAGAGGAGCAACTGCCGCAGGAGGAGGGAGAGACTGAGGGCGATGAGTGCGCTGAAAGCGGCGAGCAGGGTGGGATGTTCCCAGAGGGGGGAGGCGAGTTCGGTGAAGAGGAACAGAAACCACGTGGCGAGGCTGAGGGCGGCGAAGGTGGGGCGCGTGGCGTCGCCGAGGCGGAGGAGGTGTTGGGAAGGAGCGCGGCCCTCGACGCGTTCGAGGAGTTTTTTCCGGGTCGCAGCGGGGAGGGAGTGGAAGGGGTGCGATCCGGAGCGGATGGATTCGAGGGCGGCTTCGAGCGGGGATTTTTCCGGAGGCGGTGGAGGCGGAGGAGGGGGCGGTGGGGGAGCCTTTTTTTGGGGTGGGGGTGGAGCGGGCGGAGGCGAAGTTGGAGTGGGGGAAGGGGCGGCGGGCGGAACGGGGGGGTGGTCGTAGCGCGCGCGGGCGGAGGGGTCGCGGAGGGTTTCGTAGGCGAAGTTGATTTCCTTGAGGGATTCGTTGGCCTGTTCCCAGGAGAGGCGTTCGGTGTGGGGATCGAATCGGTCCGGGTGGCACTCGCGCACCTTGCGGATGTAGGCGCGTCGGATTTCCTTGGAGGTCGCGCCGCGAGGGAGGCCGAGCAGCTCGTAAAGGCACTTTCCCTTCATGGAGGCGGACCTGGGCGGGGGGGCTTGGGGCGTGAGGGGGAGTCCCCCGGGAGGGGGTTAGAGCCGGGTGCAGCTGAAGAGCTGGGCGGCATGGGGTTCCACATCCAGGAAGAGTCCCGCGGTGGTCAGTTCGTGGGAGTCGCGCTGCCACCGTTCGTGCCCCAAGCGGTCGGAGAGCAGCCACGTGGAGCTGTTTGGCGAGGTCTCGGCGGGGGGAAGGGGCAGAACGACCCGGCATTGGGCGCGGTGGGGGGCGAGGTTGACCACCAGAAGTTCGAAGTGGTCCTCGTTCTGGGGATCTTGCCAGAGGACGGTGCAAATGCACTGTGCGGTGGGGTTGTAGTCCCAGGCCCGGACGGGGGTGAGCAGGAGGGCTTCACCTTTGCCCACGCCGCTTTTTGCAAAAGCCGGGAGCAGTTTTCCATAAAGCTCCTCGACGGCGGAGTTGGCGGGCTCCGTGGCGCGGCGTGCGAGTTGGACGCGGGCGAAGCGGTGCAGTCCCTGCAGCTGGCCGTCGTGCAGGAAGCGCATGCCGGGCAGTCCCAGGATGAGGGCCGCGGCAGCGCGGTGTTTGGCGATTCCCAAGGCGTTTGCGACGCGGGGTTCATCGTGGTTTTCGAGAAAGTGCGCCCGGCGCTGGTTCTCGGGGCCCATGCCGAGCAGGTGTGGTTGGACTTCCCAGGGGCGGTCGTGGAGGAGGAGGTCGTAGAGGTGCTTGTCGTAGGCGTAGTCGAAGCCCAGTTCGCACAGGCGCCCCTCCAGTCCCCAGTACGCTTCGGCAAGGAAGAGGAAGTGGGGCTCCTCCTTTTTGATGCTGGCGATGGCTTCCCTCCAAAACTCGCCCGCCTCCCCGCACGGGTCCTCGCAGGGGACATGGGCCCACGTTTTTTCAAACACCTCGGACAGGACCAGCATGGCCATGTCGCAGCGGACGCCATCGCATTTTTTGGAAATCGCGCGCAGCAGCTCGGTCATGGCGCGGCGCGTTTGGGCGCGGCGATAGTCGAGTTGTACGGTGTCGGTCCAGCCGGGGAAATAGGGGTCTTTTCCGTGGGCGAGGAAGCGCGTCCGATTGGGGAGGGACACGGGAAAGCTGTCGGGGAACGGGGCGTGGGAGCCCACGAAGAGGAGGGGATCGGATTGGACCCAGGGGTGGTCGAGGCCGAGGTGGTTGGGGATGAAGTCGAGCAGGAGGCGAATTCCGCGGTGGGCGAGTCGGGAACGGAGGGAGGCGAGGGCGGGGTCGCCGCCAAGGAGCGGGGAGACGTGAAGTTGGGCGATCGCGTAGGGGGAGCCGAGGACGTCGGATTCCTTCCAGTCCGGGACGGCTTCGGAGTAGGCGTTGCGGAGATCGGGATGGCGGAGGGCTTCGGCTTTGGAGCGGGGGCCGGTGGGCCAGACGCCCATGAGCCAGAGGTGGGTGATTCCAACTTCGGCGAGGGCGTCGAGTTCCCTGTCGGGAATGGAGGCGAGGTCGACGGGTTTGCCGTGTGCGCGGGACAGTTCGGAAACCCAGTGGCGGGCATTGATTTCAAAGAGGAGCGGGTGGGCCATGGAGCGAGAAAAAGGGGAGGGGGCGGATGCGTGGGGGAGCATAGTGCGGACCGATTAGGGGAGGGAAGTGTGTGGGACGGGGTGTGTCCTTGTTTTCGGAGGGGGCTGGGGGATAGTGCGGCGGTGGGTCGGCGGGGGTTCCGATACGAAGGTCTTCGTGTTGGGCTGCCTCGGCCGCACCCTCTCCACTCCTCACAAACCTTCCTCCCCATGAAAAATCTGTCCCTGTGCGTTTCCGCGGCGTTGTGTGCCTCGGCGGTGTCTGCTTTCTGCGAGCTGCCGCCGATTCCCTCGGCTCCGATTGCGAAAAAAAAGGAGCTGTTGTTTTCCGACGACTTCCAAGGGGCGACCCCGGCGAAGGAGTGGCACAAGGTGGTGCCCACTTTTGGAGTGGAAGGGGGGAGTCTGAAGGGAACGCAGACGCGGGATCAGGACATTCCGGCTGCGGATGGCAAACCGGCGCAGAAGGCGCATGCGGCGGTGCATGGCTTGGAGATCCCCACCCGGGACAGTGTGGTGGAGGTGAGGATTCGGTTTGAGGGGGCCACGATGCTGGACGTGGAGTTTGACGACCGGAAGTACACCGGTTCGCATTACGGGCACATTTGCCGGGCGCAGGTGCGTTTGAATGGGGTTACCTTGGTGGATGAGCGTGATGGCACGATGCGCAATGACATCCGGGAGATGGCGGGCGATCCCTCCAAAAAGGAGGAGCGGACCAAGCTGTTGGCGGGCCGGGTGGTGACTTTTCCGGTGCAACTGGAGAAGAGCCGTTGGTACACGCTTGAGGTGGAAACGGTGGGAGAATCCATGCGCGTTTCGATTGATGGAAAGCCGGTGGGCTTCTTGAAATCCTCGGGCATCGGGCATGCCACCAAGTCCAAGCTCGAGTTTGGAGTGGCGGGAAAGGATGGCTATTTTGACGACCTCAAGGTTTGGAACGCGGAGGCGGCGCGCTGAGGCGCGGCGCGCGGATTCGGGGATGGGCCGGTTGAGGCCTCTCTGGAGCGAACCAAAAACGGCGAAAAACAACGAGAGAGGACGATGTGTATGGAATCGGCAGCGGTGACTTTGATTGTGGGAGGGTCTGGGGGGATTGGCTCGGCATTGGCGCGGAGGTTGCGGGCGCGCGGGGAGCGGGTGGTGGTGGCGGGGCGCTCGGAGGCGGCTTTGGCGGAGGTGGCGGCGGAAACGGGGGCGGAGGCGGAGGTGGTGGATGCGGCTCAGAGCGCCTCGGTGGACGCGCTGGTGGAGTCGGTGTTGAAGCGGCACGGGCGCCTGGACGGGGTGGCGCACTGTGTGGGATCGATTTTGCTAAAACCGGCGCATCTGACGAGTGACGAAGAATTTGCCGAGGCAGTCCACCGGAATTTGACCAGTGCGTTTTTCGTGCTGCGCGCGGCCGTCCGGGGGATGATGCGCCAGAGCGGGGGAGGCAGTGTCGTGCTGTGTTCGTCGGTGGCGGCGCAGCGCGGGCTGATGAATCACGAGGCGATTGCGGCGGCCAAGGCCGGGGTCGAGGGGCTCGTGCTTTCAGCTGCGGCCACGTACGCTCGGAGCGGGGTGCGGATCAACGCGGTGGCTCCGGGGTTGACCCGCACGGGGTTGACTCGGGGGTTGACGCAGAACGAGGCGATGCTGAAGGCGTCCTCGGCGATGCATCCTCTGGGAAGGATCGGGGAAGCCTCGGAGGTGGCCTCCGCCATCGCCTGGCTCCTCGACCGGGAGCAGGCGTGGGTGACGGGGCAGATCCTCGGAGTGGATGGCGGGATGGGGCGCGTCCAGGCGCGGGGCTGAACGGGGCGGACGGGGCTCAGCGCAGCCCCATTGCGGTTCGAACGCGTTGGATCACGGGGAGGGCGATCCCGCGTGCCTTTGCGGCGCCGGAGGCGAGGATTTCGTCGATGGCGCGCGGATCGGCATCCAGCTCGGCGCGGCGGGCGCGGAACGGAGCGAACGTTTCCCAGATGACGCCGAAGAGGCGTTTTTTGAAGTCGCCATAGCCGATTCCGCCGGAGCGGAACTGGTCCTCCATGAGGGCGACATCGGCGGGCGTGGCGAAGAGGCGGTAGAGGGCGACGATCGAGGACTGGGCGGGGTCCTTGGGGGCTTCGACGGGGGCGGAATCGGTCACGATGCCCATGACTTTTTTGCGCAAGGGTTTTTCCTCTTCGAACAAGGCGATCGTGTTGTTGTAGCTCTTGCTCATTTTCTGCCCATCCAGGCCGACGACCGTGGCGACCTCCGGAACGATGCTGGGTTCGGGGATGGTGAAGACGGGTTCGAAAAGACGGTTAAATTTCTCTGCCAGGTCGCGGGTGACTTCGACGTGTTGTTTTTGATCGCGTCCCACGGGGACGAGATTGCTCTGGTAGAGCAGGATGTCTGCGGCCATGAGGACAGGGTAGGCGAAGAGGCCATGAGAGGGGATTTTCCCTTTGGCGAGGTGGTCCTTGTAGGCGTGGCAGTTTTCCAGCATCGGCATGGGGGTCAGGCAGGTCAGCATCCAGGCTAGTTCGGTGACCTCCGGAACATCGCTTTGGCGGAAGAGCACGGCCTTGGCCGGATCGAGGCCGCAAGCGAGGAAATCGAGGGCCGCCTCGCGGGTGTACTGCCGCATGAGGGCCGGGTCGTGGATGGTGGTGAGGGCGTGATAATCGGCCAGGAAGTAAAAGGCTTCCCCTCGGTCCTGCCAGGCGATGGAGGGCTGCATCATTCCGAAGTAGTTGCCGAGGTGAAGGCGTCCGGTGGGTTTGATGCCAGAGAGAATGCGGGGCGCTGCCATAGGGGCGGGAGAATCGGCGGAACGGACGGAGCTGACAAGCGCGCCCGGAGCTTCGAAAGCGATTCTTGAGGGGGAGTGGGTTGGGACGGACTCGAACCGTCAACCAACGCCTTAAAAGGGCGCTGCTCTACCATTGAGCTACCAACCCGCGAATGAAGCGGACGCGGTTGATAGAGGAGGGAGCTCGGTTGGGCAAGCGCGAAATCGCGCACGGAGGGGAGGGGCGCATCCCGCGTTCTGGGCGGGGTGCTCTGCGGGGGCGTGGGGAAACATTCAGGCGGAGGGCGTCCGCCCGCGCTGGCCGAGTGTCAGCACTTCCTGGTGCAAGCGGAGGGCGAGGGGTTTGCGCGGCGTTTCGGCAGGCGCCGTGTTTCCGTAGCTTACGCTGCAGAGAGTTTGGCGGCGCAGGATCAGGGCGCGGAGGCAGTCTGCGAGGAGCCGGTCGCCGAAGTAGGCGATCTCGTCGATGCGCGCTCCCGAGGATTCGTGGTAGCGAAGGTGGACTGGGGTGATGGGGGCGGCGAGGTCGATGGCTGGCTGGAGGAGGGAGGGCTGGAAGGGAAGGACGGTTTCGCCATCGGAGCTGGTGCCCTCGGGGAAGAGGGCGATGTGCACGCCGGAGGCGAGCGTTTGCGCGAGGGCTTGATTGACGCGGGCCACGTCACCGCGTTTTTCGCGTTGGACGAAGAGGGTCCCGGCGGCTTTGGCGATGGGCCCGATGATGGGCCAGCGGGCGACGTCTGCCTTGGAAACGAACACGATGGGGTGGAGCGATCCGAGGACGAGGATATCGGTAAAGCCGACGTGATTGGCGACGAGGAGGCTGCCTCTCCCGGCGGGTGGGCTTGGGAAGCCCGTGGGCACGGGCTCGATGCCGAATTCGCAGACGAGGGCCCGGCAGAGGCGCTGGAGGAGGGCGGCGCGCTCGGTCAGCGGGGTATGGCGGGAAAGGAGCCGAAAGCGGGCGAGGCCTGCAGCCAAGTGCGTCGCGATGCCGAGCGCCCTGCGCAGGAGCAGGTGGGGGGGGAACGGTTCCGCAGGGGGGAGACTGGGCTCAGGAGAGGAAGGAGACGGCGCTGGGCGGGAGGGATTCAAGGTCGAGGAGGGTCAGGAAGTCGATGGTCTTGAATTCGGTATCAAGAGCGGGGGCGCCGCAGATGCGTGCGCCGAGGGAGAGGTAGGCACTCAGAAGCTTGGGGACTTTGAGGGGGGCGGGGGGAGGGGTGGAGGGCGCCTGGGGTTGGCACTGCCATTGGGGGAGGGGGGAGGTGGGGAAGGGCAGGGGCGCGAGGTGGTTTTGGGCGTGTTGGTTGTAGACGACAAGGCCGTCGTTCGGTTTCTGGGTGGTGAGGGAGC
>JBEBAG010000214.1:0-16825 GCA_041159065.1 Verrucomicrobiota bacterium | reverse complement strand
CCGGCCATTGAGGCTCAGGTTGCGGGTAAGCGTCATGCCCGCCGTGCCGCCGTCCAACACCAGTTGGCCATCGGAAAAACCCGTGCTGCTGTAGAAGCCCCCGACCACGACGGTGGAGGTGGAGTTGCCGAGCTGGGCGGAGTTGGAGATCGTGAGCGCGCCGCTCTGGATCTGGGTCGAGCCGGTGTAAGAGTTCGCACTCGCGGTGAGGCGCAGGTTGCCCATGCCCGTCTTCACGAGCGACTCGGAGCCGCTAATCGTGCCCGAAACCGTGACGCTGCTCGTCATGCCGACGTTCCAGAGCTGGGCGGCGCCGAGGGTCATGGCCGAACCCAGCGTGACGGCCTGGGAAGGCGCGTTCACGTCCAGGCCCCCCGCGCCCAGCGTCAGCCGGTAGGAGGGATCCAAAAGGGTCAGGGCGCCTCCGGGTTGGGTGAAGCGCATTCCCAAAATCGAGAGGTCCGCCCCAAGATCGAGAGTGAGCGGACCGGTGATCGTGGAGTCAAAAAGGGCGGTATCGGAGCCACTTGGAGCAATCCCCCCCTGCCATGCCGCTCCGGAACTGAGAGACAGCGCGTTATTCTCCTTGGTCACAACCGCCGCCAGCAGAGGCGTCGGGGCGAACCCCAAACACAAAACGGTCCATACCGACACGGCCTGGGCGAAGCGCGGAAGCTCCCGAAAACAGGCGATCGGAAGGGGGGTGCGCCGCGCATGAGCGGACGAGAAGATCCTGCCGAATAAACGGTTAACCAGACCGCTCCGGAGCCAACTTGGGAGGCGGTTCAAAATGCCTTCCCCTCGGAGCTTCGCAGGTTTGGGATGCATAAAAAACGGGGGATTGCGGAAAAACCCTCCCTGTTGAAGCAACTTCCATTCCCTTGTACCTCCCCCGCATTGCGCGGGACCGCGCCCCTTAAAAAAAGAGCCCCGTCTTAAGGACGGGGCTCGCAATCGCCACCAGGGAAGGGCTCCCCGGATCTTTCCTATCGAAAATCCCTTACTTCGCCGCTTTCTTCAGAAGGGGCAGCCCGGTGGAGGCATTCTCCGAAACCTCATACCCCGCGGGAAGCGCATCGATCGCCCCTTCCTTCACCTCGCCGGCGAAGAAATAAAGGGTCACGGTCTGACCGCCCTTGAGAACTTGATTGCGGGAATGCAGGAAGTAGGTCTTCCCGGACTTCTTACTCTTGACGCTATAAGCCATGTTTTTGGTTTTGGTTGAGGAAAGGATGCAAACGAGCGGAGGGGAGAGCGAAGGGCAGAGAACAGACGGACCAGCCGGAGCCAGACGCGAAGCCGAACTTCGATCAAGGCTCCCCGCCCGGAACCAACCCCTCGGGAAAAACAAACTAGATCAGCCCCGCCTTCTTCAGCGTGGCAAACGCACCGTTCTTCGTGACCGTCTTCAGCGCACGCGCTGTCAACTTCACCGAAACGAAGCGCTTCAGCTCAGGAACCCAGATCCGCTTGGTCTGGAGGTTCGGGGTGAAAGTGCGAGCCACCACCTTGGTGACATGCTGACCGATCCCCCCTTTTTTCTTCGCGAGACCGCGACGGTGAATGACCGATCCTCTGGAAGGCTTGGCGTGGGTGATGCTGCAAACTCGGCTCATGACGTGTCTCTTTGAGGATTAAAATGGGGCGCGCAAGGTGGAGAAGCCGTTGGCTGGGGTCAAGCGTTTTCGTTCCGTCCGTCACGCGTGCCCTCCCTCCCCCGACCTCTCCTCAGTCCGACTCGGGAAATAGCCCAAGCGCCGCCCGCTGGGCCTCAATCAGGCGACGCACCCCGCCGCCCCCCAGCTCCAGCATGGCACGCAACTGGTCCGCACTGAAAACCGCCTCCTCGCCAGACCCTTGGACCTCCACATACTGCCCCGAGTCCGTGATCACCAAATTCATATCCACCGATGCATCCCGATCCTCCACATAGTTGAGATCCAGCACCACCTCGCCTTGAACCACCCCCACGCTGACCGCCGCCACCAACTGGCGAATCGGCAGCGTCTTTAAAAGCCCCCGCTCCACCAAACTCCGACAGGCAAGGTAAGCCGCCACGCACCCGCCAGAGATCGCCGCCGTCCGGGTGCCCCCGTCCGCCTGAAGCACATCGCAATCCACCCAAAGCGTGCGTGATCCAAGTGCTTCCAAATCCACCACCGCCCGCAGGGAACGGCCTATCAGACGCTGAATCTCAACACTCCGCCCATCCGTCTTGCCCCGGGAGGCATCGCGCGCCTTTCGCTCCAAGGTGGAGTACGGCAGCATGGAGTACTCCGCCGTCAACCACCCGCCACTCACCCCCTGCTCCTTCATCCACCGGGGCACCGATTCCTCGATCATCGCACAACAGATCACGCGCGTGTTTCCAAACGCCACCAGCACAGATCCCTGGGCATGCGGCGCAATCCCAGAAGTGAAAGATACCGGACGCAACTGGTCCGCAGAACGGCCGTCAAAACGAGTCATCCCCGAACGTGCCGCGCCTCCCCCGTCGGACTCAATCCCGAAAGCCCCCGCCCCATCCGGCAGGACGAGGCACCCCAAAAAAGAAAGCACCCCGTTTTGCGTAGCAAAACGGGGTGCTTCGGGGGGTTAGGGGGAAATCCTCTAAGCCTGTAAAACGGTTAAACGCGGAGCTACTTCACCTTGGCTTTCAAGTCCTTGCCCGGGGTGAACCGAACCGACTTTGAGGCCTTGATTTTGATCTTCTCCTTCGTTTTCGGATTCACCCCGGTTCTCGCCTTGCGGGAGACAACCTTGAATGATCCGAACCCAATCATCTGTACCGCATGGTTCTTTTTCAGACCAGCTTTAATTGCATCAATTACGGCATCCAGTGCGCGCTCGGCCGCGGCTTTGCTGGTTTCGTCACCAAGCTGCTTCTGGATCACACTGACAAGCTCTGCTTTATTCATTTTGGGGGCGGATGGATGGATGGGGATGGATGAAGAGATGGTTGCTCAGCCGCTCGATGAAAAATCTGAACCAATCAGAAATCGACCATCCAGTCTGGCTTTTGCGACCGATCCAACGAGCCTGCCTGCACCAGAGGCGCCACTTCGCATTTGCTCGTTGCGTCGAAATCGCGAAGCGTCACCGTGCTGCCACCCACCCCATGGATCGTCAAACAAAATTCGTATAATTTTCCCCACCCCAATCTGCCCCCCGCTCCCACCCATGCCAGAGCCCTCCCATCCCGAACTCCGCGGCCGCATCCACCGCTTCGCGGGCGCCCCGCCTTCCGTATCCCCCTCAGCCTTCGTGGCTCCCGGCGCCGTGCTCGTCGGCGATGTCACCCTCGAGTCCGATTCCAGCGTATGGTTCCAGGCCGTGTTAAGGGCCGATCTCCATACGATTCATATCGGACCGCAGTCTAATATTCAGGACGGCGCCGTCGTCCATCTGTCCGACGCGTTCGGCACCTCCGTCGGACAGCGCGTCACCGTCGGCCACGGCGCCATTCTCCACGCCTGCCGCGTCGATGACGAAGTCCTGGTGGGCATGAACGCGGTTGTGTTGGATGGCTGCGAAATCGGAGCCCGATCGATTCTTGGTGCCAATGCGCTCCTCACCAGCGGCACCCGTATTCCCCCGGGTTCGCTCGTGCTGGGATCTCCGGCCCGGGTCGTACGCCCCCTCACCCTCGAGGAACAAAGGGCCCTTGCTTCTTGGGCAGAGCGTTATGTCATCCTTGCACGCGCCTATCGCGAGGGCATTCCCCTCCTCGTTCTCCCCCCCCTTCCCCCACCCCCCTCCCGCTAATTCTTCCCTCCCTCTCTCTCCCCTCCCTCTCCCTCCCAACCGCCATGACCTCCCCACTCCTCCCCTCCAGCCTTCAGCACACCCTGTTGCACGCCGAGTTGCCCGCCGCGCTCGAATCCGTCATCGCCCACTTTGGCTGTCAGGCCGGCACGTTTCACCGCCTCGAAGACGGAATGCTCCTGCTCGCGGCCTCCTTCCAAATCCCCCCTCCTGTCATTGGGCTGATCCAGCAGGTGCCTATCGGAAAGGGCATTGCAGGACTCGCCGCGGAGCGCCTCGAACCCGTCTCCCTCTGCAACCTCCAAACCGACCAGTCCGGCCAGGCCCGTCCCGCGGCGAAAGCCACCGGAATGGAAGGCTCCCTCGCGGTCCCCGCCCTCGATTCCACCCGCTCCCTCCGCGGCGTCCTCGGCATCGCAAAGGCGCAGGCCCACGACTGGACCGACTCTGAGAAAGCGGCCGTCACCGCCGCCGCCGCCCTCCTCGCAACACGCTTCTCCCAGTAACGCCCCCCCTCTTTGGATCGGATCAGGCTGCGGCTCCATTTCTGACGCGCCCGCGACCATCCCGCCAATCCCCCCGGGGCGAACCACGAGCGAGGAGCAAAGAGACCCGACGTATCCTGAACGCAACCCCGCCCCAGCTTCCGGCGGAGCGGAATGCTCGGCACAAATCCCGCTTCGTCCTCGCCCATGCGCTGGATTTTCGGCCTCTGCCTCCTCCTGGCCCTCACCCCTTCCCTCCTCCACGGAGGGACCATCGTGCTGGATGCCGGCCATGGAGGCCATGATCCGGGTGGGATTCCCGGCCAGAAATTCAGCGAAAAGTCGGCCGCCCTCGACGTCACCCGGCGTGTCCAGTCCAGGCTCCAGGCGGCGGGCCACCGCGTGATTCTCACCCGATCCTCCGATGTATTCGTGGAGCTCTCCGAGCGGGTCGCCATCTCCAACCGAGCCCCGAGCCGCGCGGTGTTCGTGAGCATCCACTTCAATTCCGACCCCAAAAGAACAGGACACGGGATTGAGACCTACCACTCCAACCAACGCGGCTCAGCCCTCGCCCAGGCGATCCACCGCAGAGTGGTGAAGGCCTCCGGGGGACCCGACCGCGGAGTGCGCCGGGCGCGCTTCTACGTCTTGCGTTATAATAAAAAGCCCAGCGTCCTCGTGGAACTCGGGTTCCTCACCCACGCTTCCGAAGGTGCGAAAATCGCCCGTTCGGAGGCGTACCGGCAGAAACTTGCCGACGCGGTGGCGGAGGGGATTCGGGCCTGCGTGCGCTGACCTCGCGTCCGCACGCTGCCAGAATCCACTGGGCTCAACACCGCCCGCCCTCTCCCGCAAAAGCCGCCCGCTCATGCGCTGTGCATGCGCCGTGCATGCACTCTCCAGCGGCCTCCGCCGCGCCGAGCCCCCGCCGAGACCCCGCAAACTCAAAGCGCGTTTTGCCTTCCTCCGACCGGCCCGCTACCGTTCCCTGTCTGCCTCGCCTCACCTTATGCCGGACTGCACCTTCTACACCACGGCCATCGACTACACCAACGCGGCTCCCCACATCGGCCACGCTTACGAAAAAGTGCTCACCGATGTGCTCGCGCGCTACGAGAAACTCCGAGGCTCCGAGGTGTTTTTCCTCACCGGCGTCGACCAACACGGCCAGAAAGTCCAGCAATCCGCAGAGAAAGAGGGGATTGCACCGCAGGATTTTGCGGACAAATGCACAGCCAAGTTCTTGGACCTCTGGCAAAAACTCGGCGTTCAATTCGACGGCTGGGCCGCCACCACCTCCCCCACCCACCAACGCGTGGTGCAGCAAATCCTGCAGCGCCTCCACGACGAAGGCCAACTCTACAAACAAGCCCACCGCGGCTTCTACAGCGTCCGTCAGGAACAATTCCTCACCGATAAGGAACGCAACGAGGAGGGGCAGTTCGGCCCCGAATGGGGGCAGGTCGTCGAGCTCGAAGAGGAAAACTGGTACTTCCGGCTCGCCCAACACCGGGAGTGGCTCCTCGCCTTCATCGACTCCCACGAGCATTTCGTCATCCCCTCCTTCCGCCGCCCCGAACTGCGCAACGCCGTCGAACGCCTCACCGGCGATCTCTGCATCTCCCGTCCCAAATCCCGCCTGTCCTGGGGCATCGAACTCCCCTTCGACCGCCACTACGTGACCTACGTATGGTTCGACGCCCTCATCAATTACATCTCCTTCGCCGGCTACCTCGCGCTGCCCGGCTCGGATTCCCCCCCGTTCCAACGCCTCTGGCCCGCCAAAGCCCACGTCATCGGCAAGGACATCCTCATCCCCGCCCACGGCGTCTACTGGCCCATCATGCTCCACGCCCTCGGTTTCCCCGATGACCAAATCCCCTCCCTGCTCGTCCACGGATGGTGGAACATCTCGGGAGCCAAAATGAGCAAAAGCCTCGGCAACGCCGTCGACCCCGTCCTCCTCGCCGAGCGCTATGGCCCGGGCGCGCTCCGCTATTACCTCATGGCCGATATCGTCACCGGCAAGGACGCGGATTTCTCCGAAGAACGCCTCCGGATGCGCTTCAACGACGAGCTCGCCAACAACGTGGGCAACCTCCTCAACCGCACCCTCAACATGGCCGCCCGCTACCGCCAAGGCGTTCTGCGCCGTCCTCACCTCTCCGAGCCCGCCCTCGCGGCTCTTGCCGAACAAGAGGCTCCCGCCGCCGTCGCACTCTTCCAGCAATCCATGGAACAGTATCAGGTCGACGCCGCCCTGCGGGCCGTTGTAGGCTTCGCCCGGAGCTGCAATCAGCTCATCGAAAACACCGCTCCTTGGAAACTCGCCAAGGACCCCGCCCAGGCCGATCTCCTCGATGCCGTGCTCTACCACCTGGCGGAATCCCTCCGCATCCTCGGCATCCTCCTGAGCCCCGTGCTCCCGGACGCCGCACGCGGAATCCACGCCCAACTCCAGTGGACTGGCGGAACCCAACTCTCCGACGCCCGATGGGGACTCCTCCCCGAGGGCCATCTCCTCGGCGCCCCCACGCCTCTCTTCCCCAGGCTGGAAGCCCCTGCCGCTCCGGATCCCGAGGTCCATCCCTAGCGCTCCCGCTCCTTTCCAATCGGCCGTTGGCCCCCCCGCCGCAACGCCCTCGCCGCTCCACTCCCACCGTTGTTCCGCGCCGTGCCCCTCCGCCCGTTCTCCCAAACCGGTTCCGCCGCCCTCGGCTTTCTGCGCTACCTCGGGGAGCTGGCCGTGCTGGCTTTCGACACCTTCCATTCCCTCCGGGTCGCCCCCCTGCGATGGCGCCTGCTCCTGAGGCAAATCGCTGAAATCGGATTCGGTTCCCAGCTGGTGGTCGTCGTCACCGGAGGCTTCACCGGGGCCGTCTTCGCCGCCCAAACCTACTTCCAATTCCACCGCCTCAGCATGGACTCCGCCGTGGGCGCCGTCGTCGCCGTGTCCATGTTCCGTGAACTCGGGCCCGTCCTCACGGCGCTCATGATCTCCGGACGCGTCGGCGCGGCCATCGCCGCCGAGATCGGCACCATGAAAGTCACCGAGCAAATCGATGCCCTCCGCGCCCTCGGCGTGCATCCCATCGACTACCTCATTGTCCCGCGCGTCATGGCACTCATGATCTCCGGCCCCCTGCTCACCATGGAGTGCATCGGACTCGGCATTTTCGCCGGATACGGCGTCGCCACAAAGGTGCTGGGCGTTTCCTCCGCCTACTACATGACCAACATGCTCAAGTTCACCATGGGCAGGGACATCAAGATGGCGCTCGTCAAGGGGACGGTCTTCGCCGCCCTCATTGGGTTCATCGCCTGCCGCGAAGGCCTCAAAACTTCGCAGGGCGCCGTCGGAGTGGGCAAAGCCCCCACGGCCGCCGTGGTCAACGCGTCGCTCATCATTCTCATCGTCAACTTTTTCCTCTCCTTTGCCCTGAACATTTTCTTCCCGGCCGGATCCTACTAGCCGCTCCATGATCTCCGTCGTCGATGTCTTCAAAACCCTCGGGAGCCAGCCCATTTTGCGGGGAGTCCAACTCCACATCCAAAAGGGACAAACCCATGTCATCCTCGGGCGTTCCGGCTCCGGCAAAAGCGTGCTCCTCAAACACCTCGTGGGACTCTTCCGCCCCGATTCCGGCCAGATCCTCATTGAAGGCGAGGACATCGCCCAACTCCGCGAACGCCAGCTCGGCCCTATCCGCAAAAAGGTGGGCATCCTCTTCCAAAGCGGCGCCCTCTTTGACTCCATGACCGTCGGCGAAAACATCGCCTTCCCCCTGCGCGAATCCGGCATGACCGACCCCGCGGCCATCCGCGAACGCGTGGCCGAGGCTTTGGAAATGGTCGACCTCTCCGGAGAGGAGGAAAAAATGCCCGAAAACCTCTCGGGCGGCATGCGTAAACGGGTCGGACTCGCCCGCACCATCGCGTCGCGCCCCGCCTGCATCCTCTACGACGAGCCCACCACCGGGCTCGATCCCATCGCCACGGACTCCATCAACCGCCTCATCCGCCGGCTCCAAAAAAGGCTGCAAGTCACCTCCATCGTGGTCACCCACGATATGAAAACCGCCTTCCATACCGCGGATGAAATTGCCTTCCTCCACGAGGGCCAGATCTATTTCAACGGCTCCCCCAAGGAACTGGAAACCACCTCCGACCCCATCCTCCGCAATTTCATCGAGGGCAACTCCGAGGAAGCCGACTAATCCCCTCCCGCCTCCATCCTCTCCTATCCACCCCGCACTCCTATGGGCACCGAACGCAAAAGCCGCACCGAACTCCTCGTGGGACTCTTCTTGTTCGCCAGCCTCGCCATCCTCGGAATCCTGATCGTCACCTTCGGCAGGGTCGGCCAGGGCCTCCAGGCTCCCTACGAAATCACCGTCCTCTTCCCCAACGCCAATGGCCTCGCCCCCGGCGCCGATGTCACCCTCTCCGGGGCCAAAATCGGGTTCGTGGACGGCCCACCCCAGCTCCTCCGCGATTCCTACCGCGTCGCCGTGCGCCTCCAAGTCCAAGGCAGCGTCCGTATCCCGCGCAAAAGCCGCTTCCTCATCGGCAGCGCCGGACTGCTCGGCGACAAGTTCGTCGACGTCGTTCCCGCCCAAGAAATCGACGCCGGCGACTTCTGGCAACCCAAGGAGATTGTGGATGGCAGCCGTTCGGGCGGATTTGACGAACTGGCAGCCCGAGGGACGGAGGTCATGGATCAGCTCAACGAAAGCCTCAAGCAGATCCAGGCCCTCACCGCCAACATCAACCAGCGCATCCTGAACGAAACCAACACTATCAACCTCCAGCAGACCTTCCAAAACCTGCGCGACACCTCCGCCTCCGTCCAAAAGTCCGCCCTCTCCATCGACCGCGTCTTGGGCAAAACCGACCAAGTCCTCGCCACCGCGGATTCCGCCCTCAAGCATTTCGAAAAACTTGCCAAAAACGCCTCCGACGGAAAAGGAGCCCTGGGCGTGCTCTCTCAAGACAAACAAACCGGCGACAACCTCCGCACCTTCATCGCCAACCTGCGCCGGTCCGGAATCCTTTTCTACAAGGACCGCCCCGTGCCGCCGGAAGAAACGAAGGAAGGCAAATCCCGCTGAGCCCCTCCCGTGGCACGCGCCCTCCCATCCCCCCGCGCCGTCGCGCTTCCTCGGGCCAAAGCCCTGGCGCTTCTCCTCCTCGCTTGCCTGGCACTCGTCCCACGGCAGACCCACGCCGAAGACAAAGCCAAGCGCCGCTGGACCCTCCCCGATTTTCATGCGGTGCTCTCCGTGGGCCTCGAAGGCTACCGTTCCTACCCCAAGGGCCGCGCCCTTTTCAGCCAACTCCGTTGCGACCAATGCCACCGCTTCGCAGGCATCGGAACCGACAAAGGGCCCCCACTAGACCTGCCTGCCCGCCTTTCCCCTCCCGAAAACCTGCTCGCCCCCATCCTCGAATCCCCACCGCACCGAGGACTCACCGACGGACTCGCACAGGACCAAGTGCTGGATCTGCTCGCTTTTCTCGTCTCCTGCGGGGACCCCAAAAGCGCGGTGTTCCTCGGAAGCGAGTGAGCGGCGGCGGGAAAAGAGGGAAAGAGGAAAGGCCTTGCCTCCAATAGTACGCGTACGTACGAATCGCTCCTCAGGAGGCCTCCGCCTCTGCGTTCCCCTTCCCCTCATGCGCGCCGCGGTCCTCCTTCCCGCCCTCTCTCTCCTCCTGCTCCTCTCCCCCTCCCTCCGCGCCGCCCCCCAGTCGCCTGTCGCCTTCTCCCGGGTGCCCGAGGGCCCCCTCTCCCTCGAGCAGGCCTACGATCTCGCGCTTGGCAGCGATCAGACGATCCGAATCGCCTTCCTCGAGGTCCAAAAAGCCAACCTCCTGCCCCTCGGGGCCCTCACCCGCGTCGCTCCAAGACTCCACGGCTCCTACTCCTACGACCGCACCTCCTCCAGCGCGCAACTGGCTGCCCTCAACGCCCCCCTGCGCTCCCATGGCGGCTCCGGGATGTGGAACCTCTCCCTCGACCAACCCCTCCTCGACCTCTCCGTTTTCCCCGCCCAACGCCGAGGCAAATTGCTTCAAAAAAGCACCCAGTTCGCCCGCAACTTCACCATCCGCGAAACCCTCTTTGGCGTCGCCTCCGCCTACTACGAGGTGCTCAAGCAGGAACGCCTGCTCAAGGTCAACCAACAGTCCCTCGAACTCGCCTCCCAACAGCAGGTGCTCGCGCAAACACGCGCCGACGTCGGCGAGGTCACCCGCAGCGATGTGCTCCGCGCTCAGGTGAGTGTGGAAACCGCCCGGCGCGCCCTCATCGCCTCCGAAAACACCCTCGAATTCCAACGCAACACCCTTCGAAACATCCTGAACGTCCCTCCCGATGCCCCCCTGCGGCTCGTCGAACCCTCCCCCTATCCCTGCTCCTCCCAAGCCTTCGAACAACTCCTATCCACCGCCTGGCAAAAACGCGAAGACCTCCTCGGGCGCATCCTCGCCGTCCAAGCCTCCGAGGAGCGCCGTCGCGAAATCCAAGCCCAGTACGCCCCCAAACTCGTCGCCTCCGCCGATCAATCCATTTCCCAAAACTCCGGCCCAAACGCCGGACACCGCGAACAGTGGATGGCGGGGGTCTCCGTCCAAATCCCCTTCTTCGAAGGCGGCCAGCGCGAAATCGACCTCGCCAACAGCCGACGCGATGTCGACCAAGCCGTGCTCGATAAGGAGCGCCTCGGCAAATCCATCGAGGCCGAGGTGAAACGGGCATGGCTGAATGTCCGTGCCCTCGACAGCTCCTTGCGCGCCGTTCAGGCCCAGGTGCAGGCCGCCGAGCAGAGCTACTCCGACCTCCAAAACCAGTACCGCGCCGGCATCGCCAAAAGCGTCGACGTGCTTTCCGCCCTCACCGACCTCAACACCGCGCGATCCGATCTGGCGGCCATGACCCTGGACTATCAGGTCGCCCTCCGATCGCTCGAACGGGTCACCGGAACCTTCCAGGAAGCGCGCGTCCGAAAGTCCGTCCCCAGCCGATAACCGCTGCTGATGAAAAAACTCGTCCTACTGCTGCTCCTCCTCTCTGGAGCCGCCCTTGGGTGGTACTGGCAACACCGCCCCTCCGCCGCTCCCGAGTACTTCTCGGCCTCAGTCGAACGCGGAGACCTCACCCAGGTGGTCACCGCCACAGGAACCTTGAAGCCCCTGCTCAATGTCACCGTCGGCTGCCAGATTTCGGGCACCATTTCCGATCTCCACGCCGACTTCAATAGCGAGGTCAAAGCAGGGCAGATCATCGCCAAACTCGATCCCGCGACCTACGAAGCCATCGTCCTCCAGGCCCGGGGCGAACTCGCCAGCGCCGAGGCCTCCCTCGGACTCGCCGAACTCACCGCCAAACGCAAAGAGGAACTCCTCCGCCAAAACGCCGCCTCCCAAGCCGATGTGGATGCCGCGCACGCCTCCCTCCGCCAGGCCCAGGCAGCCGTCCAAATCAAGGAGGGATCACTCAAACGCGCCGAAGTCGACCTCGCCCGCTGCACCATCTACTCTCCCATCGACGGACTCGTCATCTCCCGCAACGTCGATATCGGTCAGACGGTCGCGGCCTCCCTCAGCGCCCCCACGCTTTTTAGCATCGCCAACAACCTGACCCAAATGGTCATCGCAGCCTCCGTCTCCGAAGCCGACATCGGAGCCGTGACCGAAGGCCAATCCGTCGAGTTCACCGTGGACGCCTTCCCCTACACCCCCTTCACAGGCAAGGTGCAGCAGATCCGAAACTCGCCCCTCACGCTCCAAAGCGTCGTGACCTACGACGTCATGATCGAGGTCTCCAACCCGGAGCTGAAACTCAAACCCGGCATGACGGCCAACGTCTCCATCACCGTCGCCCAACGCAAAAACACCCTCAAGGTCCCCAACGCCGCCCTCCGTTTTCGCCCCCCCGAAAGCCTCGCCTCGGATAAGACCCCTCCACCCTCCACCGGCGCCGCGCCTTCCCCCCAAAAAGGCAAATCCGGCTCGAAGACGGCCAAAGCGCCCAAGGCGGATCGCAAAGTCTATCGACTCAACCCCGGCACCCCCAAACCGGAGCCTGTCACCCTCAAACTCGGGATCACGGACAATCTGAATACCGAGGTTCTGGAGGGACTTCAGGAGGGAGAGGTCGTCGTGACGGGCCTCAAGAACCCGCAAAACGCCGCGCCCAAGCCCCCCTCCAATCCCCTCGGCGCCCCCTCGATCCGCACCCGCTGAGTTGCGCCTGCATGCCTCCCGTTCTCGAGTTGGAAGACATCTGGAAAACCTACACTTCCGGCGACGTGCAGGTGCACGCCGTGCGCGGGGTGAGTCTGCGCGTGGAGCGGGGCGAATTTGTCGCGATCATGGGCTCCAGTGGCTCGGGCAAGTCCACGATGATGAACATCCTCGGGTGCCTCGACCGGCCCACGAAGGGGCGCTACCTGCTCGACGGAATCGATGTTTCCACGCTCGCCAGGGATGCCCGGGCCGACGTGCGCAACTCCAAAATCGGCTTCGTTTTCCAAGGCTTCAACCTCCTGTCCCGCACCTCGGCCGTCGAGAATGTCGAGCTCCCCATGATGTACGCCCGCATTCCGATTCCGAACAAAACCATGCGCCAGCGGGCCCTCCAGGCTCTTGAGATGGTGGGACTCTCGCAGCGGGCCGATCATCATCCCAACCAACTCTCCGGCGGCCAGCAGCAGCGCGTCGCCATCGCACGCGCCCTCGTGAACCAGCCCGCCCTCATCCTCGCCGACGAACCCACGGGCAACCTCGACAGCCGCACCTCCATCGAAATCATGGAGGTCTTCCAGACCCTCAACGACCAGGGCATCACCATCCTCATGGTCACCCACGAGCCGGATATCGCCCGCTTCAATAAACGCCAAATCGTCATGCGCGACGGCACCGTGCGAAGCGATGAGCCCGTCTCCCACCGCCTCAGCGCACGGCACGAACGCGAACTCCTGCTTACTCAGGCCGCCGAAAACGCCCCGAGGCCATGACCGCGCTCGCCACCTTCCTTCTCGCATTGCGCGCCTTGCGACGCAACAAGCTGCGCTCCGTCCTCACCATGCTCGGCATCGTCATCGGTGTGGGTGCGGTCGTCGCCATGGTCGGCATCGGCAACGGCGCCAAAGCCCAAGTCGAAGCCCAAATCGCCACCCTCGGCCAAAACATGGTCATCGTCTTCCCGGGAAGCTTCTCCTCGGGCGGTGTCCAGTCCGGCATCGGAAGCGCCGGCACCCTCAAGCTCGAAGACGCCTTTGCCATCGAGGAGGAAGTTCCCGACGTAATGGCCGTCACCCCAGACTGCCGAACTCCGGCTCAGGTCAGCTACGGAAACCAGAACTGGAGCACCTTTGTTTTTGGAGAGGCGCCCGAATACTTCGACATCCGGCAATGGGGCATCACCGAGGGCGCGGCCTTCACCGACCAGGACGTGCGATCCTCCAACAAGGTCGCCCTGCTCGGCAAGACCGTGGCTCGCCAGTTGTTCGGAGATGAAAGCCCCGTCGGCCAGGTGATCCGGGTCAAACACGTGCTCTTCCAGATCGTCGGCGTGCTGAGGGAAAAGGGCACCTCGGTGATGGGGACCGATCAGGACGACCTCGTCGTCGTGCCCTACACCACCGCAATGAAACGCCTGATGGGCTCCACGATCCTGCGCAGCATCAGCGTCCAATGCGCCACCGAACAAAGCGCCCCGGCAGTCGTCGCCGGAATCACGGCGCTCCTGAGGCAAAGGCATCGCATTCCCAATGACCGCGACCCCGACTTCACAGTGCGCAGCCAGCAGGAGATCGCCGAAATGGCCACGGCCACCTCGCGCGTCCTGCGCCTCCTCCTCGGCGCCATCGCCAGCGTTTCGCTCATTGTCGGCGGCATCGGCATCATGAACATCATGCTCGTGAGCGTCACAGAGCGCACCCGCGAGATCGGAATCCGCATCGCCATCGGCGCCCACTCCGGGGACATCCTCAGCCAGTTCCTCATCGAATCGGTCACCCTCAGCTCCCTCGGCGGCATCCTGGGCATCCTGCTCGGCCTCGGCACCTCCTCCCTCCTTTCGCGCTTCGCCGGTTGGCCCACGCTCACCTCCCCCGGAGCCATCGCCATCGCGTTCTTGTTCAGCGCCGGCGTCGGCGTTTTCTTCGGCCTTTATCCCGCCCGCAAGGCAGCCGCCCTCGATCCCATCGATGCCCTCCGCTACGAGTAATCGGGCCCAACCCGCGAGCCCTCCCGGCTTTCCCAGCCGCACCGGCAACGACCTCTTGCCCGACTGAATCCGAACTGGTTAAACACCCATCCACCTCCACAACCACAACTCAATCATGGGCAAAATTTACCAGAACATCGTCGAAACCGTCGGCCACACGCCGCTCGTCAAACTCAACCACGTCTCCGCGGGCATCGACGCCACCATCGCGGTTAAGTGCGAGTTCTTTAATCCCCTCGGCAGCGTCAAAGACCGTATCGGCATGGCCATGATCGAGGCCGCCGAGCAGGCCGGCAAAGTCACCAAGGACACCGCCATCATCGAGCCCACCAGCGGAAACACCGGAATTGCCTTGGCCTTCGTGTGTGCTGCCAAGGGCTACAACCTCACACTGACCATGCCCGAGACCATGTCCCTCGAGCGACGCACGCTCCTCGCCATGCTCGGGGCCAAGCTCGTCCTCACCCCGGGCTCCGAGGGCATGAAGGGCGCCATCGCCAAGGCCGAGGAGCTCGCGAAAAACACCCCGAACTCTTTCATTCCGCAACAGTTCAGCAATCCAGCAAACCCCGCAATCCACCAGAAAACCACGGCGGAGGAAATCTGGGATGATACCGACGGAAAGGTCGACATCCTCGTCGCGGCCGTCGGAACCGGCGGCACCATCTCCGGCTGCGCGGAGGTCATCAAGCCGCGGCGCGCGGGCTTCAAGGCCATCGCCGTCGAGCCCAAGGACTCTCCCGTCATCTCGCAGACCCTCGCCGGCGAACCCGTCAAACCGGGCCCGCACAAGATTCAGGGTACGGGAGCCGGCTTTGTTCCTGCCAACCTCCATCTTCCCGTTGTGGACGAGGTGATCACCGTATCGAACGACGATGCCTTCGCCATGGCTCGCCGGCTTGCGAAGGAAGAGGGGCTGCTCGTGGGCATCTCCACCGGTGCCAACGTCCACGCCGCCCTCGAGGTCGCCAAACGGCCGGAAAACAAGGGCAAGCTCATCGTCACCGTCGCCTGCTCGACCGGCGAGCGCTATCTCTCCACGGCCCTGGCCGCGGAGGCCCGCGCCCTCGTCGGCGCCTAATCGCATCCTCCCCTCATCTCGCGGTTTCCGCGATGGCCATCGAGGCGGCTCTCCCGAGAGCCGCCTCTCTTTTTTTGGGGATGTTGGGCTGCGACCGTTTGAAAAAGAAAAGGCCGGCCCTCACGAGGAGAGCCGGCCTTCTTGTTCGAGAGCTCGGAGGACTAGAACTGGATCCCGAGCGAGATGCCCGTGTAGGTGCTGCTCTGCTTGTCCTGAATCTGGTGATCTACGTTGACCCGGACCGAAGTGCGCTCGTTCAGGAGCACTTCCCCGAAGATCCCCGCGCGAACCGCGTCGGCACCGGGACGTGAGCTCTGGAAACGGGCGCTCGCGCTCCCGCCACCCAGTGCCACATCAATGTCGCGACGGTCGGCATCGAAATTGTGAATCCACTCCATCCGTCCGCCGATCCGCCCATTCTTGTTCAACACACGAATGGACTTCACCGCCTGGATCCCGAATCTCGTCAGGATCGCATTGGCGCTCACAGACCCGAGGCGTGCCTCAAGACCGTTGTTCAGGGACTCCGTCACCGAGCTCGAATTGTACCCGGCGTACAACACGTGGAAGGCCGGAACGATCGTGAGTGACTCGATCTCCCCGCGGAGCGGTAGCGAGATGCCCAACTGCAGCACGTATTCCGAACTCGAGATCTTCACACGGCTCGAACCGCCGCCGATGCTCGAGAGATCGCGCTTCACCGTGTTGTCCGACGTTCCGAACGTCGCCCCGGCATCCAACACCGCGAACTCCGTCGGAAGGATTCCGTACAAACCGGCATGCCAGTTGTCCGAGGTGACCTTACCGATCGTTTCGCTGAAGTCCGCCGTGGACGTGCCGACTGCGCCGGTGATCCCCAAGGTCAGGTAGCCGAACTTCCGTTCCACCCCGCTCACGTCACCCACGCTATTCGAGCTGTATCCAGCGGTACCCAGCATCGACTCCGCGTCAGACCGCTGCCAGCTTCCGTAGGCCGTGGTCCACGCTGTGTAGAGAGTGGAGGAATCCGCTCCGTCGATCGGGCCGGCTGCCACCGAGGCGATATGATTCACCACCGCCTCCTGAACGCCTGCCACGCGACTCAACCCGATGTTGGCAAGTTCCGCAAACCCTGCAGGGCTCGCCTTGCTCATCATCGACTTTACCGTCGCCAGACTGGACTGCTTGTCCAACTCGTCAATGAACCCAAACGCGGCGTTCGCCAGACCCGAATCAAGCAACGTCCCGAACTTGGCATTGTTTCCGGAGGCTCCGATGCTG
>JBEBAG010000213.1:0-10030 GCA_041159065.1 Verrucomicrobiota bacterium | reverse complement strand
CGACTGGCAGGCCCTGATGACGGCCGGAAAGGTGGTCTCGCGCGACATGGAGGTCTTCTATCCCCAGCATCGCTACCTCAACTTCTACGTGGAACCGCTGGCGCTCGAGAAACCAGGGCTCAGGCGGGGCCCGTCCGAGTTCGAGAAAGAGGCCGTCGGCTATGCCGTCATTTTGCGAGACATCACCGAGAGTCGGCGTTCGACGGAAGAGACCATCCATAGCGAACGCCTCTCCGCGCTGACCCTCCTGGCAGCCGGGGTCGCCCATGAAATTGGGAATCCGCTGAATTCCCTGCACATCCACATCCAGCTCTTGGAGCGGAAACTGCGCAAGGTGCACGAGGCCCTGCGGCCGGAGCTTCAAAATGCCCTGGAGGTAGCCAAGGGGGAGATTTCCCGCCTCGACGCGATTGTGCAGCAGTTCCTTGGCGCGATTCGTCCCGCTCATCTCGATCTGAGCCAGCAAAACCTCAACTCCCTCGTTCGGGAGAGCGTCGAATTTCTGCGTCCGGAAATCGATGACCGCCACATTCGGATCGAAGAAAAGCTGCGCGCCGACCTGCCCCTGCTCCACATGGACCCCACCCAGATTAAGCAGGCCTTCTACAACGTCATCAAAAACGCATTCCAAGCCATGCGAGAAGGAGGGGTGCTCCGGATTGAAACCTCTTTGGAAGAGCACTTTGCCCGTATCACCTTCACGGACACCGGAGGCGGCATTTCGCCAAAGGACATGAGCAAGATCTTCGAACCCTACTACACCACCAAGGCGGGCGGCTCAGGCCTGGGCCTGCTCATCGTCCGACGCATCGTCCGTGAGCACGGAGGCGAGATCGACCTCGTCTCCCTCGACGGACACGGCCTTGAATTCAGCATCCGGCTCCCGCTTCAGGAAAAACGCCTCCGCATGCTCCCTTCCCCCTCCTCATCCCCCACCCACCCCCCGCTTGCTCCCGGGAATCCTCGTCTTTCTACCTGACACCACGCCCGTTTTCTGGTTCCCCCAACAGGTTCCCGCATCGCGCGGCCACTCCAACGCCCAGCCCTCCCGCCCCCCCACGAATCATCTCATGAACAAAAAGAAAACCACCCCAGCTTCCGCCCCCACAGAGCTCCCCTCCGTCAAACCCAGCGCTGAGTTCTCCAAAAAAGCCCGCGTCAGCTCCCTCAAGAAGTACCAGGAGTTGTGGACGGAATCCGTGCAGCGTCCGGATCGTTTTTGGGCGCGGGAGGCTTCGGAGTTGGTCTGGGCGCAGAAGTGGTCGAAGGTGCTGGAGTGGAAGGAGCCCTTTGCGAAGTGGTTCGTGGGAGGAAAGTTGAACGTCTCGGAGAACTGCCTCGACCGGCATCTGGGCACCGCACGCCAGAACAAGGCGGCGATCCTCTGGGAGGGGGAACCGGGCGAGAAACGCGCCCTGACCTACCAGCAGCTCCACCGCGAAGTGTGCCGCTTCGCCAACGTCCTCAAGCGCCACAAGGTCAAGAAGGGCGATCGCGTTTTGATCTACATGCCGATGGTGCCCGAGGCCGCCATCGCCATGCTGGCCTGCGCGCGCATCGGCGCCACCCACTCCGTCGTCTTCGGCGGCTTCAGCGCCGAGGCCATCCGCGACCGGGTCAGCGACTCCCAGGCCGTCCTGATCATCACCTGTGACGGCGGGTACCGCCGCGGAAGCGTCGTTCCGCTCAAACGCAATGTCGACGACGCGCTGAAAGAGGGCCCCCTCTCCATCCGCAACGTCCTGGTCTACCGGCGCACGGGTCAGGAAGTGGTGATGCACCCCGAGCGCGACCTCTGGTGGCATGAGGAGATCGAAAAGGTCGACGCCCATTGCCCCGCCACGCCGCTCGATAGCGAACACCCCCTCTTCATCCTCTACACCTCCGGTTCCACCGGCAAACCCAAGGGCATCCTCCACACCACCGGCGGCTACCTCGCCGGAGCCTACGTCTCCTCCAAATACATCTTCGACCTCCGCGATGAGGACGTCTACTGGTGCACCGCCGACATCGGCTGGGTCACCGGCCACAGCTACCTCGTCTACGGCCCCCTCGCCAATGGCGCGACCTCCCTCATGTACGAAGGCGCCCCCAACTGGCCCGAAAACGACCGGTTCTGGAAAATCATCGAGGACTACCGCGTCACCATCTTCTACACCGCCCCCACCGCCATCCGCGCCTTCATCCGTTGGGGGGACCATTGGGTGAAAAAACACGACCTCTCCAGCCTCCGCCTCTTGGGCACCGTCGGCGAGCCCATCAGCCCGGACGCTTGGACGTGGTACCACAAGGTCATCGGCGGCGGAAAATGCCCCATCGTCGACACCTGGTGGCAGACCGAAACCGGTTCCATCATGATTACCACGCTCCCGGGCGCCGCCGCCGCCAAACCGGGCTCCGCAGGGCTCCCGTTCTTCGGAGTCGACGCCGCCATCGTGGATGACGCCGGCAACGAGGTGAAGCCCGGACAGGGCGGCAAGCTCGTCATCCGCAAACCGTGGCCCTCCATGCTGCGGACCATCCACGGTGACAAGCCCCGCTACAAGCAGACCTACTGGAGCGACGTCCCAGGCGCCTACCTCGCCGGAGATGGCGCGCGCCGCGACAAAAACGGCTATTTTTGGATCGAGGGCCGCATCGATGACGTCCTCAACGTCGCCGGGCACCGAATTGGGACGAATGAAGTGGAAAGCGCTCTGGGCTCCCATCCGGTCGTCGCCGAGGCCGCCGTCGTGGGGCGCCCAGACGAACTCAAGGGCCAAGCCGTGGTGTGTTTTGTCACCCTGAAGATGGATGTCACCGTCACCGAACAGCTCCGCGATGACCTGCGCAAACACGTGCGCCATGTCATCGGTCCAGTCGCCACCCCGGACGACATCCGGTTCACGGACGCCCTGCCCAAAACGCGCTCTGGAAAGATCATGCGCCGGTTGCTGAAGCAGATCGCCAGCGGGGCCCAGGTCACCGGAGACACGACGACCCTCGAGGACCTCTCCATCCTCGCCAAACTCAGCTCCAGCGAGGACTAGCCCCAGCGGTCCCCCTCAACCCATGCCCGACTCCCAAAGCGCCCAGATCCAGAGCCTGCCCACTCCGGGAATGCATTTCCCCCGAACTGCGGCCCTCTGGTCTCTGGCGCTTCTGGGAGGCATGGCCATCGCCGTCCGCTCCACCGTGGACGACCGCACCCAGCGCCCCCAGATCGAGCGCATCCTCCAAAACACCTCGGTGGGAGACACCCGCTACTACTCACCGCAGGCCCAAGGCGCAGCCCCGCTCGCCTTCGCCGGCGAACCCCTCGTGCTCGCCGGAACCTCTCCCGACCCCATGCCCGACTCACGCATGTTGCTGGTCGGCGAAACCGATTCCAGCCGGTTCCGACTCTATGTCCCCTCCGACCGAGCCGCCAACGGGATGCCCAATGGCAACGACACCCTCGGAGGCCCCTCCTGGTTTCTCAAAACCGGTCCAGGTCAGTTCCTCAAGGTAACCCGCTGAGGGTTGCGGAGAGCCCGGGGCGGGCGCCCTCCCAAGGAATTCGAGGCCCTCTTGCCCGTCCCTCTCCCTCCGCGCTTCGGAGCGCGCGCCTAAAAAGAAGAGGGGAAGGATCCTTTCGCATCCTTCCCCAACCGTTCGGAAAGCTTCGCTTCCCGGATCCTTCGGATCGCCTCTAGGCCGGGGCCTGTCCCTCTTGGGAAGGGGTCGCTATCGAGCGGGTGACCTCCTCGCGCAGCCCTATCCCATGGCGCCCGCTCCACCACAACACGATCGGCGAAGCCACAAACACCGAGGAGTACGTCCCGACCAGCACCCCGATCAAGATCGTGAGCGCAAAGTCCGCCAAAACGGGGCCCCCGAAGAAAAAGAGCGCCACGGTCGTTAGCAGCGTCACCCCGCCCGTGAGGATCGTGCGCGAAAGCGTCTCGTTGATGCTCAGATTCATGATCTCCAACACCGTCCCCTTCCGCCCCGTCTGCAGCCCCTCCCGGATCCGGTCAAACACCACAATCGTATCGTTCACCGAGTACCCTGCGATGGTCAGCACCGCACCAACCGTCACCAAGGACAACTCCCGCCCCAGCAACGCAAACACGCCAATGGTGATGATCACATCGTGCAAAAGGGCCACCAAAGCCCCCAGCGCAAACGAAAACTCAAAGCGCACCGTCACGTACACCAGGATCCCCAACATCCCCAGCACCAGCGCGATCACCGAGTTCCGCGCCAACTCGCCCCCCACCAAACTCCCCACCGTCTCGATGTTCTCCTGACTGAACTCCGCCTCGGGAAATTTCTGCTTCAATACCTCGGTGATCTGCGGCCCCGAATCCTTCGGCCCGCGTACCGTGTAAAACTCCTTCTTCGCCGATTTCTCCGTCTGCACCGCCACTTCCCCCAACTTCAGCGACTCCACCGCCGCGCGCACCGCCCCAATCTCCGGCTTGGCCTTCACCGCCTCCAACACCACCCGGTCACCGCCCTTGAAATCCACCCCGAAGTTTTTCTCCCCGCGCATCGCGAAAATCCCAATCGACGCAAAGATGACCATGAGCGACCCCATCACCGCGGCACGTCGCCACGCCATGAAGTTGAAATTCGTGGACCGGATCAGGTTCGCCATGCTGACCTCCTTCAACACCCCCGTGTGCAGCGCCCAAAGGAACAGGTTGCGCGTCACCACCAAGGCGGTGAAGAGCGTCGCCACAATCCCGATGATCAAGGCCACCGCAAACCCCTTCACCGGACCGGAGGCTTTCCAGAACAAAATCAGGGCCGTAATCAGGGTCGTCACGTTGGAATCGAAAATGGCTGAAAACGCCTTTTCAAAGGCGGCGTTGACCGCTCCCCGAAGCGACCTCCGTTCCGCGAGTTCCTCACGGAGACGCTCGTAAATCAGTACGTTCGCATCAATCGCCATCCCGAGGGTCAAAATGATTCCGGCAATCCCGGGCAGGGTGAGCACCGTGCCGAGGAGCCCCATCGCCCCAAACAGCAGGATCACGTTCACCACCAGCGCCAGATTCGCCACCAACCCGGAGAACCGATAGTAAATCAGCACGCAGATCACCGTCAGCACCACCCCGATCACCCCGGAAAACACGCCGCTGTAGATCGAATCCTTCCCCAGCGAAGCCGAGGCCGAACGCTCCTCCAGAATGACCACCGGCGTCTGCAGGGGGTTTTCCAACACGCTCGAAAGATTCCGAGCCTCCTGCTCCGTGAAATTGCCCGTGATCTGCGCGTTGCCTCCCGTGATCGGCTCCCGGATCGAGGGGGCAGACATCACCTTCCCATCCAGCATGATCGCAAACCGCTGCCCCACGTTCTCCTGGGTCAGCTTTGCAAAAAGGCCGGCCCCCTCCGGATTAAAGCGCAGACTCACCCCCCAACCCTGCGAATCAAAAAAGGCGTGCGCACCCGTCACCTTGCTCCCGGGAATGTCCGCCTTCTTGCGCACCAACAGCTTCTCCTCAATCTGCTGGGACCCATGCCCCGCCACGTGGGTCTCAATCTTGTACGCCGGATCCAACGGCATCGACCCCGCGAGAATTGAGGGGAGAATCGCGTCACTCCGCGGGTGCACCAGCTTGAAATCCAGCTTGGCAGGACGGTAGAGCTGCTGCCTCGCCTCCTCCAACTTGGCGGCGCTCAGCCCCGGAATCTGCACCAGAATGCGGTCCTCCCCCGCCGGCGCGATGATCGGCTCACTCGTGCCCATCGAATCCACGCGCTTACGGATCACTTCCCGCGCCTGATCCAGCATCTCCGGCGTGACTTTCTTCGGCGCATTGGCGTCCTCCGAGTCCAGCTTCAACTGGACGAGAAAGGACGTGCCGCCCTTCAAATCCAAACCCAGCGCGATTTTCTCGTCCGGAGGCAGGAAAGAAACCAACCCTCCTGCCACGAGCAGCACGGTCAACACACTCCCCAGGATGCGCTTGTGACGGTCATTGTCCGTCAAAAAATACCAACCAAACAGCCCCGCCAAAATCACTCCCGAAAAAAACGTCAGCACCGGATTCATACTTCCTTCAATCGATTGCCTGCCTGCTTCTCAACGCTTTGCGCCCTGTAAGTTTGTCTGTTCGCCTTCGGTTGGATTCGCCTCCCTCCGGCCTTTCCTTGCACCCTTACGCTTTCTGCAATTCCACGGTCTTCGCCACCGGGGTCACCGCCTTCTTGTCCACCTCGATCCGGACATTGTCCGCGATCTTGAGCGTCAGGGTCGCCCCGTCCTTCAGATTCGCCACCACCCCGTAAATCCCATTCACCACCACCTCATCGCCCGTCTTCAGGTTCTCCACCATCTCCCGCAACTGCTTTTCCCGCTGCTTCTGGGGACGCAAAATCATGAAGTACACAATCACCCCGAACAAAACCATGGGCACCAGCATTCCCTCGATGCCCGGAGGCTTCGCCGCGCCGGCCGGAGCCGCTTGAGCCAGCAACGGGGTCATTTCGGCCAGAGACAGATTCAGTAGGTGGAGCATATTCAAATTCAAAAAGCAGCAGATCCGTTCATTCGGCGGGGCAAATCCTCAAAAAGAATCCCTTTCGGAAACCCTCGCGCGGGTGGGGGAGGCTACGCAGGGAACCCCTTTTGTCCAAGGTTTTCAGAGAGCCCGCCCCGGCTCCCCCCCTGACGCTCCTCCCATTTTTCCGCCCCCCGACTTCACCCCCTCCCAAAAGCCGCTACAAACGCTTCCCCGTGAATCTCCACCTCCCTTTCCATCCCGATGCCGCCCGGGCCGAGTTCGATCGCAACTTCTCGGAGCGCGCGGAACTCGGAGCCTCCGTGTCGGTTTTCTGCGGAGAAACCGAACTCCTCGACTGGAGCGGAGGATCCATCGACCGGGATCGCACCCTTCCGTGGACCTCGGACACCCCCGTGCTCGTCTGGTCGGCCACCAAAGGCCCCTCCGCCGCCTGCCTCCTGCACGCGCTCGACGACTGCGGCCTCAGCCTGGAGACGCCTGTCCCCCATTTCTGGCCCGAATTCGCCGCCGCCGGAAAGGAATCGGTCACCGTCCGCATGCTCCTCCAGCACCAGGCGGGTCTTTGCGCCCTCGACACCCCTCCTCCCGCCCAGGATCACGCCGCCGTCGCCGCGGCCCTCGCGGCCCAGACTCCCGCATGGGAACCCGGCACCGCCCACGGCTACCATCCGCGCACCTACGGTTTTCTCCTCGAGGAAACCCTCCGCCGCCTCCTCGGGGTTTCCCTCGGGGAATACTGGCGCGCCATCTTCGCCGAGCCCCTCCAGCTCGAGTTCTGGATCGGAGTCCCGGAGGCGATGCTCCCCCGCGTCGCCCCCGTCCACGGCCCCCGGTCCACCCTCGCAAAGGGCGACCCCTTCCTCACCGCCTTCCTCACCCCGGGCTCCCTCACCGCCCGCGCTTTCGCCTCCCCGAAGGGCCTCCACACGGCCGGCTCCATGAACGAACCCGCCGCACGCCTCGCCTGCTACCCCGGCTGGGGCGGCATCGGCACCGCCCGCGCCCTCGCCAAATTCTACGCCATGCTCGCCTGCGACGGCTGCCTCGGCTCGCGCCGGTTTCTCCCCTCCAAATTCCTGCGCTCCATCGCGTGCGAACGCATCCAGGGACCGGATCCCGTCCTCCACATGGAATCCGCCTTCTCCCTCGGGTTCATGCGCGACCCGCTCCGTCCCAATGGCTCCAAACTGCGCCGCGTCTTTGGTCCCTCCCACGCCGCCTTCGGCCATCCGGGCGCCGGCGGAAGCGTGGCCTTCGCCGATCCCGACCGCGGCATCGGCTTCGCTTATGTCATGAATCAGATGGAACCCGGCGTGCTCCCCTCCGAGAAGTGCTCCTCCTTGGTGGACGCCCTTCTGGGCCCCTCCGACCCCCCTCCCGGACGCATCCCATGAATCCCGAACAACGCATCAAGCAGCTCCGCAAGGCAATCCGCGAACACGATCGCCAGTACTACCTCCTGGCCACCCCCACCATTTCTGATCGCGAATACGACCTCCTTTTCCGCGAACTCCGCGAACTCGAATCCGCCCACCCCGAGTTTCTCACTCCGGATTCCCCCACCCAGCGCGTCGGGGAACGCCCCCTCGAAGCCTTCCGCCAAGTCCCCCACCGCGTTCCCATGCTCTCCCTCGACAACCTCTTCGCCGACAAGGACGGCTTCGAGGGGGTCCGCAAATGGATCCAGTCCGTCGAACGCCTCCTCCCGGGCGAACCCCTCCACTGGCTGGTGGAACCCAAAATCGATGGCCTCGCCGTTTCCCTCCGCTTTGAAAATGGACGCTTCACCCTCGGAGCCACCCGGGGCGATGGCGAAAAAGGGGACGACATCACCCAGAACCTCCGAACCATCCGCAGCCTTCCCCTCCAGATCCCCAACGCCCCGCCCACCCTCGAGGTCCGCGGCGAAGTCTATCTCCCCAACGACGGCTTCCAGCGCATGTGCGACCAGATGATCGCCGCGGGCGAGGCCCCCTTCGCCAACCCCCGCAACGCCGCCGCCGGCTCCCTCAAACTCCTTGATCCCCGCGCCGTCGCCGCGCGCCCCCTCGCAATCTGCCTCTACGGCCTCGGAGAGGTCAGCAACCACACCCCACCCACCCAGGACGCCCTCCTCCAATGGCTCGCCTCCCTCGGATTCCGCACCCCGGTTTTTCAACGCCTCTGCCGCACCCCCGACGAGGTGGTCGAAGCCATTCAAGCCCTCGACTCCATCCGCGACTCCTTCGGCTTTGAAACCGACGGCGCCGTCATCAAGCTCAATGCCCTCGCCCTGCGTGAACGGGCCGGATCCACCTCCCGAGCGCCCCGCTGGGCACGGGCCTACAAGTTCGTCCCCGAACAGGCCCAGACCGTCCTCCGCGACATCCTCATCCAAGTCGGGCGAACCGGCGCCCTCACTCCCGTCGCCGAACTCGAACCCGTCCACCTGCGCGGCAGCACCATCGCCCGCGCCACCCTCCACAACGAAGACGAAATCCGCCGCAAAGACATCCGAATCGGGGACACCGTACTCATCGAAAAAGCAGGGGAAGTCATCCCCGCCGTCGTGCAGGTGCTCCTGGAAAAGCGCCCTCCTCAAGCGGTCCCCTTCGATTTTCTCGCCAAAATCGGGGGATGCTGCCCCGCTTGTGGGGGCGCCGTGCATCGCGACCCCGACTTCGCCGTCTGGCTCTGCCCCAACCTCCACTGTCCCGCCCAACGCACCCGCCGACTCGAATACCTCGCCAAGCGCACCGCCCTCGACCTCGAAAGCCTCGGGGGCATCGTCGCGGAGAAACTCGTCGAGCGCGGCCTCGTCTCGGATCCCCTCGACCTGTTCGACCTCGAACAACAGAACCGCCTCACCCCCCTCCTCGCCTCCCTCAACCTCGGCACCGACGCCGAGCCTCGCGTCTTCGGACTCAAAAACGCCACCAAACTCAGCGAGGCCGTCCGCCGCGCCCGCACCCTCCCCCTCGCCCGCTGGCTCCACGCACTCGCCGTCCCGGAGGTCGGCGAAACCACCGCCCACGACCTCGCCGCAACCCACCCCTCTCTTCAGGCCCTCGCCCACTCCCCCCAACTCCGGGACGTCCTCGAACGAGACCGCCTCAAATCCCTCCTCCTCACCACCAACCCGCGCTCCCGCGAGAACCGCGCCAAAACCCAGTCCGCCCCGCCCGAACTGAGGGAGCAACTCATCGCCGCCCACGCCGAAAACGAGGCCTCTCTCGCCCGGGTCGAAGGGCGCCTCCTCACCTCGGGCTTCGCCAAACGCTCCGCACGCAAGGACGGCTCGGAATCCATCCTGCCACTCGTCGGCCCCGTCATCGCCAGGGCCGTCCTCGACTACTTCGCGTCCCCCGCGGGAACCGCCATCCTCGAGCACCTCGAACGACTCGGCATCGCCCCCTCCAGCCAAACCGCTCCGGCTGTCGACGCGCCCCCCGCACTCTCCGGCAAAACCTTCGTCCTCACAGGAACCCTGCCCCACCTTTCCCGGGGAGACGCCACCGCCAAAATCCGCGCCGCCGGAGGCAACGTCTCCGGCT
>JBEBAG010000212.1:0-3950 GCA_041159065.1 Verrucomicrobiota bacterium | reverse complement strand
ACACGCCGCGGTGAAGGCGGCGGATACGAGCAGGATGCAGGCGGGCTGAAACATGGGAGAGGGAGTTGATTGAGGTTGAGGTAGTTGAGGGGGGAAAGGGTCGACAGGAGGAAGGGAAGAGGCGCTCGGAAAGCCGCTTGCAAATCCAGGGAACGGGGCTTGATCCGGGGAATTGAGGACGAAGGATTATCGAATCCAGAGCGTGGGCGGCGGGAGTAGCGGGTGATGATTGCCCGCGATTCCGAGCACGATGCCGCCTTCGCCTTGAATGGGATTTTCCCGCACGAGAATCAACGTGAGCAACCGGTTGGGATCCCCGGCGATTGCACGGTTGAGCGCCTCGCCCGCAACGGAGAAGGAGCCGGTTTGCACCCCCTCAGGGACGATGAACTCGCCCAAGCGGGTCGCCTGGTTCAGATCCACTTTTGAGGCATTCTCATGCGCAGCAGGCTGGTTTTCCCAAAGAACCGATGCCGCCTGCCAATGATCCTGCTCATTCGCGCTCACTGCATAAACCCCGACCCGGGCTTCGCCGCTGCGGGAGGCATACCCGTAGCCGGTGGCGCCCAGATGGAGGACCAAACGGCTCTCTCGAACCTCCTGGTTCGCAGGCCAATGACGAAGATCAAACCGCAGGAGCACTTTCCTCCCATACCCCTCCTCGGCGCAACTTTTGAGCAGCAACAGATTGCTCGAATGATTGGGGCCCACTCTCGCCTGCGAAACGTAGGCGGCCGCTCCATCGCCACTGCGCGTGGTGATCTCCGTGGTGAAAACAGGGCCTTCCAGAGGGGGGGACAGTCGCCTCGGTTCGCCTTCCATCGGCGTCGCGGGGAGCAGTGCTTGCGGCGTCACTGCCGCCGTCTCGCGCGTGGTGAGTCGCAGCGGTGGCTGGCCGTTCGCATGGCGAAGTTCGACCTCGCCCCGCATCACATGCACCTTGGCGTGACCCGTCCCGTCCGCGCTGATGCCAAAGTCGGTCCCATGGTCAATCAGCGTCGCACTGTCCGTGAGAACCGTGAAGCCGCGGGCGGCCGCGGGCACATGGGCGACAAACGAACCCCGATGCAACCGGCAAAGGCCGGGCCCGAGGATTTCCAATTCCGCGGGCCCCTCCAGGGTGACGTCGGCCCCGGAAAGGAAGCGGATCTGCGCGAGCCCCTCCGCGAGGCGAAGAAATCCGGAAAACAGCCGACTGCCGGGCTCCGTGGGCAAGGTGGAGTCCTCCCATCGCGCATTCCGAGTCTCTGTCACTTGGGCGAGCGGTGAGGTCCGCCCAAACGGAAACCACGCCGCCGCAACCGCCAGGGCCGCAGCCAGACCGACTCCAGCCCACACCCACCCCTTGCGCCCCGGGTGAGGCGCCACCAGAGCAGCCCTGCAGGCGGCCGTGCGGGCCGACGTCCCAAGCGCATGCAACGCGAGCGCGCCATCGATGTTGAGGTATTCGCGGAGGGCGCCGCGCAAGGATGGGTCCTCCCGCAGAGCCGCCTCCAGAGCGCGGGTCGTGACTTCATCTGCACAACCGTCGGCGTAGGCACGGATCCATTCCCATCGAGGGTCCTCGGATTTCATGTCCACCCCTCCTCCGTGAGTCGTGCGCGCGTGCAGTCCATCAGCGCGAGACGAAGCCGGTGCAACCGCTTGTAAAGGGCATCCACACTGCCGCCAAAGTCGGTGGCCAACTCGTGGACGTGACGATCGCCGGCATAGGCCGCGTCAAGGAAGCGTCGGTGTTCCGCGGAGAGCTTCGCGAGGCAGGCCAGCAGGGCTTCGCGTTGTGCGGCGAGGCGGTCCGATTCCACCGAGGCTTCCTGGGCAAGAATCTCCGTGAGGTCCCGCATGAACACATGCCGCTCCCGGCCGCGGTCGCGCTGCCAGGCCAGCACCTTCATCTTCGCCACCCCAAAGGCCCAGGCACGGAAGTCGCGGCCCTCGTCATATTCCGCAAACTTCCGCCAGAGCACGATGGCCACCTCCTGCATCACGTCGGCCGCGTCGGCCTGCGAGGGAACGAGCATCCGAACAAAAGTGCGGATGGAGGGTTCATGCGTCGCATAATGGCGCAAGAAGGCATCGTGTTCCGGGAGGGGGGGCGAATCCATTCTACCGGAAACTTTCCAACCCCAGGCGGAATTGGACAAAGTTTTTGCGAAAAGTCCGCGCACCGCTCGCCACGCAAAGACACCGCGCCGGACTCGAAATTTCGAAACCGCCCAAGGACCTGGGCCAGCCTCCCCTCCGGCCACGCTCGCCTGGGTGGCTCATCGCGGGCCTCTCGCAAGGGGCCTCTTCCCGGACGGGTGGGGATTCACCGATCCGTCATGGCGCAGGCTCGCGCGGACTTCCTTCCCGATTTCCGCACCGCTTCGGTCATGCCGTCGGATGAGCTCCCTCACTCTGTTTTCGATGGCGTGTTGGGCGTCCCCGAGGGTTCGGCTGTTCGCCCCCCCTACCGGGTGGGTCAGCCCGCGCTGGCCCGCCGTTCTGCCGGACCACGGCGTCGCCGGCAAGAATCGGTAGGAGCAATCGGACTCGGGGCGATGTACTCGCCCTGCCCCACTCGATTTTCACAAAATTTCATGCTATCTTGAGAGGGACAGTTGGTGCCCGTAGTGGTGATAAATAACCCTCCCGTGAGGACTCCCCCTTCCCAGATCATTTCCGAGGACCGACCTCCAGGGACGCCCCGTCCGAGGGGGACCTCCGCGCTCGCCTCCCGGGGCATTCCGCTTGGCGCCCTGCTCCTCACCCTGCTTCTCGCCCCACTCGCTCTCCCCCCCCTTTCCCCCCTCTTACCCCTCCCCTTTGGAGCGTCCTCGGTTCGCGCTCAGGAGCTCCTTTCCCCTCCCGATTCCCCGCCGGCGGCAGAGAAGGAAGCGGAGACGGAGGACGTCTTCACCGCCCGGGTGCTCCCGATCTTTCGCGAGCACTGCTTCAAATGCCACAGCCACGAGTCGGGTAAAAGCAAGGGCGGCCTCCTCCTGGACTCCGGTGCGGCCGTCCTCGTCGGGGCGGACTCAGGCCCCATCGTGCTGACCGGCAAGCCGCCCGGGGAGAGCCCCCTCTTGCGCGTGCTCCGCTCCACCGATCCCGAGGTCCAAATGCCCCCCAAGGGCGAACGCCTCCCGGAGGAAAGCCTGCGCACCATCGAAGCGTGGATTGCCTCCGGAGCGCCGATTGCCTCGCTCCCCACGCCCGCTTCCGCGTCCCCCCCCGGCAGCGCCCAAATTCCCCTGGGCCCGGTCAAACGGAGTTCCTCGAAAATCACGGAGGCCGACCGGCAGTGGTGGGCTTTCGTCCCGGTGCGTTCCCAGATGGTACCCGAGCCCGCCTTCGAATCGACCCCTCCCCACCCGGTGGATCGATTCCTCGACGCGCGCCTTGCCCGCGAAGGGCTCACCCCAGCCCCGGAAGCCTCCCGAGCGGCCCTCCTGCGGCGGGTCACCTTCGCCCTGACCGGCCTGCCACCGAGTTTGGCGGAACTGCGCGCCTTCCTGGAAGACTCCTCGCCCGAGGCCTTTGAGCACGTCGTGGATCGCCTGCTCTCTTCCCCCCGCTACGGGGAGCGCATGGACCGCGTCTGGATGGATCTGGCCCGTTACGCCGACAGCGACGGGTACCGCATCGACGACTACCGCCCCACCGCCTGGCGCTACCGCGACTACCTGATTCAGGCATTCAACTCGAACAAACCCTACGACCGCTTTGTCCAGGAACAACTCGCCGGCGATGAGCTCTTCCCCGAGGACCCGCAAGCCCTCACCGCGACCGGATTCCTGCAGATGGGCATCTACGAATACAACAACCGCGACGCCCGCGGCCAGTGGGAGACCATGCTCAACGATCTCACCGACACGACCGCCGACGTGTTCCTCGGTCTGGGCCTGCAGTGCGCTCGCTGCCACGACCACAAGTTCGACCCCCTCCTCCAGCGCGACTACTACGCC
>JBEBAG010000211.1:0-8885 GCA_041159065.1 Verrucomicrobiota bacterium | reverse complement strand
CCACCCCGTGCAAGCCTCCTCCCCCCACGCCCCTACCCCCCCCGCTCCCCAGCCTCCACCCGTGGTCCCCCCCCACGTCCCCAAGGACCCCCAGCAGGAGCGAGCCCACGCAAGGATCGGGGACGCGGTGCTCGCCCTTTTCGCGCGCCAAGACGTACTCCGCCGCGTAGGCCGGGTCGACGCCCCTGCCTTCCTGAATCTCACCAGCAACGCATTCCTTTCGGGCATCGGTCGCGCCACACGCATCGAGGCGGAGATTGGAACGATCTACGAGCAAGAGGGACTGCAAGCTGCCTTCGCCTATATCGAGGCGCGGATCCTGCCCCTGTGGCGCGCGCAGGAGGCCAAACGCTTGCGCCAGCGCGCCCCCCGCGCCTAGCCCCCAAAAAGACGCTCCCCAGCCGCCACACTTGGGCGTCGGAGCGTGCGGGGACATTCGCACTCCTCTACCACCTCACCCTTTGGGAAGCGGTTTGCCGCTGCGCGGCTTGCCCTCTGGAACCGCCAGCGTCAACTCCCGCTCCATCTTGGGGGCGTGCTCCTTCTTTCGGTAGCGGAGCGGCGTGAGTCCCGTGAATTTCCGAAAGCGCTTCACAAAGGCGCTGTGATCGTAGAAGCCGCAGGCCACGGCGATTTCGGCAATCGGCCGGTGCGTGCGCTGAATTTGGTCAAGGGCGTGGAACATCCGCACCTGCTCCAGAAACGCGTGCGCAGTCATGCGCAGGTGCTTTTTGAAGACCCGCATGAACTGCGTTTCGGAGTAGCCGCAGAGGCGCGCCAGTTCCGAGATGTGCACCGGATCGGCGTAGTGCTGGTGCACATGGTCCACCGCGGGGAGCATTCGGTTCAGCTCCGCGTCCTGGCCCATCACGCCCTCGTACAGCTCGTTGATCGTAATCAGCCCGCAGACTGCCCCTTGTGCATCACGCAACGGGAACTTGCTCGAGTACATCCAGCGCGCGCGATGCTCAAAGAACCCCACCACATGCACCTCGTTCAGCAGCGTCTTGCCCCCTTCAAGCACCTGCAGGTCGTTCTCCCGAAAACTCTGCGCAATTACCTTCGGAAATAGATCAAAATCCGTCTTCCCCACGATGTGGTAATCCGGCGGAAGGTGAATCATCTGCTTCAAGGCGCGGCTCATGTACATGTAGCGCGAGGCCCGGTCCTTCATCATAAACAGCGCTCCGGGAATTCGTTCCAGCGCCTCCAGCATGGACCGCACATTCGCGATCCCACCCAAAAATTCAGCCTGCGAGGCGGCCTGCATCATGATGGTGGTTTTTTACCAAATTTTGATCGCTTGCGCCAAGCCCGCCGCCGCGCCCCACGCTATCTTCTCCCCATGAAGTTCCCCCGCACTTCACACGCAGTCAGGGGTTTGTGCAGGCAGTCTGAGTCCACACCCCCAACCCGGCCCGCCCAGAATCCCCTCCGTCCCTCACCGGATGCCTCTCTCTTCTTTCCTTCTCCTTTCGCCCTGAGTTGCCCCTCGCTCTCCCGATGAACCCCACCCGAACCTCCACCGGTGCCCTCGCTTTGGTCGCCGCCCTGTCCCTGCTCCTCGCACTCCTGCAGGCACACGCCTCGGACGCCGATTTCTTCACCCAAAAAGTGGAACCCATCCTGCGCTCCCGCTGTTTTGAGTGTCATTCCCACGCCCACAAAATCAAGGGAGGCCTCTCTCTCGACTACCGCAGCGGCTGGGAGAAAGGGGGGGATTCCGGGGCGGCACTCCTTCCCGGAAAACCGGAGGACTCTCTTCTCATCCAAGCCATCCGGCATGCCGACAAGGACCTCGCCATGCCTCCCAAGGAGAAACTCCCGGAGGAGGAAATCGCCCTGCTCACCCAATGGGTCCAGCAGGGAGCGCCGGACCCCCGCACCAACACCCCCAAAAGGGCCACCGACCTCGAGGTGGGACGCCAGCACTGGGCCTACCGTCCCGTGACCGCCCCTCCGGTGCCTCCCTCCGCATTTCCCGAAATCTCGACGCACCCCATCGACGCCTTCGTCTTCGCCTCCCTCAAAGCCCAGGGACTCACCCCCTCCCCCCTGGCAGACCGACTCAGCCTCCTGCGCCGGGCCACCTATGACCTCACGGGCCTGCCTCCGGATGCGGCGTCCATCCAGGCTTTCCTCGCGGATCCGCGCACGGATTCCGAGGCGTTCGCCGCCGTGCTCGAGCGCCTCCTCGACTCCCCAGCCTATGGCGAGCGGTGGGGACGCCACTGGCTGGATCTCGCACACTACGCGGACACCACCGGATGCAGCTCCGACTGGCCCGTCGACGACGCCTGGCGCTACCGCGACTGGGTGGTTCGCGCCTTCCAAAAGGACATGCCCCTGAGTGCCTTCCTGACCGCGCAAATCGCGGGCGATCTCCTGGCGCGCGATCTCCTGCAATCCACCAACCCGCCCGATCGGGAGGCCTACCGGGACCACCGCATCGCCACCGGTTTTCTGGCGAGCTCCAAGCGGTTCGGCTCCAACCCGAATGGTTTCGAACATCTCACCATTGCCGACACCCTCGACTTCGCATGGAAAGCGCTCCAAGGCATCGCGATGGGGTGCGCCCGCTGCCACGACCACAAATTCGAACCCATCACCGCCAAGGACTACTACGCCCTCTACGGCATCTTCGCCAGTTCCCACTACCCCTACGCAGGATCGGAGCTCAACCAGCACGCCTCCGTCCTCGCCCCCCTCGACCCCTCCCCCGAGGCCGCCCCCCTCGCCTCCTGGAACCGCCGCGTCGTTTCCTCCGCCGGACTCCGCAAAACCAGCGCCCGCACCGTCCAATCCCTCGACTCCACCGCGTGGGATTTCGAGGAGGGGGAACGCTCCGAACCCATCGAGGCCCGAATGCCCGGCAGCCCATGGATCATTCAAGGCGAGGCCCGAGTCCATCGCGGCGACAATTCCCCATTTGATCACCTCCTGCCTCTGGGCTCGCAGGTCGTCGAATTTCCACCCACCGGAGCCTCAGCCCGCATGCAACGCCGCGTGCGCTGGCCCCAATCCTCCGGTTCCGTCCGCTCCATCGCCCTCGATTTCAAACTCCTCCCGGAATGGAATGCCTCCCACGCAGGACTCCGCTTCGGATGGAAATCCGCGCACACTCCCGACACGGAACTCGCCCTGGGAACCCTCGAGGGACAATCACTCCGCGTCCCGGGCGCCGCTCCCGTGCCCCTTGATCCCAACCAGTGGTATCACGCCGCGTTCACCGCCGAAGCCCACACGCTCACCCTCCGGGTCTGGACCGCCTCGGGAACCCTGACAGCGGAACGCACCATCCAAGAGCCCGCTCTCGAGGCCTTGCGCGGACCGGGGGACGTCCTGCTCCACTTTACCGCGCAGAACCCCACCCAAAAACAAACCCCCTGCATCCGACTCGATAACCTCGTGTGCCTCGCGCAGCCGCTCGACGCGCCTCAGGCTACCCATCCCCCCCAGTCGGAACCGCAGCCCGAAGCCTCCCTGCTTTTTGCGCAAAAACCGCCGACCGCCTTTGCCATGGGCGAAGGTACTCCACATGACGTCCCGGTCCAAAAACGAGGCGAACCCCAAACTCCTCTCGGCGTCGTGCCCCGAAGGAACCTCGCCCTGTTCGGCGCGGAACCCGTGCGAGAACCCCTTCTGGAAAGCGGACGACGGGATCTGGCCCGGTGGCTCGCGGAGGATTCCAATCCGCTCACCCACAGGGTCTACGTCAATCGCCTCTGGTTGTGGCATTTTGGAAGGGGCATTGTTCCAACCCCCAACGACTTCGGACACACCGGATCACTCCCTTCCCACCCCGAGCTCCTCGACTACCTGGTCCAGAGACTCCGCCATCATCAACTCTCCACCAAGGCGCTCCATCGGGAAATCATGCTCTCCCATACCTACCGCCAGTCGGCCCGCCCCTCCCCCGAGGCGATGGAAAAGGACCCGGACAACACCTGGCTCTCCCACTTCAGCGCCCGGCGGCTTTCCGCCGAGGAAATCCGCGACTCCGTGCTCGCCGTGAGCGGCCTCCTCGATCGTCAAGGTCCCGGCCACCGGCATCCCTTTCCGCCACTCGAAGCGCGCACCTGGAGCCAGCACCGCCCCTTCACCTTGGATTACGAGAGCCACTACGCCCAATACGAGCACCACAAACGCAGCCTCTACCTTCCCATCACACGCCTCCTCCCCGACCCCTTCCTTTCCACCTTCGACGGTGGCGATTCCAACCAGAGCACGCCCTCCCGCAGCGAGACCGCCGTCCCCCTGCAACCCCTCGCCCTGATGAATGCCCCCTTCCTCGTTCAGGCCGCTGACCAACTCGCCCGCTCCGCCAGCCCGGCCTCCTCCGACCCCGAAGCGCTCCAACTTCTGTACGGACAAATCTTCGGGACCCCGCTCCCCGCCCCCCTCGAGCGAAAACTGTGCACGCACCTTGCACACCTGAGCGCGGCCAGTCCCATGCGACGCCAGGAAGCCCTTGCGGTAATCGCCCAGTCCCTCCTCAGCTCCAACGCGTTTCTCTACCTCGAGTAATTTCGCCATGAACTCCCCCTCCTCCCCCCTCTCCCGAAGACAACTCCTTGGCCATGCCCTGCATGGCAGCATGGGCCTCGGCCTGCTTTCCATGCTCGGCGCCGAATCCCAGGCCCTGTCCTCCTCCAACGCCGCCGCCCAGGCTTTCCGCACCCATCCGGCCAAGGCGCGCCGGGTCATCCTCATTTTTTTAGACGGCGGCCTCTCCCACGTAGACAGCTTCGACTACAAGCCGCGGCTCTTCTCCGAGGACTCCCAACGTATCGCCAACAACGTGTTCACCGGAATGGGACAGCAGATGACCGGAACCGAAGGCGTGTTTCTCAAAAGACCCGACTGGTCCTTCACCCCCTGCGGGCAGTCGGGAATGTGGATCAGCTCCCTCTTCCCTCACCTCCAGAGCCAGGCGGATTCCCTCTGCATGATCAATTCCCTCCACACCAGCCACGCCAACCATTTCGAGGCGGTCGTGGGAATGCACACCGGATCCTTCAACCAGCAACGCCCCAGCATCGGCTCCTGGTGCACCTATGCCCTCGGCTCCGAGTCCCAAAACCTCCCGGGATTCGTCGCCCTCGCCTCCGAACTCCCCTACGGCGGCTCCGCCGCCTTCGGCTCCGATTTTCTCCCAGGGGAGTTCCAGGGAGTCCGCATCCGGCCCGGAGCGGAGCCCATCAAGTACCTGCGCTCCCAGCGCTCCCCGGGTGCCCTGGCGGCACAGCGGGAAATCGTTGCCGAACTCAATGAGGCCCATTTTCAGGAGCGTCCCTGGCACTCCGCGCTCCATGCCCGCATGCAGGCCTGGCGGACCGCCGGAGGCATGCAGACCGCCGCACCGGAAGTCTTGGACCTTTCCAAGGAATCCCCCGAAACCCTCGCTGCCTACGGGGTGCACCGGCCCGGGGCGGCGGGGACCATGGCGTGGAAATGCCTCGTCGCCCGACGCCTCATCGAAAAGGGCGTCCGCTTCGTGGAGGTGGTCCAGCGGGGCTGGGATTCCCACGGCGATCTCCGCAAGGCCCACGGATCCAGGGCTGAGGAAGTCGACCAACCCACCGCGGCGCTCCTCGTCGATCTCAAGCAACGCGGTCTCCTCGAGGACACCCTCGTCGTGTTCACCACCGAATTCGGGCGAACCCCCGCCAACGCTTCCCCCGGCAAGGACGGACGCGATCACCACCCCCACGCCTTCAGCTCCTGGCTCGCTGGGGCCGGCGTCCGCCCGGGCATCACTCACGGAAAAACCGACGAGCACGGCATCCGGATCGCCGAGGGCGGAGTGCACGTGCACGACTTCCACGCCACCATCCTCCACCTCCTCGGAATCGACCACACCAAGCTCACCTTCCGCCACGCCGGACGCGACTACCGACTCACCGATGTCGAAGGCGAGCCGGTTCGCGACATCCTCGCCTAGATCCGTTCCCGCCGGAATCCCGCCCGCACTCCGGAGCGCTCCGCCCCTCCCGGGTTGCCCTCAAGCCGCCACGCGTGCGGCCTGTTCCATCCCGCGCCGAGACCGCGCGCAATGCGGCTTTCGATCCAAAACCCATTCGAAATATCCGGAAGCCCCCACCACATCCCCCCGCTCGAGCGCCTCTTCCCCAAGCTCCACCAACCAATCAAATCCATCGCCTCGACGCGCCGCACATTCCAAGGCCTTTCGGCGGATCTGAATCCGGCGCATCATTCTTCGCGCCAATCGCTTCTGCCGGCACAGCAAGGCGGCAGATACAAACAGTCGGGTCACTTTTTTCATTCGCATTCCTTTCGCTTGGACAGTCGTCCTTTCAAGCGATCCAGAGATGGGGAGCGGCTCCGATCGACCGCACCATCCTGCCTCAGGCGATTGCCCTTAGAAAGTCGCACGAAGATGCGACACCCCCTCCCCCAGACCCGTCTCCGCCCCATACGTCCCTCGGGGAGAGGCATCCCCGTTTTTCCAGCGGCGGAGCCAAGTCCATGGTTCGCGCGCCGCGCGCAGGATCTCCGCCTCGATGGGTGCAAAGGATGAGGACCCCGCACCTCCAAATTCCGGGAAACACCCTCCCCGCGCTTCAGCTCCCCGACAGGGGGAGCTGAAGCACCACCCGTCGGCTACTTGCCGATTTCGATCAACTCGATGTCGAACACCAGCGTTCCAGCCGGAGCGCCCCCACCGGGATTTTCCCCGTAAGCAAGCCCCGCCGGAATCCAGAAGCGCCGCTTCTCGCCTTTCACCATCAATTGCACCCCCTCCGTCCACCCCTTGATCACCTGATTGAGCCCAAAACTGGTGGGTTCACCGCGTGTCACGGAGCTGTCGAAGAGCTTCCCATCCGTCGTCCACCCCGAATAGTGAACCGTGACCGTATCGGTCGCCTTGGGATGCACCGAACCGGTTCCCTTGCTCAGAACCTTGGAAGCGAGCCCGGACGCCGTCTTTTCCGCATCGCTGGGTGCCGCAGCCACATCGCTCGGCGCTGGCGGCGGTGGAACGCCCTCCTTGAACGAGACCAACTCCACCTCCACCACCAGTCCGCTCGCCGGAGCCCCGGGCGGAATGTTTCCACCAAAGGCCACCTTGGAAGGAATCCACACCACCTTTTTCTCCCCGGAAACCATCGTCTGGATCGCCTCCGAAAGTCCCCCAATCCGGAATTTATCCAGAGGCACATCAGCCGGCCCTCCCTGCTGGGAGGTGCTTTGCAGAAGCTCGCCCTCGGCGCTCCACAAACTCAACTGCACCTTCACCGTGTCCTCTGGCTTCGGAGACTTCTCTCCGCTCCCCTTGAGCACCGTCTTAAAGGACACTCCGGAAGGGTTCTGCTTCGCATCCGCAGGCGCCTTCAACTCGGGTGCCTTGGGCGCCTTCTGGATCGAGATCAATTCGATATCAAACACCAACATCCCCCCCGGACGTCCCCCTCCCGGATTCTCCCCGTAGGCCAACCCAGCCGGAATCCAGAACCGCCGCTTCTCCCCTTCCACCATCAACTGGACGCCCTCCGTCCAGCCCTTGATCACCCCGTTCAGCGGGAAGCTCGCCGGCTGCCCGCGCTTGACCGAACTGTCGAACAGCTTCCCATCCGTCGTCCACCCCGAGTAGTGCACGGTCACCGTATCGGCAGCCGAGGGATGCTCCGTACCACTCCCTTTCGAGAGCACTTTCGAGGCGAGACCGGAGGCCGTTTTGAGTGCATCTCCAGGGGCGGCTTTTACATCAGCGGGTGTTTCAGGCATAGGTGTTTGGGCAAAGGTCATCCCGGGCGCGCTTAACAGCAACGACCCCAGGCAAACGAAGAGCGGCAGACTCTTTTTCATAAATCAGTGGGCGCGAATCCTTCGGCCTCCCACCTGAACAGTCAACCTCCCAAACTCCCAGCGGCCTCCCCCACTCCCTCCCTCCATTCCGCCGAGCCCACCTTCCCCACCCGCACAGCAACCACTTTGTACTCCGGCGTCCCCACCGCGCCGTCCCGCACCGGACCCGTGAGCCGGTTCAGCGCGGCCTCGGGCGTCTGGAATGTCGCGAAAAGCTGCCCCTCCTGCATCCCCTCGTCCAAGCGCAGCCGAAGCACCACCTCCCCGTGCCGGCTCTGGATCCTAACCGGTTCGCCCTCCGCCAAACCCAAACGCATCGAGTCGCCTGGGGCCATGTCGAGGGTGTCCACGGGACGCAAATGGCGGTTGGAAGTCCGTAGGGTCATCGTCCCGGCGTTGAATTGGTAAAGCGAGCGACCCGTGCTCAGAAGAAACGGATACTCCTCTCCGCACCGCTCCGGAGAAGGCTCGAACTCCACCCGCGCAAGGACCGCGCGACGCCCATGGGAAAATCCCGTCTGGTGCAAAACCGCGGAGCCCGGATGCGTCGCCGTCGGGCAGGGCCACTGAAGCCCGCCCGATTCCAGCCGGGCGTAGTCGATGCCGGCTCCCCCTTTCCACGCCCGGCGAATCTCCTCCCAGATCGCCTCGCTCGACTCGAAGGTGAACCCTCGGCTCCGGCCCATCGCCTGCGCCAGCGCGCACACCACCTGCCAGTCGGATCGCGCATCCCCCACCGGGGCGAGAGCCGCTCGCACCCTCTGCACCCGACGCTCCGCATTCATGAACGTCCCGTCCTTCTCAAACGACGAGCACACCGGCAAAAAAACGTGCCCAAAATCCCGCGCCAGCTCGTTCAAAAACAGATCCTGAACCACCACGAAAGGAATCCTTCTAAGCGCCTCCCGCGTCCGAAGGGTGTCCGGATTCGTCAGCGCAATATCGTAGCCCACCGCCCACAGGGCATCCCATTTCCCCTCCCGCGCCGCATCCATCATCTCCAAGAGATGTTTCCCGCGCTCCCGTGGAATCGGACTTTCCCAGAGTTCCTCCAA
>JBEBAG010000210.1:0-4502 GCA_041159065.1 Verrucomicrobiota bacterium | reverse complement strand
GGGCGAGTACACAAGCCCCGTGTAGCTCACCAAACCCTTCTTGTCCGGCTCCAGATAGTTGCTCGATGCGACCTTCGGTTGCGGTTCGTTCTGCGCATCCGAGGGAAACGCCACCCGCTGCAAAACACGCCCCGTCTCGGGTTCCAAAACCAACACCTCGCCGGTCTTCCCCGAAACTAAAAGACGACGCCCATCCGGAGACAACGCCAGCGCCTGCGGACGCAACCCCGCCAACTCGATCTGATCCCCGTACGGTGTCAGCACCTGATTCACGGGCGTGACTGAACGCCCCCCCTCCTTGGGTCCCACCGTCTCACGATCCCGCTCCCCCTCGAGGGACGCAGCCGCACCCGAAACAGAAAACGCAAGCAACACCGCGAGAGTCGCGCAGGCACAAACGCCTCGCGCCCTTCGCCCGGAGGGAAGACGGGACTGGGGAGTCATCCCCAAACGCTAGGTCCTCCCCCCTTGGATGCAATGACCTTCAGCCGCCTCCCTCAACCCCGAACCGCCGCAAGCACCTCCACCGCCGATTCCGCCCGGTTCAAAATGTACAGGTGATAGCCGGGCGCTCCGCGCTCCACGAGTTCGCGGATCTGGCGCACCGCCCACTGCACTCCCACCCTCCGCTGGCCCTCCTCATCGGCACCACACGCCTCCAGTTCCCTCACCAGCGCCTCCGGAATCCGCGCCTTGCAAAATCCGCAGATTTTGCGCGCCTGCTTCAGCGAGAGCACCGGCATGATCCCGGGCAGCACCGGCACCGTCACGCCCCGGGCTCGCGCCCTTTCCACAAAGCGAAAATAATCCGCGTTATCCCAAAATAGCTGCGTCGTAATAAAATCCGCGCCCGCAGCCACTTTGCGCGCCAAAAACTCCACGTCCTTTTCCGCATCTGTCGATTCCGGATGCAGCTCGGGAAATCCGGCCACGCCCACCGCAAAACGTCCGGAACGCATTTCCTGAATCAGCCGCACCAACTCTTCCGCATGCGCAAAACCCTCCGGATGCTGCACAAAAGTACTCTGTCCTTTGGGCGGATCCCCGCGCAAAGCCAGAATCCCCGAAAAACCCGCCTCATCATACTGCGCGATGATGCCACGGAGTTCCGTGGCCGTATGCCCCACACACGTAAGATGGCCCACAAGCGGAAAGCCCAGTTTCACCAACTCCCCGCCATACGCGAGCGTCGTATCCCTCGAGCTTCCTCCGGCTCCATACGTGATCGAGGCGAAATCAATCCCCATCGGCTGGAGAGTTCTTGCAGTCCGCAGCATGGTCGCCGCAGCCAGATCATCCTTGGGTGGGAAAAACTCCACCGAAACCGTGGGCGAACTCGACTCGGAAAGAGCATGAAGAAGGCGGTCGCGAAACATGGGTGCGAAAAGGGAAAGATGCGGAGGTTGCGCCCTGGGGTTCCTCGGTTCCATTCAAAAAGCGCGACTCCACGCGCGAGATACCGCGCATCCATAAGACACCCAAACACGCCTCACTCACGCTCCCCACTCCAAATGCTCATTCAGCCAACTCCACCCACATCCGGTTGCGCACAAAGTCCAGCGTCACGCGCACTCGGAAAAAAGCGCCCCACCCCAAGATATTTTCCTCGCTGTTCGGATGCGTGTCGTATTCCACCCGCCTCAAACGCAAATCCCCCAAATCCAAATGCTTAAGCACCCCGACCTCCTCCGTTTCCACGCCACCCACCCCCATCGCACGCCGCGTCTTGCCATGCGGCACCGCGAAACATTCCTGCGGAATCCCCTGCATGGACGCGGGTGAAAGACGCAAAGCCGAGCCACAGCCCGTATCCAAGAAGGCTCTCACACGATGTCCGCCGATCAACAAATCCACCCACAATCGGTCCGCTGCCCGCGTGAAGGGAACCGAGAAGGCACCCACACGCGGCTTGTAGCGACCCGCGCGCGAGAACGTCACCTCCCTCGCCGGACCGTCGAATGTCACGTGGGAGAACTGCTCCAAAAGCGGCAGCCCAAAGAGATTGAGTGGCATGCGCTTCCAGGGAATCCCAGCAAACGTGATCCGATAGTTCTGCATCAGGATTCCGGCCACCCCCGGCCCAAGCACGCTTCGGCCTCCCAGCGAAAGCTCCCGAAAACGCCCCAACAGCAGCTGCGTCTGCCCACCCACTCCCACCCCGCGCACCCCCACGTTTTCGATCGTTCGCAAACCCGCCTCCACCGCCGATTGCGCGTCCACGAGAACCGGATACGCCGCTCCCGAATCCACAATCCAAGGCAGGGCCTTCCCATCCAACTCTCCCGGAACCACGGGAATCTGGTGACTCGTATCCAGAGGCAGCCTCACGAACGCCCCAGGCGGCAACCTCAGGGGAAAATGACTGGGCACATCGCCCTTGGAAAACTCCCCACGCTGGCGCGCAGTCGTATTCTTCCGCAGCCACCCAAGGTTCGCGGAAGAGACGGGCGCCACCTGCGGAGCACACCCGACAATCCCCGCCAGCGATGCGCACAGCATGGCCACCAACCGCAAACGCACTCCCAACCGTTTGCTCACCCCGCTCATGCCTTCGCGCGCCAACGCCGGACTCTCCGCACCACCAGCGCTCCCTGCAAAACCAAGCCCATCCCGGCAAAGCCAACGGCGACCGCCGCCTTCCAGTTCCATCGCAGGGGCGAGGGCGGTACGGGAAGCTGGATCGACGCCGTCTTGTCTCCCCCAAGCAGCATTCGCCACCCGGGCAACACCGCCCCCGTCTCCTCGGAAGCCAACCAGAAAAGCACCGTCTGTCCGCTCTCCCCTACCACCTCCAACCGGAGCGGAGACTCACTCGGACGCCAATTCCACGCCGCCGTGTACAGCTCCGGCACTCCGCCCTCCGGGCCCGCATGCTCCAGATTCACCGGCGCCTCGTGCCCAAATCCGTCCCTCAGACTGATTTTCGCCCGCCCAATCTGATCCAACGTCCAAGAACGCCCGCTGGGCAAACGCAAGCGAAGGGCCTTCCCCATCGCCTCCCCCGGATTCTTCGAGCCACGCAGCGGCAGGTTCGCCGCAAGATCCGCCGTCGCCTCCAGAGTCACGCTCGCATTCTGGTGCAACACCATCCGCACGAGCAAAATCTCACCTGAGTGCGCCCACACACTGGCGGGAGCGCCCACTATCCCAAGGATCACGCGGATCCACCCGAACCACGCGCTGCGCACTCCCCGGGTCATTTCCGATCCCAACGCAGCACGCGCCCGTACTTATTCCACTCCGTCTCCAGAATATTCCCGCTGCCATCAAAGGTGATGCCGTGCGGGGAGGTCACCACATCATCCCGCCAGTCTGCCGGAGCGACTCCGGGGGTGTTCGTCTGTCCGGGCGTGTTGTTCACTCCCAGTTCCGCCACCAACTTCCCCTCCTTGTCCCACACCGACACCCGACCCGCAATTTCCGCGATGCAAACCAATTCCCCGTGAAACGAGGCGGAGCTCGGATTGCGCAACCCTGCCGCAATCACCCCGATCAACTCCCCCTCCAGGCTCGCGTGCATGATCCGCTTGTTCCCCCGGTCACACAGGAACAACCGGGCGGGTTCGAAACGATTGTCCACATGTACCTTGTGACAGTTGCTCAAACCAAATGGCTCGCCAGGGCCACCAAACTTGCGTTTGAACTGCCCCTTCGAATCGAAGACGAAAATCCAGGACGTTCCGTACCCATCCACCACGTAGATATCCCCGTTGGGAGCAACATCGGCCGAGGTCAGCTTCAATCCATCCCGCTTTTCCGCAGCGCTCTCCACAATCGCAGGCTTCCCGCCTTTATTCGCCACCGAGGAAAGTGAAATCGTCTGCATCGCTGCACCAACCTTCAGCGTGATCGAAGACTCGGTTACTTCCGGATTCATCCCCTCCACTTTCTTCCCGTCCGCAAGCATCACGACCGCTTTCCTCGCGATCTCTTTGCGATCCACCTGCTCCACCCGCCCATTCGGAAGCGTCACGGAAATCTGATCCCCCTCCGTCACAGGAGAATGCCCCTGCACCAAGCGCCCATCCTTCAAGGTTATGCTGATGCGGTCGGCGATCTCCGCCGGAAACGCGGATGTTGGAATCTCCATCAGCACCTCCCCCGCGAGACTCGCCTTGATCACCCTCTGCTGCCCCAAAACCGCCGCGATGATGAATTCCTCGCCCGCCACCTTCCGAATGGAAAACCCGTGAAGACCCGAAGGCAAAGGCAGCGTGCGCAGGTACTTCCCATCTGGCCCGTAAACCTGAATCCCGCCCTCCTGCCCCTCCACGCTCACATAAATTTTCCCTGCGGAATCCACCTGAATTTCCCCATGCCCGCTCCCAAGAGTCTCCCGACCCTCGGGCGGCGTGAGAAATTTGGGCACAAACTGATAGGCTGCCTCGCCCCAAGCAACCGGGGAGGAAAGCAAGCAGGACGCAGCCAGAATCGGGAGGGCAAGAGCGCGAAGTTTCATGGAAAGGTCGAAAAACAAAACCACTCAAACCCTTCGCTGCCGA
>JBEBAG010000209.1:0-8344 GCA_041159065.1 Verrucomicrobiota bacterium | reverse complement strand
ATCGAGGGAGCGGAGGTATTCGGCCGCCGTCTCGGGCCAGACGGAATTGATCCAGGAATCGGTGGCGAGCTCGAGGGGGCCGAGGGGGTAGAGGCGGGGCATGATTTCGATATGCCACCGGAAGTCGCGGTCGAGGGAGCCCCACTGGTCATGGCGCGCGGTGCGGGTGGGGGCCGTGGTGAGCTGCAGCTGGTAGGGGGGGTGGTCGAGTGCGGCGTTGAGGCGGCGCAGGGCGGATTGGAGGGCATCGGCCAGCTGGGCGGTTTCCTCCGCGGGAATGGTGTGGAAATCGGGGCACTGGCGTTTGGGGTACACGGCCAGTTCGAAGGGGGTTCGCGAGGCGTAAGGGCAGAACACCATGAACCCGTGGTTCTCATACACGATCCGGGAGGCGGAGCGGACCTCCTCGCTGAGGATGTCGTGGAAGATGGAGCGTTTCTTGTGCTCGTAGAAGGCGCGGGCGATTTCCAGCTTGCGCCGGAGCCGCGAGGGAATCATGGCCATGGCGATGATCTGGCTGAGCGCGTGGGGGATAAGCCCGCCGGCGGGCCGGCCCACGGCCTTGACCACCGTGAAGGAGCGCAGCCGGGTGTCGCGCATCAGATCCTGGATCCGGCTTTTCCAAGCGGAGACCACTTCGACGAGGTGGGACAGTTCGAGGGTTTCCAAGGCGCGGTGATCCGGGGTTTCGATCACGACTTCGTGGGCGCCCACCCCCTGCATACGATCATAGAATCCTTCGGGTTGCCGGTGCGGGTCGCCCTCGACGCGGAGGACGGGGGCGCGGTTGGGAATGACGCGGACGCGCCAGGGGCCTTCGGGGGGGGTTTGGAGGAGGGTGGGGGGGGTATGGGATTCGCGGCCGGCGAGGAACGGGTTGGTGGAGGCGGAGCGTTCGGGTTCGTGGAGGACGGAGGCGGCGGTGGGATGGTGGGCGCGGGCCTCGGACAGGAGGGTCCATTCCTCGGTGAGAGGGTCGAGGCGCATCTCGGTTAGGTGCATGGCGGGAGAGGGGACGTTGGGAATCAGACTCCGAGCACGGTGACCACGAGGGAGCGCAGGTGGGCGGCGCGGCGGTGTTCGAAAAGGAAGAGGCCCTGCCAGGTGCCCAGCTGCATGCGGCCGAGGTGGACCGGGATGACCTCGCTCGTGCGGGTGAGGACCATGCGCAGATGGGAGGGCATATCGTCGGGTCCCTCGTCGGTGTGGACGAAATAGTCGCTGTCTTCGGGGGCGAGGCGTTCGAAGAAGGCGTGCAGATCGACGCGGGCGGACGGGTCGGCGTTTTCGTAGATGACGAGGCTGGCGCTGGTGTGCTGGACGAAGACGGTGACGGTTCCGGTTTGGATGGCGCTCTCGCGGAGGATGGCGGCGACCTGGGTGGTGATCTCGTAGGTGCCCTTCCCGTGGGTGGGGACTTGAAAGGAGGCGGTGTGCGCGTGCATGGGGATGAGTTGCCCGGTCGGGCGGGGCTTTGGCAATGGCATGTTTCCCTTGATCCTGCGGCTGGGCTTGCTATGAGGCGTGGCTCTATGGGTCGTCAATGGCTTCTCGCCAAGCGCGAGATCAATGCAAAACGGAAGTCTGCCTCCACGGGCAAACTGGTGAAGGAAATCTCGGTGGCCGCCAAGCTGGGGGGGCCGGACCCCGACGGGAATGCGCGGCTGTTTGCGGCGGTGGAAAAGGCGCGCAAGGAGTCGGTCTCCCGGGACGTGATTGAGCGCGCGATCAAAAAGGGGGCGGGTCTGGGCGGGGAGAAGCTGGTGATGGAGGAGGTGACCTTCGAGGGGTACGCCCCGCACAAGGTGCCTGTGATCGTGGAAGTGCTCACCGATAATAACAATCGCACGGCTCCGGAGCTGCGGGTGCTTTTCAAAAAAGGCCAGCTGGGGGCGCCGGGCAGCAACAAGTTTCTCTTCGACTACGTGGGCTTGGTGGAGGCCCACCACGCGGCGGACGGGGTGGATATCGAAGGGGCGGCCATCGAGGCGGGGGCTCAGAATTTCGAGCCGCTCACCTCGGAGCAGAACGACGATATTCCGGCGGACCGGACCGGGGCGCGGTTCATCACGGAGCGGACGGATCTGCATGCCGTGGGCAAGTGGCTTTCCGCCAACGGATGGACGATCGTGACTTCGGAGCTGGGGTATTTGCCCAAGAATTTCCCGGCGCTGTCGCCCGAGCAGATGGCGGAGGTGGGCGAGTTTTTGCACAGTCTGGAGGACCATGACGATGTGCACCGGGTTTGGGCGGCGGTGAAGTAGGGTGCGGCCTGGCCTTGGGCCCCCGGGGAAACCCGGGGGCCTTTTTTTTGCCGGGGGAGGCGGTCTTGGCGCGGGGCGCGGGACTGGTAGAGTGGGGGGATGTACACCGATCCGAAGCGATACGACGTGCTGGTTCTGGGCGCGGGGCATGCAGGCATCGAGGCCGCCTTGGCCGCGGCGCGGCTGGGCGCCCAGACGCTGCTGCTCACGCAGAACCTGGATTCGATCGGGCAGATGTCCTGCAATCCGGCCATCGGGGGCCAGGCGAAGGGGCAGATCGTGCGGGAGATCGACGCCCTGGGCGGGTTCATGGGGGAGAACACGGATGCGACGGGGATCCAGTTCCGGATGCTGAACGCCAAGAAGGGGCCGAGCGTGCGCTCGCCCCGGGCGCAGTGCGACAAGAAGGCCTACCAGTTCCGAGCGAAGGCCGTGCTGGAGGACACCCCGAATCTGGGGGTGCGCCAGGGGAACGCGGTCCGGATCCTCCGGGGGGAGGAGGGGGTTTGCGGGGTGGAGACGAGCCTCGGGATGCGCATTCTGGCGCGTGCGGTGGTGGTGACCACGGGAACCTTCATGCGGGGACTGCTGCATGTGGGCCTTCAGAATGTGCCGGGCGGGCGGCTGGGGGATGCCGCCTCCACGCTGAGCGACAGCCTCCGGGAGCTGGGGTTTGAGGTGGGCCGCTTCAAGACCGGCACCCCCTGCCGCCTCAACGGGCGCACGATCGACTTCTCGCGCTGCGAACTCCAGCCGGGGGACGAACCCCCCCAGCCCTTCAGCCACCTGCCCGAGCGGATCCGGAAGGGGAGGGACGAGGTGTTCACTCTGAATCAATGGGAGAACGGCGTGTTCCACGTGGAACAGCTGCCCTGCTGGAGCACCTACACCAACGGGCGCACCCATGAAATCATCCAGGCCAACCTGCACCTCTCCCCCCTGTACGCCGGGCGCATCGAGGGGGTGGGACCGCGCTACTGCCCCTCCATCGAGGACAAGGTGGTGAAGTTTGCGGAGAAGGACCGCCACCAGCTCTTCCTCGAGCCCGAGGGGCGGCACACCCGGGAGTTCTACGTGAACGGGGTCTCCACCTCCCTGCCCCTGGAGGTGCAATACGCCTTCCTCGCCACCGTGCCCGGCCTGGAGCAGGCCGAGATTTTGCGCCCCGGATACGCCGTGGAGTACGACTACTGCCCCCCCACCCAGCTCCATCCCACCCTGGAGACGCGCCGGCTGCCCGGACTCTATTTCGCGGGCCAGATCAACGGGACCTCCGGGTACGAGGAGGCGGGGGGTCAGGGGCTCCTCGCGGGCGCCAACGCCGCCCTCAAGGTGCTGGGCAAACCCCCGCTCCTGCTGACCCGGGCCGACGCCTACCTCGGGGTGCTCGTGGACGACCTCATCAGCCGCGGCACGGAGGAGCCCTACCGGATGTTCACGAGCCGGGCCGAACACCGGCTCCTCCTGCGCAACGACAACGCCGACCTGCGCCTCACCCCCCTGGCCCACGCCGCGGGGCTCGTGAGCGGGGAGCGCTTCCAGCGGATGCAGGAGCGCCTCGCCGCCATCGAAACGCTCCGGGCCGAGGCCGAGCGGGTGCGCGTGGGCGAGCTGCGCCTCGCCCAGTGGCTGCGGCGTCCCGAGAATGCCTGGCAGTCCCTGGAGGCCTCCCTCCGGGGGCGCCATGCGGACTCCACCTGGGAGGCGGTGGAGACCGAGCTGCGCTACGAGGGGTACATCACCCGGCAGCTGGCGGCCGTGGAGAAGCTGCGGAGCCAGGAGGGGAAGGCCCTGCCCCCGGAGCTGGATTTCACCCGGGTGCGCGGGCTGCGCGCCGAGGCGCGGCAGAAGCTGGACCGGGTGCGCCCGGCCACGCTCGGGCAGGCGGCGCGGGTGAGCGGGATCACCCCGGCCGACATCGCGCTCCTCGCGCTGCTCGTGGAGAAGCCCAAGGCGGCCTGGCACCAGCCGGACTGATCTTTGTTCCACGTGGAACGGTGGGTTTTCCGCCCGCAGTTCCGCTATGCTCCCCCTCGGCGCGAGGGAAAGGCCCCTTCCCGGGCTTTTACGGCGTTTTTTGGGGTTTTTTAGCCCCGCCCGCCCCATTTCCGGAGGATTTCCCGCAGCCGCCCCCCGGCCTCCTCCCAGTCGGGCCCCTCCCACCCCACGCTCAGGCGCAGCGCCCGGCCCGCCTCCCCCCGGGACACCCCCATCGCCTCGAGGACGTGCGAAACCTCCTCCCTCCCGCTCGCGCAGGCCGAACCGGAGGAGGCCGCCACCCCCGCCGCGTCCAGACGCACCACCCAGCGCTGCCGGCAATCCCCGAGCTCCGGCGGAAGCAGCAGCACCGTGTTCCATAAACGCTCCGCGCCCTCCCCCAGGATGCGCGCCCCCAAATCCGCCCGCAGCCCCGCTTCAAAACGCTCCCGCCGTCCGAGGCGCGCCTCCACCTCCCCCAGCCGCCCCCCGCACTCCTCCAGCGCCGCCACCAGGGCCAGGCTGCCGGCCACATTCTGCGTTCCCGCCCGGCGCCCCTCCTCCTGCGCCCCGCCCACCAGGAGCGGCCGCAGCCCCCCCGTCCCGCAGTGCAGAAAGCCCGTCCCGACCGGTCCCCCGCACTTGTGCCCGCTTCCCAACACAAAATCGCACTCCCCGAGCCCCTCCGCCGGCAGCCGCCCCACCCACTGGGTGGCGTCGCACACGAGGGGAACCCCCCGGTCCCGCGCCCACGCCAGCACGGCCCTCCAGGGCTGGAGCACGCCGGTCTCATTGTTGGCCGCCATCACCACCACCCCCGCCGGCCGCTCCCCCCCGGCCGCTCCCGCGCTCAGTTCACCGAGCTCCAGAACGCCCCGGGCATCTACCCCGAGTCGCCGGACCCGGCCCGGAAACCAGCGCTCCGCGGCCTCCAGCACACAGGGGTGCTCGATGGCCGATACCCAGATCCCCGGATGGGCCTCCCCCGCCGTCCTGGCGCTTTGGGCGAGGTGCGCCAGCACCGTGTTGGCCGCCTCCGTGGCCCCGCTCGTGAACACCAGTCCGGCCGCGCGCGCCCCGAGCAGCCCCGCCAGCGTTTCGCGCGCCTCCTCCAGCGCGCGGTCCGCCCGCTGCCCCAGCCGGTGCAGGCTGGCGGCGTTGGCGGGGTAGCGCTCCTGCGCGTCCAGCCAGACCGCGCGCGCCCGCGGACTGAGGGGCGCCTTCGCGTTGTGATCAAAGTAAAGCATGGGGATCCGAGGCGGGCCGCGTCAGACGGTGCACGGCCAGCAGCGTGAGCAGCAGCAGCAGGACCGGGCACAATCCGACCTGCAGTTCCGCCCCCCACCAGGGCAGCCGGGGGGCCGCGGGCGCGCAGTGCTTTTCAAATCCCAGCTTCACAAACACCACCCCCGCATGCAGCCCCATGCTCATCCAGAGCGCCCCGGTCCGCTCCTTGGCCCAGCCCAGCAGGAGCCCGAACACCGTCAGGGTCGCCATCCCCCCCGCCAGCAGGGGCAGTTCGGCGAACTGGTGAAAGGAATGCGGAAGCAGCTCCAGACCCGAACTCCAACGGATCGTCCCCACGGAGGCCGAGGGATCGGGCTTGATGAAATGCACCCCCGCAAAAAGGAGCGTGCTCGCCCAAAGGGCCGGACCCGGCCGGAGGCTCCGCCGGAAAAGCCCCTGAATTCCCCCCCGGAAAAGGCACTCCTCCAAAAACCCGACCGCCACCGCCGAGGCCGCCGCCTGGCCGAGGGCATCCCACCGCCAACCGCCCCGCACGTGCCAGACCCCCCCCCAGAGGTATCCCCCCGCGAGCAGACCCATCGCCGCCATCCCGAGCCCCAGCCCCAGCAGCCCATGCCGCCACGGCCTCGGATCCCGGTGGAGGGAGAGCTCCGCGAGGCGCCCCACGCGCAGCCAGCGCACCGCAGGCCAGAGAAACGCGAGCGCACAAAGCAGCACGCCCCGGTTGAGGTATTTCTGGAACCCGAACCGACGGAACTCCACAAAGTACCCCGCATCCATCACGGATTGCGCCCCCCACCAGAGCCAGGGCGCCACGAGGGCACCGCCGAGCAGCACCGCGCCCAAATACGCCAGAATTTTGCCGATCTCTTTCAAAGCCCCGCTATTCTGCTCGCCCCCCTCTCTGGCTCCAACAAAAACACCCTGGTATGCGCAACATTCACGTTTGGAAAAACCGCACCCCCGAAGGCGAGAAACGCGAGGTGCGGGCGGAACGCTTCGGCGGCCGCTGGCGTTTCCAGAGCAAGACACAGTCGGAGTCCGTGTGGACCTACTTTGACCATCCCTCCCTGGAGGATCTGGAGGAACTGCGTGACATCCTCTGGCGCAAGTACCAACGCAAACGCCTTCCGTACGATGACGTGGCCTCCATTGACGCCCTTCTGCAGGCGCATCCCGGGTACGGGGAGCGGCCCCCGGCCGAGCAGGAGTGAGGGCGCCTTGCCGAGCATGGTCCCTTGACGCCCTGCAATGCGGGCGGATAATTGCGCCTCACCATCCCTTTCTGGACCCATGCCCTCTTTGCAACGCCTCTGCTCTCCCCTTGTGATCTCGCTGGCTGCGGCAGGGCTGCTTGGCGGATGCCAGTCGCTGGATCCGCGACTCAGTGACCGCACCGTCTACCTGGGCGGACACAAGGATCCGCAGGAGGTGCGCGATAATGCCGACAATTACTCCTATTGGGCGGGGGATTCCGTGCAGGGGGCGCCCAGTGTCCGGATCCGCCTGGGCGAGCAGCGCGCCTATTTTTACAAAAATGGCGAGCTGGTCGGTTTGTCCTCCATTTCATCCGGGCGGGAAGGCTTTGGCACGCCGACGGGCTCTTTCAAAATCAAGGAAAAGGATAAAAATCACCAGTCCTCGCTGTACGGCGACTATGTGAACGCGAAGGGAGAGGTGCTCCAGAAGGACATTGACCGGAAAAAGGATCCCATGCCCTCGGGAGCCCGGTTTGACGGGGCAAAGATGCCCTACTTCATGCGGATCGTGGGGGCGGTGGGCATGCATCAGGGGTTTCTGCCCGGGGTGCCGGACTCCCATGGGTGCATCCGGATGCCGAAGGAGATGGCGGAGGCTTTTTTCCGGAACGTGGAACTGGGCACGCCGGTTGTGATCGAGCCCTAGGGACCCCGCCGGAGAGGAAATGCGGCTAGACCTCTGGCTAGGTAGCCTCGGGGGGGGGCTTCGAGGTAGCATTCCGGGTTGTGGCGACGCAGAGACCAACGCTCCGAATCCACCCTCCGGAATCCCTCTCGCCGCGTCCGGTTCATTCCGCCCCGCGGGGGGGGCTTTGTCCGGGGGCGGAACTTCAGCGTAAAGGCTTTGTAAACCGATTCGCTTTTTGGCAGTGAACACGCTTCCTTAGACCCTTTCTGTTCCGATTCCCTTGAAGCTTTCTCCGGAAACCCTCCGGACCTTTTTTTATGAAGACTGAATCCGTGGATCCCGCAGCCTCCTCCTCCCCTGTGCCTCGGAAGGAGCAAACCGCGGCCAGCCTCGCGGCGGCCAAACCCGCGGGTCCATCAGCCGCCGAGGCGCGTGCAGGGACTCCGCTTCCTTGGGGGGTGCGCGCGGTGGCGTGGGTGGTGTGCTTCGTTCTCGGGCTGCAGGGCCCGGGCGGGATGGCGGCGCAGTACTTCTGGGTGAGGGGAAGTCAGAATCCCCTGCCCGGGAGCGCCCTCTTGGGGAGCAACAACTGGAGGTTGAACAGTTCGACCGGCGCTCTCGTGTCTGGGGACAGTCTGACTCAGCTCCAAACGGACTTGGGCTTCGGAACGGATGCCTATCTCGTGTTCCAGTCTGTAGGATCTGGGGCTTTGAACTTGGATATTAACCTGAGTTCCTATCCGGGAATCACCACCGAACCGCCGGAGTTTTTCCCGGCCGGGATCAGCTTGAGACCGTCCGATTTTGACGAAACGAGCTTTTCCACAGTCACTTTCCGGAACGGCTCGATGACTTTGGGTGCAAGCTTCGATCCCCTGCCTTCCTTGGAGGCAGGGTCTCGAAAAGATGCCACGGACACTATTACAGGCACGACGAATCTGGTCATTGGTCAGGATTCCAGCACCCGG
>JBEBAG010000208.1:0-4782 GCA_041159065.1 Verrucomicrobiota bacterium | reverse complement strand
AGGTCGGGATGAATTCGTGCGCCACAAAGTCGTGATACCCGATCTCCAGAAGCGCACGCATCACCGCCGGATAATAGATCTCCTGCTGCTCATCCAGTTCCCGGCGCCCGGGATTGCCCGCCGTATGCACATGCCCGATGTACTCGCGATGCTGCCGCAACCGGCGGATCACATCCCCGTTCATGATGCTCACGTGATAGATATCGAAGAGCAGCTTGAAGTTCGGACTCCCCACCCGCTTCACCAGTTCCACGCAAAAATCCACGTCATCCCCAAAATAGCCCGGATGCCCCAGCATTGGACGGCTGCCATCCCGCGAGTTGAGATGCTCCAGCACGAGGGTCACCCCGGCCTTCTCCGCCTGCGCCATCACTGACTTCCACGCCTCCACGCAGTCGCTCGCCGCGCGCTCCGGATCCATGCCGTCGAACTTCATGCCCGTGAAGGTGATCACCTTCTTCGCACCCACCGCCGCAGCCAACTCGACCGCCTCCCGAAGCTTCGCAACGCTTTCCTCGCGAAACGCGGGATTACACGGGCCTTTGGAAAACCCATGGGAACTCACCAGCGAAATCTCCAAACCCAACTCCCGCACCTGCGGATAGAACTTCCGATCAATCCCCTCGATCCCCACCAAGCCAATCTCCTTCGCATGCCGCGCCAGCGTCATCGTCTCCATCGGATTCCAACACCAGCCCATCAGCGTGTGGCGGATCCCCCGGTTGCGGATCCGGTACTCGGGATCGGCTCCGCCCTGCAGAAGCGATTCCACGCGGGCCTTCGCAGAACCCTCTGCGGCAAAACCCATTCCCGCAGCCCCCAACACGGCGGAGGCGGCACCCTGAGCAAGAAATTTCCGGCGTTCGATCTTCATAAAAAAGGCATCCGCACCGCAGCAATGCGCCATCAGTGGGCCGCTTTTTACCAGTGGTCCCCAGTGTTACACAATCCAGCCCGGCGCGGTGATCCACACCAACCCCAGCCCATAGCATCTCCGCCCCCTCTCCGCCTGCGCCGCCAACTCGGCTTCCCCGTCCGCAATCGCGTGGACCACGCTTCCGCCTCTTCCCGATCCGGAGGGATTCGCGGGCGCATTCTGCGGGGTCTCCAACGGCACCACAGTCCGCAGGCGAAGCAAACCTCCTCGAGCCGCGCTGCCCCCCCCCACGGGCAGAACCACTGGGCCAAAACCGCCGAAATCTGGATCCACTCGGATCCCCTCCGGCCCTCCGATGAGAACGACATCGTGCGCATCGCCGATGATTTCGGGAGGTGAAACGCCGGGATCAAGCCCCGGGAGCGGAGCGTCGGAAAGGGCGCATCAGAGCGTCTGGAAACACTTCACGCAGCGGATACGCGTGCTCGGGTTGGAGTGCCTGCAGTAGGGGCAGTCCCAGAGCATCAGCTCGAACAATCCCGTGGAGGGGTTGTAGCTGTAGCTCTCCGGGGAAAAGTGATCCTCGCAGGAGCCGCACACGATGACCTCGCCCACTGGGACCACCTGCTTTGTGGGAATCACGCCGAAGAGAAAGCTCGTGAGCACCGTGCGCACGTGCTTGCAGGGCTGTTTGGACTGACAGCGACGGCACTCGATCTGCCCATCCTGAACCACGTGGTGGCGCAGCCGGTTTTTGAACAAAAGCCGCTTCATCTCAGGGCGCTTGGGATCGCTGGGGAGGTGGCTCTCACGGGGAGCAGCGCCGCAACCTAACGCTTGAGGATGATCGCGCCGATGTTCGACTTCGCATCGGGGCCTCCGGGGCGATCCACCCGCCACCAGCGCAAGGCGCCGGGAAACACGGGCTGCTTCACCTCCAAGCCTCCCTCCGTGCGCAGCTGCCCGTGGAAGTCCATGGCGTACCGGGACCGTACGTAATAAACCCCCTCAAAGTCAGGAACCTCGATTGTGCAAAACACCTTCACCCACTGCGCAGGCCCCCGGTAGTCCTCGCAAAGGCTCTGATACTTGGAGACCGGGTTCGCAATCATCACGCCCCCGCCGCTCCGCTGACGGCCATTCCACACGCAGACCTGCGCCTCCTTCTCCCCCGCGAGCCCCACGAGAATCTGGTTCAAATCCTCCCCCGTGAAAGGACAGTCGTGCCGGATCTCCATCGTCATTTCAAACTTCCCCCCCGCACGACTCCGATAAACCGATCCCGCCCCGCGAATGCTCACGTTGCGAATCTGGTAGCGAATCCCCTCCCCTCCCTCGAACTTCTCGGTAAACACCTCCGGAATAGGCTGCAGAGGCTTTCCCAGCGGCTCCCGCGGGATCACCGAAGGGTCCAATTGCGCGGCCTCCAGCCGCTCCCTGGCTTCCCGCGCTCTCAGCTTGGCATGTTTTTCCGCCGGCACTCCGGGAAGAAACTTCAGACGTCCGTCGTCCTCCTCGCGCTTCGGCTGCGGATAAAAAAAGGGTCTCTGGCCCTCCGCCTGTCCCGCGACCATCGACAGACACAGGAATAAAAAAGCGCGGAAGACTTTCATGGGAGGTGCGTGGAAAAGCCCCTGTTTACCCCTCCCGCAGCCGGAAATCATGCCCAAACAAACAAACACCGGAGAGCTTTTGCTGCCCTCCGGTGCGTTGCTTGAAACTCCTCGCCGCAATCGATTACGGAGCCACCTTCACCACCCCGCGCATCAGGAGGTGATGCCCCGGAAAGGTGCACACAAACGGATAGTCCCCGGGCTCGGTCGGCGCCTGGAACTCCAACACCCCTTCCTTGCCATGCTCAATCAGCTTGGTGGCTGCCAACACGTCGGACGACTCGGGCACAAACCCTTTCGCAAACCCCTCGGCCCCCATCGCCACGGCCTTCATCGCCACGTCATCCGCCTTGCCCGGCTTCACCACCACCAAGTTGTGCGGCATGTGGTCCGGATTCACAAACATCAGCTTCACCTTCTTGCCCGGCTTCACGCGAAACTCCTTCACATCGTAAAGCATCTTCTCCACCACCGTCGAAATCCGCACCGTCAGCAGATCCGCCGTATCCGAAAGCACCCCGGACTTCTTGGCCGCCACCTCCTTCTCCGCCACCGGCGCCGAGGAACCGCCCGAGGCCACCTTGAACCACAAGTGCTGCACCGTCTGTGCGGCGTTGCGCGCATGCAATTCAGGCGACTTCAACAACTGCTCGAGCAGCTCCGTGTTCTTCACGTTGTGCTGCTGATACACCCACAGCGCCTCCAAAAGCGCATGCGCATCCTCCTTCTTCGCCGGATCAAACTGCTTGACCCACTTCGCCACCGCCCCCAGCACCTCCTTCGAATCGCGCTCACTCAACTCCACCCGCGTCCGGTGACGCACCCCGTCCACCGGATGCTTCAGGTTCTCCAAAAGCGCCTCCACAGACTGCCCCTCAACCGCCACCTTCGCCTGTAAAGGACGCCCCTCCGCCACCACCCGGTAAATCCGCCCATGCGCGTGGTCCCGGTTCGGATCGCGCACATTGTGCTGCATGTGCCCGATGATCACGTTCTGCCAGTCCGCCACAAACAGCGAGCCGTCCTGACCAAACACCGCGTCCGCCGGCCGGAAGTTTTTGTCCCCGCTCATCAGAAAGCCGCGGGAGGTCTGCGGAGTCTTGGATCCGTCCGCGTTGGTTTCCTCCACGCGCAGTTCGTCGCCTGCGGGTTCGCCCCACACGTTGCCCGTCTCGGCGTTGCGATCGAGCCGGTAGTGTTTGATACCGCGGAAACCAATGACGTTGGTGATGAAGAAATCCCCCTGCATGGACTCGGGGAAATGCTGGCTCGAAACCACGCTGCTCGAGGTCACCGGACGGACCTCTTTTTTGAGCAGTTCCTGCATCTTGAAGCCCTGCCCATCGGGACGGACCTGGTAGGCCCGTCCACCCGTGCCGTCCGTGGCGTAGCTGTAGCCCCAGTAGTCAAAGGAGACTCCGTGGGGATTCGGCGAGTTCTTCGCATGGAACGACACCCGGAACGTGCGGGGATCAAACCGGAACATGCCCGACTCTCCCGTCTGCAGGGAAGCCCCCCACGGATGCTCGATGTTGTTCACGAGGAAAATACCGCTCTGCCAGTAGATCGCACCGTCCGGTCCCATCCGCAGGTTGTTCGCCGCATGGTGGGTGTCCGCAGTGCCCAACCCCTGCAAAAGAACCACCCGCTCGTCCGCCACATCGTCCCCGTTCGTGTCCCGCAAAAACACCAGGTCCGGGCCTTCGGTCACCAACACGCCGCCGTTCCAGAACTCGAACCCGAGGGGGTTGTGCACGCGGGCAAACTCGATCATGCGATCCGCCTTCCCGTCCCCGTTTTCATCCGGGAAAATCAAAAGCGCGTCGTTCATCTCCCGACCAGGCTCCCACTTCGGATAGGTCGGCCACGCAGCCGCCCAGAGCCTGCCCTTGGAATCCACCTGGAGCTGGACGGGATTCGCCAACTGGGGGAAGCGCTTCTCATCCGCAAAAAGACCGACCTTGAATCCCTTCGCCACCGCCATTTGAGCAATCGCCTCCTCGCCGTCCGCGTACCGAAGCACCCCCTCCTTCATCGCACTCGAGCTCTTGCTGCCCCCGCCCACGTTGGAAATCACCGGTACCGGCTTGGGCACGTTCTCGTCCGACACCTTCACGTCCCCCCCCTTCGCCCGGGCCCAGACCTTCTCGTCCCGGTTGGCAGTCATCACGTCCAGAATGGTCAACTCATGCTGGAGCACTTCCGCGTTGGTCTGGTTGTTCACAAACGCGAGCGTCGACCGACCGCCCCACACATCGTTCTCGTCCGTCGCCCGGAACCGATGGTGCCAGT
>JBEBAG010000207.1:0-3177 GCA_041159065.1 Verrucomicrobiota bacterium | reverse complement strand
TCCTCGATTAATCCATCCCCGGGGCGGCGGGTTGAAAAGCCCTCCGCCCCGGTTTTCTTTTGCACCTACGGCAGTAGCTCAATTGGTAGAGCAGCGGTCTCCAAAACCGCCGGTTGGGGGTTCGATTCCCTCCTGCCGTGTTTTTCATCTCGATCCATGATCCCGCTCCGAATCTGGATCGCTGCATCTCCTCTCACCCCATGTTTTCCAAAGCCGCCCAGTTCAGCCGCGAAGTGAAGTCCGAACTCCAGAAGGCGACATGGCCTTGGGATCCCAAGGAGCGCGGCATGAAAAAGTATCGGGAACTGGTCGACTCCACACTGATCGTGTTGATCGGCATGCTGCTCATGAGCGGCTATGTGTCCTTTTGGGACTTCATCATGGTGAACGTGGTCGGCGCGCTTACCAAGTAGCCAAATTTTCTAATCTCCCATGACCGAAGAAGATAAGCGCAAGCAGTGGTACGTGGTTCAAGTCCTGTCCGGGCAGGAGCACAAGGTCCTCGACAACCTCACCAAACGGATCAAGACGGAGGAAATGGGCGATCACGTCTTCGAGGTCCTTCTCCCCATCGAGACGGTTTCTGAAATCAAGCACGGGAAAAAAACCGAGACCAAGCGCAAACTGCTTCCTGGCTACCTCATCGTCAACATGTGGCTCTGGGACGAGCGCCGGGACGACAACCAGCGCACCGTCAAGGAACTCGTCGGCAAGACATGGTACTTCGTCCGAGACACCCCAGGGGTGATTGGGTTCGCCGGCACCAAGGATCATCCCACCCCGATGCTTCCTGCCGAGGTCGAGCGCATTCAGGCTCTGGTCCATGGCACCGAAGACAAGGTCAAGCCCAAGTTCAGCTTTGAAGTCGGCGACACCGTCAAGGTCGCAGACGGCCCTTTCCAAAACCAGAGCGGCACCGTCGAGGAAATCGATCCCGAACGCGGCAAACTCCGTGTCTCCGTCAGCATCTTCGGCAGGAACACCCTCGTCGACCTCGAATACTGGCAGGTCGAACGCGCCGAACCCGAGGCCGAGGTCAAGTCCCAGAAAGTTTAATCTCAACACCCGAACAAAATGGCTAAAGAAGTTGTTGCCCAAATCAAATTGCAAATCCCGGCCGGCGCCGCCAATCCGGCCCCTCCCGTTGGACCGGCTCTCGGTCAGCAGGGGGTGAACATCATGGCGTTCTGCAAGGAGTTCAACGCCACCACGCAAAAGCAGAGTGGCGACATCCTTCCCGTCGTCATCACGGTGTACAAGGACAAGTCCTTTACCTTCATCACCAAGTCGCCTCCCGCCGCGGTCCTGATCAAAAAGACCCTCGGTCTTGCCGCAGGCTCGAAGGAGCCCAACAAGCAGAAGGTCGGCAAACTCTCCAAGAAACAGGTGGCCGACATCGTCAAGATCAAGATGAAGGATCTCAACGCCCGCTCCGAAGAGGCTGCCGCCAAGATCATCGCCGGCACCGCACGCCAGATGGGCGTCGAAGTCGAACTTTGATCCCGGCCTGAGGCGCTGCCCCCCCCGTGAGATTTGGGTTGCCAGATCCCTGGAGTGGCCTCCATACTCCCGCCCCTTTTTCGTAAACCAACCGCAGGAGAGGCTCCTGGCCTCGTTCGCACTGCAAACCATACATGCAAACTAAAAGAAGCAAACGCTACCGCGCGGCCGAAAAACTCGTGACCGCCCAGAAAGGCTACCCTCTCTCCGAGGCTGTTGCCGTCCTCAAGTCCTTCCCTCCGGTCAAGTTTGACCAGACGGTCACCCTCTCGTTCCGCCTCGGAGTCGATCCGAAGCAGTCCGATCAAATGGTCCGCGGCACCTGCCCACTTCCTCACGGCTCCGGTAAATCCGTGCGGGTCCTCGTTTTCGCGGAAGGCGAAGCTGCAACGGCCGCAAGAAACGCGGGTGCCGAGTTCGTCGGTTACAAGGACATGATCGACAAATGCGTCCAGGGTTTCCAGGACTTCGATGTTGCGATCGCCACCCCGGCTTGCATGGCTGAAGTCAGGAAACTGGGGAAGGTCCTCGGGCCTCGCGGTTTGATGCCCAACCCGAAGACCGGCACTGTGACCGATGACACCGCAAAGGCGGTTCGCGAAGTCAAAGCGGGCCGCGTTGAGTTCAAGCTCGACAAAAACGGCAACGTGGCCGTTCCGGTGGGCAAAATTTCGTTTGAGCCTGCAGCCCTCTTGGAAAACGGGTCGGCGGTGATCGATGCAGTGATCAAGGCGCGTCCTGCCACTGCGAAGGGTGCATTTGTTGAAAACGTGACCCTCGCTGCGACGATGAGCCCCGGAATCCGCGTGGACGCCGGTGCGTTCCTCAAGTCTTAAACGGAGTATAAAGGAGACCATCCCATGCGCCCCGAGAAATCCAATATCGTTTCGGATCTGAACCTGAAGCTCAACGCCAGCCCGTTCCTTTTTGTAACGGACTACAGCGGCCTCACGGTGGACAAGTTTGGCGAACTGCGCAACCGGCTGGCCGGTGTCGGCGCACGCTGCCACGTGGTTAAGAACACCTTCCTGCGCCTCGCTGCCAAGGACGCCGGGTACCCTGAGCTTGGAGAACTCTCCGGCCAGACAGCCATCGTGGTGGGTGACAAGGATGTCGCTGCCGCGGCCAAGGTGCTGAAAGGTTTCCACGGCGAGTTCAAGAAACCGGTGGTCAAGACCGGCGTCGTGGATCGCCTGGTGGTTTCGAGCGAGCAGATCAGCGCAATCGCAGACCTGCCCTCGCGCGAGGTCCTTCTCGCGACCCTCCTCGGTGTTCTTCAGGCTCCCGCCACCCAGTTGGTTCGCGTCCTCAACGAGCCGGCTTCCTCGCTCGCCCGCGTCCTCAAGGCCAAGGCCGACGCAGACGCAGCAGCTTAACCCTCAGAGTCACCCAAAATTTTCGGCTGCCATGCGGCGGCTGGAATCCCAAGCGGCGGCCTAAAAATCGCCGGAAACAAAAACCAAAACCAATGGTTCCTCGTCGGGCGGGCGGCAGCCTGGCTGAAATCCACCGGAGCCCCGGTGGGCGACGATACCGAAGAAGTCAATAGTATGGCAGATACAAACGCGTTAGTGGAACAGTTGAGCAGCCTCACCGTCCTCGAGGTCGCAGAACTCGTGAAGAGCCTCGAAACCAAGTGGGGTGTGAGCGCCGCTGCTCCGGTTGCTGTGGCCGCTG
>JBEBAG010000206.1:0-9019 GCA_041159065.1 Verrucomicrobiota bacterium | reverse complement strand
AAAACAAGCCAAAATATAAGTTGAAAAGTCAATTCAAATCAGACCAGAGATAATGCCGAACACGAAAATCAAACCGATGACCGTCCCCAGAAGTCCGAGCAGGGGGGCGACGATCGCGATCGCGCCGAGGAGTTCGAGGCGTTGCTCCAGCTTGGGCACCTCTAATTGGCCAGCCTCCTGCACGATGGCCTTCAGTTCTTCCCGGGGGGCATGGTGCCGCAGCACCGCCGCATGCAAGACGCGGGTGACCGGCGTGTTCACGGATGCGCATTCAATCTGGGCTTCCGCCCAGCGTTGCTGGTGAATCAGGAGGGACAGCCCTGACATGAACTCACCCACCTTCACCCGGATCCGGTGATAAAAGAGGGCCCGCTCCAAAAACACCGCCCCGGCCAGCACACTGCAAAAAAGAAGCAGCCACATGAGCGGGCCGCCCTTCTGCATATAGTCGATCATGCCCGCAGGTATAACTTTGGGAGCCCCCCTGAGGCAAGGCACCCCTGCTCTTGCCAGACGTGAAGAGCGCTTGTGCCTTCTGGGGGAGTTCTGCATAAAGCCCTTTTTCCCGATAATGACCGCCCTTCAACACACTCTGGCCTCGAGCGCATCGCTCAGTGGCTCGTCTCTGCACACGGGAGAGACGGTCACGCTCACTCTCCGTCCGGCTCCTCCAGGCCACGGGCGAAAGTTTCGCCGCTTGGATTTGCCCGATCAGCCCGTTTTGGACGCGAGCATCGCCTTGGTGAAAACTGTCGAGCGCGCCACGACTCTTGGGGATGGCAGCATGAAAATCCACACGGTGGAACACGTGCTCTCGGCGCTCTCCGGTCTGGGCGTGGACAATGTGCTGATCGAGATGGATGCCAACGAGCCGCCGATCGGGGATGGGAGCGCGACTCCGTTCGTGGAGTTGATCCGGCGGGCGGGCATCGCCGCGCAAGAGGCGCCCCGCCCTGTGTTCGAGGTCGCAGAGCCCATTCACATTGAGACGCAGGGTGGCTCCCTGATGACCCTTTTGCCGCATAACGGGTTCAAGGTTTCCTGCACCAACGTGGGCCCCGAGGGCCGCTTCACGCAGTACTTTTCGACAGAAGTCACCCCCGCTGTCTACGAGAAGGAAATCGCTCCCGCCCGGACCTTTGTCTACTACGAGGATGTCAAGCCGCTCCTGGACAAGGGGCTGATTAAAGGGGGGAGCCTGGAGAATGCGGTGGTGGTGAAGGGGGACTCGGTGCTCAGCCGTGAGCCGATGCGGTTTTCCAATGAGTTCGCGCGGCACAAGGTCCTCGACATCATCGGGGATCTCGCCCTTTTCGGGCGCGCGATCAAGGGGCATGTGATTGCGGTGAAGCCCGGACACGGGCCCAACGCGGAGCTGACCCGGGCGGTGGCGCGCCAGTTTGCGAAGGCGATGGCGATGGTGCCCCCCATGATCACGCCGAAGGGGGGAGCGGTGATGGACATCAACGATGTGATGAAGCTGTTGCCGCATCGGTATCCTTTCCTAATGGTCGATCGGGTGGTGAGCCTTGAGGGGGAGACGCATTGCACGGGGGTGAAATCCGTGACGATCAACGAGCCCTTTTTCCAGGGGCATTTTCCGGGTCAGCCCATCATGCCTGGGGTGTTGCAGTTGGAGGCGATGGCTCAGGTGGGCAGCATTCTGATGCTGAACAAGCCGGGGAACGCGGGGCGCATCGGGTATTTCATGAGTGCGGATTCGGTGAAGTTCCGCAAACCGGTGGTGCCGGGGGACACCCTGTTCATTGAGGTGGAATTGACTCAACAGAAGCGCAATGTGGCCAAGGCCAAGGGGCGTTGTCTGGTGAACCAGGAGGTGGTTTCGGAGGCGGAACTTATGTTTGGACTGGTGGACCGGTGAGCACGTTGAAGATTCATCCCACGGCGATTGTGGATCCCGGAGCGGAGCTTGGGGAGGGGTGTGAGATCGGTCCGTACTGCATCATCGGGCCTGGGGTCACGCTCGGAGCGGGGTGCTGGTTGCAGCATCACGTGACGCTCCAGGGCCCGAGTCGCATCGGATCGGGAAATCGTTTTTACGCCTACACGTCCATCGGGCAACAAACGCAGGACCTGAAGTATGCGGGTGAGCCCACCCACTTGGAGGTGGGCGACTCCAATACGTTTCGCGAGTTTGTGACGGTGAACCGCGGAACTGCCCCGGGGGCCTACACGCGGATCGGGAGCGGGGGGAACTTCCTTGCCTACAGCCATGTCGCGCATGACTGCACGGTGGGAAACCGGGTGATTTTTTCAAATAACGGAACGATTGCGGGCCATGTCGAAGTGGGGGATTTCGCGGTGATCGGGGGGCTGACGGCGGTGCACCAGTTTTGCAGGATTGGGGCGCACGCGATCACCGGGGGGTGTTCGAAGATTGTTCAGGATGTGCCGCCATTTACGATTGCCGATGGCAATCCGGCGGCGGTGCGGGGACTGAATAAGGTGGGGTTGGAGCGGCACGGGTTCGGCGCAGAGGCGATTCGGGAGTTGAAAGAGGCGTATCGGGTGCTGTTTCGGGGGGAGTTGAACCTTCGGCAGGCCGTGGAGCAACTGGGGGCTGCGGCGCAGCGGAGCGCGGAGGTGCGCCAACTGGTGGATTTCATTGAGGCGAGCCGCCGCGGGGTGTTGCGGTAGCGGGGGGCGTCGGTTTTCGAATTCGGGGAACGTGGCGGGGGGGGCTAAGTTTCTTGATTTCCGTGTCTTGCGCCCCGAGGGGAGTGGGTCCATCTTGGAGGGAGCACGGTTTGCTGGTCCTGCCTTGGGGCCGGATTCAGTTGCCAGTGTGCCGAGTTTCAATCACTTCTGAGTTATGATGAACAACTTCACACCCCGCGCGCAGCAGGTGCTGGCTTTAGCCCGGAAGGAAGCCGACCGGTTCAATCACAATTACGTGGGCACGGAGCACCTGCTTCTCGGGTTGATCAAGCTCGGGCAGGGGGTTGCGGTGAACGTGCTTCAGAAGATGGGGTTGGACTTGGACACGGTGCGCAGCGAGGTGGAGAAACAGGTGGGTTCGGGGCCCGAAACCAAAATGGTCGGCAACATCCCCTACACCCCCCGGGTGAAAAAGGTGCTGGCTCTGGCGGGCAAGGAGGCCAAGTCGCTCAATCATTCCTATGTGGGGACCGAGCATATTCTGCTCGGGTTACTCCGGGAGGGAGAGGGCGTGGCGGCGCGGGTGCTGAAGAATCTGGAAGTGGATATCGAGCGGACTCGGAATGAGATTTTGAAGGAGCTGGACCCCAACTTTGCCCCTCAGGAGGGGGAGAGCGAGGCGCAGCCTCCGCAGTCGGGGGATTCGCCCTCCTCGGGGGGAGGCCCCAAGAAGGATTCCAAAACGCCGGCGCTGCGTGCATTCGGACGGGACCTGACGGAGATGGCGCGCAAGGGGGAAATCGACCCGGTCATCGGGCGTGAGAGCGAGATTGAGCGCGTAATCCAGGTGCTGTGTCGCCGGACAAAGAACAACCCGGTGCTGATCGGGGAGGCGGGGGTCGGCAAAACGGCCATCGTGGAGGGCTTGGCGCAGGAGATCGCGAACGGGAGCGTTCCGGAGATCCTGCGTGAGAAAAAGGTGGTGACCTTGGATCTGGCTCTGATGGTGGCAGGCACGAAATACCGGGGCCAGTTTGAGGAGCGTATCAAGGCGGTGATGGACGAGATTCGTCGGACGAAGAACGTCATTCTGTTCATCGATGAGCTCCACACGATTGTGGGCGCGGGGTCGGCGGAGGGGGCGATGGATGCCTCCAACATCATCAAACCGGCGCTGAGCCGCGGGGAGCTTCAGTGCGTCGGAGCTACGACGCTCAATGAGTTTCGCAAATACATTGAGAAGGATTCGGCGTTGGAACGCCGTTTCCAGCAGGTGAAGGTGGAGGCGCCCTCGGTGGAGCAGGCCATCCAGATTTTGAAGGGTTTGAGGGGCAAGTACGAGTCCCACCACAAGGCGCGGTACACGGAGGAGGCGTTGGAGGCGGCGGTGCGCCTCTCCGACCGTTACCTCAGCGGGCGTTTTCTCCCGGACAAGGCGATTGACCTGATGGACGAGTCGGGTGCGCGCGCGCGCATCGCGGCGATGACGCGTCCGCCGGATGTGAAGGAGATCGAGCGGGAGATCGAGGAGATTCGGCTCCAGAAAGAGGGGGCGATCAAGGCGCAAGATTTTGAAAAGGCGGCCTCCCTCCGGGACACCGAGAAGCAGGCCAAGGAAAAGCTCGAGACGATTCTGACGCAGTGGCGCGAACAGCGGGAGGAAAAGGAGGTGGTGGTGACCGAGGACGACATCATGCATGTGGTGTCGAAATGGACGGGGGTCCCCTTGAGCCGGATGGAGCAGGCGGAGACTGCCAAGCTGTTGCGGATGGAGGAGGAGTTGCGCGGCCGGGTGATTGGGCAGGAGGAGGCGGTGGTGGCGATTTCCAAGGCGCTGCGTCGCTCCCGGGCGGATCTGAAGGATCCAAAGCGGCCGATTGGGTCTTTCATTTTCTTGGGACCCACGGGCGTTGGGAAAACCTTCCTCGCGCAGTGTCTGGCGGACTTCATGTTTGGGGATCGCGAGGCGCTGATCCAGATCGACATGTCCGAGTACATGGAGAAGTTCACGTCCTCGCGTCTGATCGGCTCGCCTCCGGGCTATGTGGGGCATGAGGAGGGCGGACAGCTCTCGGAGGCGGTACGGCGGCGTCCGTATTCGGTGATCCTGTTTGACGAGATCGAGAAGGCGCACCCGGATGTGATGCACCTGCTCCTGCAGATCCTAGAGGAAGGCAAGATCACGGATTCCCTTGGGCGGAAGATCGATTTCCGGAACACCATCATCATTCTGACCTCCAACATCGGGGCGGACCTGATCAAGAAGCAGGGCGCGATGGGGTTTGGGGCGGCGCAGCGGGACGAAGCCAACTACGACGTGATGCGGGAGAAGATTTTGGAGGAGGCCAAGCGGGTGCTGAAGCCGGAGTTTGTGAATCGATTGGATGATTTGATCGTGTTCCATCCCTTGGCGAAGAAGGAGCTGGAGACGATCGTGGATCTGGAGATTTCCAAGGTGGCCAAGCGCATTCGTTCGAAGGAGATCGCGATTCAGTTGGTGCAGTCGGCCAAGGACTTTCTCATTGAGAAGGGGTATGATCCGACCTACGGCGCGCGGCCCATGCGTCGGGCGGTGGAGCGGTACTTGGAGGATCCGATGGCGGAGGAGATTTTGCGCGGGACGTTGAAAGCGGGGGATGTGGCGGAGGTTTCGGAGAAGGAGGGGAAATTGAGCTTCAAGGTGCTGGAGTCGAGCAAGCCGGGGGAACCTGCGGAGGCGGGACAGGAGCGCCAGAGCTAGGGAGGGCTTCCTGAGCCGAGTCGTGTGGGTGGCGGTGCGGTCGGGGAGTGCGCCTGGGGTTCAGGCGCTCCTCCTTGGCGGCAGGGGAAGGGGTTGTCCCGGATCGTGCGTGAATTCGAGGTGGCGCTGCTCTCTCCGCGTGACGGGCTTCCCGGGGTGGGTTCGTGGCGACTGTGGGGAGGGGGGGGACTGAGGGGGCCTGAGTTTGCCCGTTGGGATTTCTTTGTGCCGCTGCGCGCTTTCGGAGGGCGGATTGTGTCGGGGTGCGGTCTGTGGGGCCCGGGGGATCGTTTTTTCCGGTATCGGTTTGGCTCGGCGTCCGCGGTGCGCAATCCGGCAGGGGGGCTAGAGGCTAGGGGACAGGGGACAGGGGACAGGGGACAGAGCGGGGCGCTTCAGACGAGGCCGAGGCGTTTTCGAAGAATCCATTCGAGGGTGAGCATGGACACGATGAGGGCGAACCATGCCGGACTTTGGGCGAGAGGGGTTTGTTGATCGCGCGCCCGCACGGGGTGAGAGGCGGCGAGGGTATCCACGAGGGAGCCGATCTGTTCTTCGGAGCGGAGGCTGCCCCCGGAGACGGCTGCGAGTTGGCGGAGGAGCGGGAGGTTTTGGGTGAGGTCGTTGAGTTCTCCGGCTTCCCTTGGGGTGACGTCGAAGGAGAGTTTGGGGGGGATCGGGGCGCCAGCGACGCCTGCGGAGGGGGCTGGCGGATGGGGGAGGAGAACCTCGTAGTGTCCCGGCTCAAGGGGAGGGGTCCGTGCTTGGAAAAGTCCGGTGCGGCCCTCGGTGGGCCGGAGAAGCAGGGAGGATTGGGGCGCGCCGTCTTTGCGGAGTTCGAGTGGGATGGGTTTTCCGGCGAGGGATGGGGCGGGCTGAGCTTGGGGAATGCGAATGCGGATTTCTGCGGCATCGCCCGGGGCATAGCGCGCGGAACCGACATCGAAGGAGAAATGGGGCGTTTGCAGGGCGTAAGGAGGCTCGGCGAGCCATTCGGCCATTTGAGTCCAAAACTTGTCCTGATAGGCGGAACCGATATCGAGACGCCAGCGCCAGGATTCGTCGAATGCGCAGTAGGCGACGCGGCCGGCGCCGTAGAATTTGGACACGATTGCGGGCAAGGGATTGGAATCGAGGACGCCTTCGAGGAGGGTCTCGGTTCCGGGCAGGGCTTCACAGCGGGCCAGCCAGCGGGGGGGAGGAAGGCTTTGCCAGATTTTCTCGGACTGTTCCGCCGAGGAGGTGAGTGCGAAGGGGGCGAGGCTCCGTGCGAGGGGCGTGGGCCGGAGGGCATTGGGGGCCAATCCGGGATGGGGTGAATGAATATCCGCGGGAGGGAATCGAACGGGAAAGAGCTGGGCGAGTGGGCCTTGGGCATGCTGGCGGAGGATTCCCCGGCGGCCATCGAGCAAGAGGAGTCCTCCCGCGTGTTCGGAGACAAAGGACGTGATCCATTCGAGCTGTTGGGGGGAGAGCAGGGGACGGGGAAACTCCCCGAGAATCAAAAGATCAAAGGAATGCAGCGCAGCCTCTGTGGAGGGAAAGGACGATGGGGAGTCTGGACTGGAGGACGAGGGGTTTTGGTCGGGAGGCCCAAGGACGGTGAGGACTTCCCATTGGGGATTGCGTTCAAAGAGGTTGCGCAGGTAGCGCGTCTCCCAGCGGGGTCGTCCATCGACGAGGAGCAGCTTGCGTCGGCGGTCGGTCACCCGGATTTGGAAGGAGGCGTGATTGTTGCGGTGTTCGCGCTCGGCGGGGAGGGGTTGGACGGAAACGGAAAAGGAAACGGGGGAGGAACGGAGTGTGGTGTCGGCGGGGCCCTGGGTGGGAGGGAGCAGATCTTTTACGGCGAAATCGAAGGGAATCTTGCGCAGGGGGGAGCCGAGGGTGGTGAAGGATTGTTCCCAGACGATCCGTTCGCCGGAGCGGATTTGAGCGACGAAGGGGAGTCCCTGCGGGGCGCGCTCGGCGAGGGAGAGGGATCCGCGCAGGCGGTCCTCGCGGAAGACGCTCTCGGGGGAGTCGATGGAGAGGAGGGCAAGGTCGATGGGGGAGGCGGTCTGGCCGATCCCGACAGGGAAGACGGGAGTGCCCTTTTCACCCAATCGCCGTGCGGCGGACACGGGATCTGGTCCGGAGTTGTGGCGTCCGTCCGAGAAGAGGAGGACGGTGGGGTTGGGTTGGGGGGATTGGAGGAGGGCGAGCAGGGAGGCGGCGAGGTTGGAGGAGGGGGCTTGGGGGGCGGGAAGGGAGGCGGGGAGTTTGTGGAGGCCATCGGAGGCGAGCCAGATCGGTGCGGGCTTGGGATCGTCCAGCGGGAGGAGTTCGAGTTCGAATCGGGAGGCGAGCCGGGCGATGGGGCTTTGTTGGGCTCCGGAGAGGAGGATCTGGCTGAGTCGCTCGAGGCGTGGAGTGGCGTCGAGTCGCTGGAGGGCGGCGCGCGTTTGGGGTTGGTGTGAGAGGAGCGATTGGAGGGTGTTTTCTGCAAGTTGAGCGGCCTCCTTTTTCCAGCGGTCGCTGGAGTCAGCGAAACGGGTGATGGCCTGGCGGAGGAGACGGTGGTTGTCGGCGTCGGGGAGGGGGTTGGCGGCGAGTTCGGAGGCGGGTTCGGCGAGTTCGCGTTGCAGTCGCTCCACGAGTTCTGTGGAGAGGCCTGCGCGTTGGAGCAGAGTGGAGGCTTGGGTGATGTGTTGAACGAAGGGGCGCAGGACGGATTCCGGTTGAGGAAAGGCGGGCTCCGAGGCTTGGCGGAGGAGGGTGCCTGCCTCGGCGAGGGCGCTCAGGGCGAGGCTGGTTTCGCGGGGGACGAGGTTGGAGGGGATCCAGCCGAGTTGTTCGCAGAGGGCGATTTTGGTGGCGAGGGGAAGGTTCGGGTCTGGAATTCCCATGCTTTGGGAGACGTCGATGAGGCAGACCAAGCGGGGCAGTTTCCCGCTGGTCACGCGGCGGTGCACGACGGGCCCGCAGAGCAGGAGCACGAGCAGCGCGATGGCGGTTGAGCGCAGCCACGGAAGGAGGGATGCGTAGGGCGCCTGCAAGTGGCGGATCTCGCGTCGGTAGAGGATCCAGGAGGCGCCCCCCAAGGCAAGTGCGGCCAGTAGTACTGGGACGAGGGGCCATTCCTGCGAGAAGAGGAGCTTCACCTTCGTCCCTCCTTGCCCTCCTTGGAAGGGCGGAAGCGGTTTTGGATCAGCAGCTCGCCAAAGGCGCAGAGGAGGACGCCCAGAAGCAGCCAGCGCCAGAGCTCGATGCCGTTGCGCGAGCGGAGTGCGGCCTGTTGGAACTGGTCGCCCGACTCGACCCGCTCGGCCTGCAGCTCATTTGCAAGGGCTTGCAATTGGGTCGAGGAAAGGAGTTCGGGGTCGGATTCGGTGCGGGGGGCATTGACGGCGAAATGTTGGGTTTCACCGGAGGGGCCGGTGACGAGGTAGAGCCCCGGGAGGGTGGTTTCGGGGAACTGGCCTTGGAGTCGGTCGTCTTTTCGGGAGAGGGGGATTTTGGAGGGGGTGCCGTCGGGCGCGAGGACGGAGGCGAAGTTCTCCTTCGCTGGGGAATTCGCGGGCGGGGAGGGGAAGCGGAGGGACAGGGGTTCGCCCGGGGAGAGGTTGCGCGGGGGGAGCATGTGCGAGCTCAGATGGAGTACCAGCCGCTGCATGAGGG
>JBEBAG010000205.1:0-5876 GCA_041159065.1 Verrucomicrobiota bacterium | reverse complement strand
AGACGGTTGGCAAGGCGGAAAGCGGCAATGAGCCGGTTGGCTTTTCGCGGACCGATGCCCTTGATGCGTGCGAGTTCCTCGGCGGAGCACCGGCTGAGGCCCCCAAGGGAGCCAAAGCGCGCGAGGAGCTTCTGGCCGATTTCGGATACCCCGTTTTGCGGGATGCCGTTCTGGAGGAGAACGCCCAGCAGTTCGGGGTCGCTGGGCGGATGGCCGTGGGGATCGAGAAGCGTTTCGCGAGGGACTCCCGTATCCCCGCTCCTCCTGAGAATCGCGCTCTTCACACTACGGAATCGGATCTCCCGCAGCGACTGGGGGGAAGTCTCCAGACGAGGAGAAGCCGAAACGCCGGACGGGAAAACGAGCGGGAAAACGAGCGGGAAAACGAGCGGCCAGCGCGCGGGCGGAGGCAGAGGGAGGGCGGAAGGCTTTTACTCGCCCATGGGCGCGATCATGGCGTCCAGGGTGGTGCAGAGGTTTTCCAAGGCGCTCCGGTAGGGGCTGGGAATGAGGACCCGTAGGGAGTCGCGAGCCTCGGAGAGCATGCGCCGGCCGGCGGCCACGGCGAAGCGGACAGCCCCCGTGTCGAGGGCTTTGGAGACGAGCTGGCGGAGTTCTCCCTCGCGCCCCTCGACGATCTGGGTGGCGAGGCGTTCGCGTTCGGCGGGGGAGCTGATCTGGAGGAGGTGCAGAACGGGGAGAGTGAGTTTTCCCCGCCGCAGGTCGGTTCCGAGGGTTTTGCCCGCGAGGGATTCAGTGCCGGCGAGGTCGAGGCAGTCGTCGTAGATCTGGTAGGCGGTTCCGAGTTTGAGGCCGAAGGACTTGAAAGCGTCGAGGGTGGGCTGGTGGGCGTGGTTGAGCAGGGCGCCGAGCTCGGTGGCGACGGCGAAGAGCGCGCCGGTTTTCATCTCCAGGATGCGGTAGTAGTCGGGGATGCTGAGGGAGAGGTCGAATCGGCGTTGGGTTTGGAGGATTTCTCCGGAGCAGACCTCGCTTGCAGCGTGAGCGATGCGCTGGCACATGCGCTGGTCTTCGAAGGCGGCGGAGAGGCGCAGGGAGTGGGCGAAGAGGCAGTCGCCGAGGAGGACGGCGATGGAGTTACCCCAGCGTGCATTGGGGGTGGCTTGCGCGCGCCGTTTCTCGGCTTCGTCGAGGATGTCATCGTGGACGAGGGTGGCGGCGTGGATGAGTTCGACAATGACCGCGAGATTCTCGTGATCCTCGGAGATCGCCCCGGTGGCGCCGCCGGCGAGGAAGGCGAGGGCGGGGCGCAGGCGTTTGCCGCTGCTTTCGATGGCGTAGGCGACGTACTCCTCGACGGCGGGGTCGAACGCACTGGCTTGGGCGCGGATGCGTTTTTCCACGCTGAGGAGTTCCTCCCGGATGGGTTCGAAAGCTTGTTTGAGGGCAAGCGTTTTGTCGGGAAGCGGCTCTGCGGCGGGACTCGGATTCACTGGGAGGAGGATAGAAGCGCGGGGGGTGAAGTCAATGAAACCACCGGAAGCAGGCGCGCGCAGGCGCGATCAAATCCGATTCCGCGTGTTTGTGTTGTTGCTCGGCGGGGCAAAGCAGTCCAAGTTGGAACTGCAGTTCAACCCATTGTGCCTATGCAAATCGCCAAGCAACTCTCGGTTTTCCTCGCCAACAAACCCGGCACCCTCGCGGAGGTCTGCGGGGTTCTGGCGGAAGAGGGAATCAACATTTTTGGGATGACCATCTCCGACACCACCGACCACGCCGTGGTCCGGATGGTCGTCAGCAATCCGGATAAGGCGCTATTCCTTTTGGAGGAACGCGGGGTGCTCGTCGTGGAGAACAATGTGCTGCTCACCGAAAATCTGAACAAACCCGGTGCGTTCGGGGAAATTGCCCGATGCCTGGCCAAGGCCAAGGTCAACATCGAGTACGCCTACCTCGCGACCAGTCCCAACTCGAAGAAGGGCCTCGCGGTGTTGCGGGTGAGCGACACCAAAAAAGCGCTCAAGGCTCTCGCCGAAGCCTAGGCGCGCTGAATCGAAGCGGCTTCAAACGGCTTCAAGCGGCTCCGGGGTCCGAGCGGGATCTGCGGAGCCGGAGCCAACGAAAGAAGGCGTGGAAGGGCTCGAGGGAGCGGCTTCCACGCCTTCTTGTTTTGGGGATTTTGAGGGTTTTTGGGGGCTGGGGGATCGTCCGGTAGCAGGGTTCGGAACGTGGGGGAGAAGCGTGGTCTTAGGAGCGGTCCATGTAGAGAATGCGCCCGCACTGCTCGCAGTGGACCACCGCCTTGCTGGCGCGCACGGCAGCGACGGTGGAGACGGTCACCTTCATGTGGCAGCCGCCGCAGACCTCGTTGCGCACGCCCACCACGGCCTCACCGCGGGTGAGAAGGAGCCGCTGGTAGGTGTCGAGGAGATCCTCGTCGAGGCCTTCGGAGTACTTGACCCGCGAGGCATCGAGTTCGGCGGCTTGGGCGGTGAGGTTTTTGGCCTTGGTCTCGAGGTCCTGGATCTGGCTTTGCACCTGGGCTTGAGCGGCCTGCGCGGCTTTTTCGGATTCGGCCACCTGCGGTTTCAGCGCTTCGAGCAGTTCCATGAGCTCAATCTGGCGGTCCTCGATGCCGCTGATTTCCCTGCGCACGTGTTCGATGGAATGCGAGAGGGCTTGGTATTCCTCGTTCTTGCGGGTTTGGAGCTTTTGGATCTCGTACTTCGCGATTTGATCGCGGCGGCTTTTGATTTCGGTCTCGAGGCGGGACTGTTCCAGTTCGGCATTGCGCTGGCGCTGCTTGGCGTCGCTGGCCTGGGCTTGAAGGGAGGTCAGCTTGGTTTCGAGCGCCTTGCGGTCCACGGGGATGGACTTGAGTTCGTTTTTGAGGGTACGCGTTTTGAGGTCTCTCTCTTGAAGGATGAGCAGGCGTTCGATTTCGGGGAGCATGAGGGTGGGTTATTGGAAGAGCATGGATTCCTCGGGGGGCTTGGTGGCCTCCACGGAAGTGGCTTCGACGAGCGAAATGCGTTTGCCATTCTCGAGCGGGAACGTGGCCTTGCCGATGATTTTTACCCAGCTCATTTCAGGAAGCTCAGCGGCACCCTGCCACTGGATGAGGCAGGCCACCGGGCGGGCATCCGCGGCGCAACAGGTCATGAACATGCGCACCGCCTTGAACCGGTTTCCACCGGCGTTGCTGGTCTTGTCCGGCATGGTCTGGGCGATGAGTTGGATGGTCTTCCCCTCAAAGTCCTTCCGAAGCTGCGAGTCCTGAACGGAGTAGAGCAGATCCAGGATTTCCGCCGCAATGTGCCCTTCGGGGGTGCGTTGCATGTAGTCGGGCAGGTTTTGCGGGTTGGGTCCGGTCTGGGCCGCGGGGAGGGTCAGTCCGCCCGGGGAGGCGGGGGCGGTCGGCGATGCTGGGGCGGTGGAAGCGGGAGTGACTGTGGGGGGCGGGGTGCCCGGCGCCGGAGCGGAAGCCACGGAAGCGGCTCCAGGGAGGGAGGGCGGTGGGGAGGGAGCCTTGCGTTCGCCGAGTCCGGTGGCGTCCGTGGCAATGCCCCGGTTTTCGATGAGTTGTTTGCTGAACTGGGTGGGGGAGAACCACGCGGCGATGCTGACGGGCAGCACCAGGATCGCGAAGGTGATCCAGCGGCCCGTTTTGGAGCGGGCGAGGGGGTGGTTGCAATTCGAGTCCATGCAGCAATCGGCGGGGGCGGGGCGCGAGCCGATCAGCAGGGCAAGCAGGGCCAGTGCGATGCCGCCCACGAGGACCCCCGGGCGGAACGCGGGATGAAGCAGGACGTTGACCCGCTCGGTGGCGTAGGTGGCAAGCAGCACGGCGCTCCAGATCAGCAGGGTGAGCGAGGGAATCCAGCGGTTGAACAGGGAGGTCATGGCAGTGAAGGCGGCGGCGGTTCGGAGGGAGGTTCGAAGGCGGGGGGTGACGCGTTAGAAGACGATGCCATGGAGGCGCCAGCACAGGAGGCCGATGCCGACAAAGAGTCCGAGGCTGAGAAGGATCACCACCCGTCTCTTAAAGAGCAATCCGTACAGCCAGAACAGCTTCAGATCCACCATCGGGCCGAAGACAAGGAAAGCCAGTTTGGCGCTCATGGGGAAGGCGGGGAAGCTCGTGGCGGCGATGAAGGCGTCCGTGGTGCTGCAAAGGGCGAGGGAGGCGGCGGCCACCATGAGGGCGAAAATGGAGAGGGGGGCGTTGCTGGCAACAGGGTCGAGCACGGCCCGGGGCACGGCCGTTCCCAAGACACTAGTGATCGCCGCTCCGATGATGAAGAAAACCGCCACATCCAAGAAATCGGTGGCGGCCGTGTAGAGGGCGCGCAACCACCGACTCGTCGGCGGCGCAGGCGCGGCCAGAAAGGCGTCGAGGTCCTGCCCGCTGGGCGCGGCGGCTGGGGAGGCAATGCGCAGTCCCCCACGGGAAGGAGCGGGCGAGGCGTCCGCCTCGCTTAACCCGGCCTGCAGAATTTGGGAGGCGGGCATCCGCTGGAGAAGGAGTGCCACGGCGACTGCGATCACAAAGCCGAGCCCCAGGCGCAGCAGCGTCATTTCACCGGCATGCTGTCCGCGGAAAGCGGCCCACGTGCTCAACGCCACGATGGGGCTCACGATCGGCGCGCCCAACATGTAGGATACGGCGCAGCCGACGGGGAGTCCCTTGCGCAGGAACCGTCGAATGACCACGACGCTTCCGCATTCGCACATCGGAAAGATCAACCCCAGCAATCCGCTGGCGAGGACGGCGGCGACGCGGTTTTTGGGGAGGATGCGGGCGAGTTTTTCTGAGGAAACGAAGGCGTCGACGGCGCCGGAAAGGAGGGATCCGAGGAGGAGGAAGGGGATTCCCTCCAAGAGCACGCTGAGGAAGGAGAAGGCGAAGTCGCCGGGATGAAATTGGAACCAGCTCATGGGGGCGTCGGACAGGGGCGAAGGGCGGAAGGAGGGGTTGCGGAACGGGGAGCGGGCAATGGGAGAGGGGGAATCCGTGGAAGGAAAGGGCTATTTTTTGCGCAGCATTTCCGCCTCGAGGTAGGTGCGCTGCTGGGTGCCGCTCACCACCCGGCCTGGACGGTACTGGAGGAAGGGGGAGGTGACGAAGCGATTGCAGGGCGCCCAGTAGCCCGGGCCCGTCCCCGGGGGGCCTCCCGGCACCCAACGGGCACCCGGCACGAGGTGTGTTTGGGGGATGTAAATCGTTTCGGGCGGGACGTAGTAGGAGAACGCCTCGGTTTTTTCCTCCAGTTTGCGTACGAGCACGGAGTCGGCGCCAACCCTCCGCGCGTTGTGCTGTGCGGCCTCGATGGCGAATTGCGGACCGCGAAGGGTGGAAAACGGAAATCGGCCGATGACAAGGCTGTCCTTGGGCCGCACGTCCAGCAGCGGGATCGGGGTTTCCGGAGATTTGGGGGGGAAGGCCTCCGTCGTGGTGGAGCGGTAGAAGGATTCGGATTGGCGGAGTCTGGCGCGATGGAGCGGGGCGCAGCTGGCGGAGGCGAGGCCTGCGAGCGTCAGCAGGAGATAGGGGAAGCGGGGAACGAGGCGGGGGGGCCGGGGAGGAGGGGGGAATGGAGGGTTCTGGAGGGCCATGGGCGAGGCGTCAGGCGTGTTTGGGAGCCCGGACGGTGGCGTCCTCGAGCTCCCGGGCGCGTGCTTCCACGATACGGTTGGCAATTTCACTCACCATTTGTTCGAGGATCAGGCGCAGATGGCTGCCCGCACGGAAATCCGCCGGCGCAATGTGGCGGACCCGATCGGCGTGGGTGGAGAGTTGGTAGCATTTGCGGAAGGACGCGCGGGAGGCGTCGTCCGGGTTGTAAACGGCGATGGCGTGGCCCCCGTTTTGCCGCACCACGGCGAAGCAGGGCACATCGGTGGGGCCGTCGCCG
>JBEBAG010000204.1:0-5647 GCA_041159065.1 Verrucomicrobiota bacterium | reverse complement strand
TCCCGTGTCTCGACTCCGGGGCGCCGATGGCTGAGGTCCTGCACCAAGGCCGCAGCAGTTTGACCCGTGTAGGGAGGTCCCCACGCCACCCAAACGGCGCCTCCTTCCGCGCGCACTTTGTAAACCATCCAATCCCCTTCTCGCACCCCCTTGTCGGTCTGTTTCCAGTGCTGGCCGTCGTTAGAAACGGCCGCCTGCCATGGCATCGCCCATGCCGAAGCAAGTGGTTTGCTCAGAAATCGGCTCGGATCGGATACCGTCGCTTCCGATCGCCGTAAGCGAAGGGTCAGCATTTGGTCGGCAACCAGGCCGTCGACGCGAAAAAACCACCAACAAGGCCATCCCCTTTCAGGATCGCCTCCAGGAGTAAACTCCACGACCCCGTTCTCCGCATCGATCCGAAGGATGCGGGGAGAGGCGCCCTCGAAATCCGTGCTCAGCCTCAGACGAGGAGCAGCCTGAACTGCGGAAAATCAGTCCTCGCACACTCCGAGCATCCCGAGGATGAGGAGGACTTTGGATAACGTGGGAATTCGCATCAACGGCTCTCGCGGAGTCTGGCTGGGTCCCCGAAACGGGACGTCTCGGCATGGGAGTCCGTTGGTGGTTTTTGGTTCAGTGGGTTTGGGGCATGGGCCAGCGTGAACCGGAGCGGAGGCCATCGGTCGGACCGCGTCGGATCGGAGGGTCACTCCACTTTCCAAATCTGAACGCTGTCAATCCATGCGGCGCTGGGAGTGAGAAAGCTCATCCAGCGTTTCATGGGATGGGCGAAGCCTTCCGATCGAAACTCTCCCGCAAGCTTTCCATCCAGGCAGGCGCGCAGGACATCGCCTTCCACGGAAAGCACCAATTCATGCCACAGGTTGTCGGGCGTCCATGGAAAGGACTTTTGCTTGGAGGCAATGAGCGCGCTGAGGTCCTCGGGCAATTTGCCTGCGGTCTGCCGGGCTGTGTCCGCCTGTTTTTTGATCTCGAGATTCATCGAGCCAGTTTTCGCATCGCGCAGGGAGATGCCTGCGGGCGCCGTGGCGATGGTGAAGTAGCACAGATGCCCCGCGTGGACCGTGGGGCATTCCCGGTCGACAAACCCCACGTCGAGACGCTCGCCCGGAGAAAGGCCGGGAAGCCTGAATCGCACAATGACCGCTCCATTGCGGAAGCCGGCCTCATGATGGATATGCGCCTGATGCCCCGCCTCTTTGGTGGCGGAGGCGATTTTCAGAATGCCCTCGTCCAGATCCGCTTGTTTGAGATGGGGAACCCGGTCGGCGGTGGCGTTGTTCCATCCGTTCCCGATGGCCTTGGAACCCGTGCCCGTCTCCTCGCGATCGAACGTGTCCTCGAAGAGGAGGGTTGCGTTCTGACGGTACCATGCCGCGTCCCGGACCCTCAGCGTGCCGGACGGCGCTGCGGGTGCGTCGGCCGCATGCATGGGAAGCAGTATGGGAAGCATGAGGTTCCCGAGCGCTACGGCGCCCAGAGGAAACACACCACGGGATACGGCGAGACGGCGAAGTGCGGAAGGAATCATATCGGAAGAGGAGCTTGGGTTTTTGGCGGACAAGCGGCCCCCCCCAAGGAGCTTGTGGGCGAAACTCCGGGAGAAGACTGCGGCGCGCGAGAGGGTGGTGATGAGGGGAGCTGGGAAGGGGGAGAAAAGGGCGCTGAGTCCCACAGTTCTACCTCCCAAGAATCGCCCATGCCGCGCTTTTGGTAAATGGCCCTTTGGAGCTAGTAAGACATGGGGGACAGACACAAATCTCAAAAGATACGCTCAGTGAACAGGAGTGCGCCTGGCCCGTTCCTCGCGACCCTTGGACACCGGCCGCGGGAAAGCGACGGATCGCGTCTCTTTGTCCACACGACCGTGGTCTATGGGAGCAATCTGCGTGTCGCACACACGCTGGAGAATTGCCCCCCCTCATCGCCGGCGGCGGTTCGGGGATCAAGCTGGGCCACAATGTGGTCCTGCCCAAGGGCACGCCGCTGTGCAACGCGTGGCTCACCTTGCTCAGGGGCTCGGGCATCGAGGTGGAACGGCACGGCGACAGCACGGGAGTCATCCCGGAGTTGATCGCGTAGCCTTGGTCGGGGCCCCTGGATTGCGCGTTGCTCAGGGAGTGGATGGCGAGGATGCGCGGCCAGGAAGTGCCTTTCGGATTTCGTGGATCACCTCCGATGCGCCTCTGTCATGGCGTTGGGTGAGCTCCCGCAAACGCTTTTCGAGGGCGTGAGGCGCGTCTTGCAGCACCTGGTTGCCCTCCTCTTGAACGGCTTCGGAGTCGGTTTTTTGAAGGACCTCGAGTCCCGGAGAATCGGAGAACGCGGTGTTTCCCGAGACGGTCGCACCCCGAATCCGTTCGAGAACGATGCCGGCGGGTCGCCGCATGGTCTTGGGGCTGCCCGGCCGAAGCGCTTCTCCCTTGGCGGGATACAAGAGGATGTTGTCACGCAACCGGAGATCTTTGGCCCACGAGACATGGAGGGCCTCACTCCCGCTGTTGCAAATCACGTTGCCCGAAATCTCGAGGTTGCGCATGGGGGACGCTTTGGTCTTCGCTTCGATGGAACAGAGGCGAGGCGCAACGGCTGAATCGATGAAGAGATTGTTGCGAATGATCACGTTGTGAGGCAGGCCGCCCTCCGGGTCGATGGCCTTTCCGCTTCCCAACGTGAGTCCTTGGCCCACTCGCTCGACCCGGTTGTTTTCAAACACGCCGGGACCACACATGAGTCGGATGCGTTGATAACAGTCGCTGAAAATACTGTTCCGGATTGCCCATCCCGCATTTTGAAACTCGCGGAAGAGAACGCCTGTTTTGGCGAAACGTTCGCCCACCGGCTCCTGAAACATGACGGTTTTGCCGTCCACCGTTTCGACGGTGAGCGTTCCGACGAATGAATCGTCTGCAGCATCAAACGCTTCTGCGACATGTCCCTGCGTCAGATCCGGGGGCGTCGCACTGCGGAAAGTGATGCTGCGCGGCCCGACGCTTTCGGCGTGGTTCCACATGCCGTGGCTGTTGAAGCAATCATCGGTGGTGCGTTGGACGATCCGTTCCTCAAAGGTCGAGCCGTGCATGCAGGAACTCATGACCCCATCGCCCCCGAGCAATTGGTTCGTGCCGGGCCGCGCCATGAGATAGCAGCGAATCCAGTGATGGCCTCCGTAGCCATGCTGCTCCACAATGCCCGCCTTGGCCGCGTGGAAGCGGCAGTCCTTCACGGTGATCTGCTTGCAGTTCAATAGCGTGATGGCGGAGGAAGTACTGTAGACCACCCCCAACATATCCCCGACCTCCAAAGTCCCCTCTGGACCATAGGTCTCCCGCCAACGCGGGTTTTGGATCGTTTCGAGGAGTTTCTTAGTCCTCAGCGTGAACCAGTAGTGCCCGTCTTCGGTCCGCTCCATGCGCTCGTAGAACACATTCCCGGGGCCCCACTCCGAATCAATTTGGTAGAGGGAGGCAATGTGATGCCCGTTCGCCTTGTAGGGAATGAAACGGTTTTCACGGAGGGGCATCTGCTGGAGGAGCCGGGTGCCCTCGACCGGTTTGACCTGAATTCGGTTTCCCTCGAAATCAAAGGCCGTGATCTTGGCGTCCATGCACCCGCGTGGGTCGCTGTCCACGGTAAGGCCTTCCAACGAGAGATGACTGCAATCGAAGAGCTTGATCATCTGGTGGTAGTGGGGCGCGGATTGATCGGTGAGCTGGAACCAAAGCGTGGCGCCATAACCGAGAATGCGAAACGGTCGGGACGGACTCCCATGCAGGCCGCGGAAGGCGAACGATTTCTCATTCACCTCCAGGTACTTTGAGTCGAACCGATAGTCGCCCGGGGGAATCGTGTACATGTCGCGTCCCGCGTGGAATGCCTCCAGGATTTCCGAGTGGATCCGTTCCCCGTCCCGTCTTTGTTGGCGGCGTTCCTCCTCGGTGAACTGGGGGCCAGGGGGATTGTCCGAGGAGTAGGGGATGTCCAGTTCGGCCGGTGAGGGGACTCGGCTCGGAATGGGTAAGGCCGCTTCGGCGTGCGGCGTGATGACCCAAAAGGACGCGAGGGCGACGGAGATTCGGAGGGGGAGCATAGGAATGCGGGATGGGAGGACTTCTGTGTTAAGGCAGTCACCGCCGCAACGGGATGAGGAATCGAATCGCAATGGTAAGCAATCCGGTCACCCTCTGGGATTCAATCCACGCCATGGCGAAATCCAACGAACTGCGACGCAACGCAAGGAGCCGCCCCCCGCGGGTGGCCCTCCTGGTCGAAACCTCCCTGGCGAGTGGACGGGAGATTCTGCAGGGAATTGCCCGGTACGTGCGCGAGCATGAGCCGTGGCTTTTGTACCATCAGGCCGGCGGTCTCGGGCAAAAGGTGCCGGGCTGGTTGGAGCGGTGGAAGGGCGATGGGATTGTCGCCCGTGTTCAGACGCCGGCGATGGCCCGGGCCCTGGCGCGAACTGGTTTGCCGGTGGTGGATGTACTGGGAGTGGTTCCGGGCGGGCGATTTCCGCTGGTCCATGTGGACAACCGGGCTATTGGCGAAATGGCGGCAGGGCATCTGCTGGAGCGGGGCCTGCGCCATTTCGCGTATGTGGGGATTCGGCGGGAGAACTGGTCGCAGGCTCGGCAGGAGGCCTTCTGTGCGGCGGTTGAAAAGCGCGGCCATTCGGTGGTGGTTCGGAATGCGTCTCGTCGGGAGTTGGAGACTGAAACGTGGGAGGCGCATCAGACGCGGCTGGCCCACTGGCTTTCGCGATTGGCCCGCCCCGTGGGGATCATGGTGTGTAGTGACCAGCGGGGCAGCCATTTGCTGGAGGCATGTCTTCGCGCGGGGTTGCGTGTCCCGGAGGACGTGGCCGTCATCGGGGTCGATAACGACGAGCCTCTTTGCAACGTGTGCCAGCCCACGCTGACGAGCGTTTTGCCCGGCCACGAACAGACCGGGTTTTTGGCTGCGGCCCTCCTGAGCCGCCTGATCCGAGGAGAGCAGGGATCCGGTGAGGCCACGCTCGTTCCCCCGGTGAAAATTGTGACCCGACTTTCCACGGATTCAATTGCGCTCGACGACGAAGCCGTGAGCCGCGCCCTGTGCGTGATCCGGGAACATGCGATTCATCGAATTCGAATCGATGACATCGCTTTGAGGGTGGGCGTCTCGCGCAGCGTGTTGCAGCGTCGTTTTCGGGCGTCGCTGGGAAGAACGATCAATGAGGTGCTGATCGGCCAGCGGCTGAAGGTCGCCCAGCAGCTTTTGCTTGAGACCAAGATGACGCTCCCGGAGGTCGCCGAACGCTCCGGATTCGAGCACGCGGAGTACATGGCCAGCGTGTTCAGGTCGCGTCTCCAATGCACGCCGGCAAGTTTCCGCCGCTTCAAAAGCGGAAGCGGGGGCTCCGCGTTGGGGGGGTGACTGCGGGTTTCGTTGGGGGGACCGGGGTCTGTCCCTGTGGATTTCCGCAGGCGTGGGCTGGATCGCTTGTGAAGCGAAAAAGGGGGCTCGGAGGCCCACAGATTGGTCCCGAGACACGAATGGAAAGGAGGGAGGAGGCGAAGGGATGAAACTCGAAGGAGAGACAAAATGGGGGGCGAAACGGGAAGCAGAGTGGGAGGGGAATCCGGAACGGAATCCGGGCGGGGGG
>JBEBAG010000203.1:0-8697 GCA_041159065.1 Verrucomicrobiota bacterium | reverse complement strand
AGCGTGCTGTACCCATCCGTAAGATGCCCAGGACTCCAATTCAGATTCGACCCGATCCGATCCAAGGCCGCCACCCTCGCCCCCAACGCCACATTGCGCTCGCCGGAAAATACAAACAGTTCGGAGAGACCAAAAAAGGATCCCCTCAGATCCGTGGCCACCACGCGCACGTACCGCGCCCGATGCGGAACCACATCCAGCCACACCGCATTTCGCCCGGGATCCGGAAACCCCCCTCCCGAATCAAAGGCCACCCGGGCATCCGAAAAACTCGCCTCCTCCGCGGTCTCCACTCGAAAGCGCTTTGGAAACCCGTGCGCTCGCTCCAGACGGTCCGCTCCAATCATCCAACTCGGAGCCAGCGCCACGGCGTCAATCTCGCGCACCCTCCCCAAATCCACGAGGACCCACTTCGGACTCTGTTTCTCGGAAACGCGAAGCAACTCAGACGCATATCCGAGCGTCCCCCCGAAGGGCCCAACCAACGGCTTGGGAAGCTTCGCCAGCTCGGCTTTGAGCGCCTCGAGCCGAACTCTGGGCTCTTTGTCCTTGGAGACCGCTGCCGCTGCCAGCACCGGAACCCAAAGCCACAAAAACAGTGCGCCCCCGCGAAGCATGACTCACCCTACCACGCCCCTCCAGGGGCTCCATTACGTATTCACGTAGATTGGCGCCCCACGACGGCGGTGGAAGAATCAGCCCATGAGCTCGCTGCGCCCGTGGTTCCTCGGCCTCCTCCTCCCCGCAACCGCCTGCCTCGCCGCCGTGGACTTTCAAAAAGAAGTCCAACCCATTCTCGAAGCCCATTGCACGGACTGCCACGACGCCCAAACCCGCAAGGGCGGCATCGCCCTCGACTCCTTCCACTCCGCCCATCAGCTCTCCGACAGCGGGGAACCTCTCTTCATCCCCAAGCAGCCCGAAACCTCCCTTCTCCTCCGGCGCATCTGCGCATCGAACCCCAAGGAGAAAATGCCCCCCAAGGGCGACCCCCTCTCTCCGGCCCAAATCCAAACCCTGCGCGACTGGATCGCCGAGGGCGCCGTCTGGCCCGATGATGGCTGGCGCCCGAAAAAGCACTGGGCCTACGAGCGCCCCACGCTTCCGACACCGCCCGCGGACGACTCGGGGCGGGGAGAAATCGACGCCTTCATCCACCACGCCCAGCGAACCCGAAACCTCTCGCCAAACCCCGACGCCGAACCGGCCGTTCAACTGCGCCGCGTCTTCCTCGATCTCACGGGCCTGCCGCCGGATCTCCCAACCGTGGATGCCTTCCTCGCAGACCCCTCCGACGCAGCCTACCAAAACATTGTGGATCGCCTGCTCCAAAGCCCGCAATTCGGCGAACGCTGGGCACGCCCATGGCTCGACCTCGCCCGCTACGCCGATTCCGAAGGGTACCAACGCGATCAACTTCGCACCCTCTGGCCATGGCGGGACTGGGTCATTCAGGCGCTCAACGCCGACATGCCCTACGACCAGTTCACCATCGAACAGCTCGCCGGCGACTTGCTTCCCAATCCCTCACTCCCCCAGAAAATCGCCACCGGTTTCCAGCGCAACTCCCCCCTCAATCTCGAGGCCGGAACCGATCCCAACGAGGACCACTACAAACAGGTCGTCGATCGCGTCAACACCCTCGGCGCAGTCTGGCTGGGCAGCACCCTCGCCTGTGCCCAGTGCCACAACCACAAGTACGATCCCTTCAGCATCGTCGAATACTATCAGCTCTTCGCCTTCTTCAACCAAACCCCCATGGAAAGCCGCCGCATCAGCGGCAACGCGGGCGCCCTGCGTTACTCAGGCCCAGACCTTTCCCTCCCCAGTTCCCAAGATCAGGAATCCAAACGGCTCCCACTCGAATCCGACCGCCAATCCAAAATCCGCGCTCTCCATTCCCACCTCCGCCCTGTGCTCCTGGAACTTTCCAGCGACTCGCTCCGGGCTTCCTCCCTGCCCATGGAGCTCCAGGAAATCCTCCAAATGAAGGAAAGCGAACGCCGTCTCGAGGATTACGCGCTGCTCGTCAAAAATCTCCTCCCCAAGGATCCCGCCGCCCGGCAACTCCTCGCAAAAGCCGAGGCCGCCCAAAAGGCCCTCGATCCCTTTGCGGAGACCACCACCCGCGTCATGCAGGAGATGAGCGTGCCTCGCTCCACCTTCGTTGCCAAACGGGGCGATTTCCTCGCCTCCGGAGACCCCGTCTCTCCCGGCGTTCCGGCCATCCTCCCTCCCATGGCAGACCCCCTCCCGCGTAACCGCCTCGGCCTCGCACGCTGGCTCGTGGCCCCCGAACACCCCCTCACCGCTCGCGTCGCAGTCAACCGCATCTGGGCCGAGCTCTTCGGCCGCGGCATCGTTCCCACACCGGAAGAATTCGGCGCGCAGGGAGAGCCCCCCAGTCACCCCGAACTCCTCGACTGGCTCGCCCTCACCTTCATGACCTCCGACCAGTGGTCGTTGAAAAAGACCGTCCGCCGCATCGTCCTCTCCTCCACCTACCGGCGCAGCGCCGTTGTGCAACCCGCCGCGCAGGAGGCAGACGCCCCCAATCTCTGGCTTTGGCGCCATCCCGGACACCGCCTCGATGCCGAAACCATTCGAGACAACGCACTGGCTGTCAGCGGTTTGCTTTCACTGAAAATGGGCGGGCCTCCCGTCTATCCCCCCCAACCCGAGGGCGTCTGGCGAAAGGCTGCTGGCGCGGGCCCCACCTCCTACACCCCCTCGGCCGGTGCCGACCGCTACCGCCGCGGCATTTACACGATCTGGAAACGCAACGGACACTACCCGGCCTTCGCCACCTTTGACGCCCCCGATCGCTCGTCCTGCACCCTCCAGCGCAGCCGCAGCAACACGCCCCTCCAAGCCCTCGTCCTCCTCAATGACGAGTCCTATGTCGAAATGGCTCGCGCACTCGGCAAACGCATGGCCTCCGAATTCCAAGGCTCCGTCGAAGACCGCCTGCGGCTCGGATTCCGCACCGTCCTCTCCAGGAAACCATCCGCCACGGAGCTACAGACGCTCCGCGACGCCTTCGAAAAGGCCCGCGAGGACCGCCCCTCCCCCCATGACGCTTTTTTCGAAGTCGCAACCATCCTCCTCAACCTCCACGAAACCATCCACCGCGGATAGTCGCTCTCCCGACATGGACTCCTCATCCCCCCGTCTCGCCCTCTCACGCCGCGCCTTTCTGGGAGGCAGCAGCATGACCCTCGGCTCCCTAGCCCTGCAACAACTGCTCGCCCCGCCCACCCAGGCATCCCCCCTCGCAGCCCCCTCCACCCCAAAGGCCACGAGCGTGATCCTCCTGCATATGGTCGGCGCTCCCTCCCAACTCGATCTCTTCGATTTCAAACCCGTGCTCCAAAAGCACGACCGGCAGCCCGCCCCCAACTCCCTCTTCGAAGGCAAACGCTTCAGCTTCCTCCAGGGCCATCCCAAACTCCTCGGGACCCGCTACGCATTCCAGCAACATGGACAGTCCGGAGCATGGATCAGTGAACTCCTGCCCCACCTTTCGAAGCACGCCGACACCATCAGCTTCGTCCGCTCCATGCACACCACGGAGTTCAACCACGCTCCGGCCCAACTCCTCTTTCACACCGGAAAAAACCGGCAGGGCCAGCCCTCCCTCGGCTCCTGGGTCGACTACGGCCTCGGCAGCCTCAACCAAAACCTCCCGAGCTACGTTGTCTTCGTGTCCGGCGACTACCCCGGGGGCGGCGCTAACCTCTGGGCAAACGGTTACTTGCCGAGCACCCATCAAGGCGTCGAGTTCCGGAGCCAAGGGGAACCGGTGCTCTTTCTGAACAATCCCCGAGACGTCTCCACCGAGCGCCGGCGCAGAGTCCTCGACGGACTCCAAGCCCTCAACCAGGCGCAATTCGCCGCACTCCAAGACCCCGATATTCTTGCGAGAATGCGCCAGTACGAAATGGCGTTCCGCATGCAAAGCAGCGTCCCCTCGCTCATGGACCTCGCCAGCGAACCCGCTTCCGTGCGGGAAATGTACGGGACTGGGGAATTCGCGACACAGTGCCTCTACGCGCGGCGCCTCGTGGAGGCCGGCGTTCGGTTTGTCGAACTATTCAACGCCAACTGGGACACCCACTCCTCCCAACACAAGTCCCTCTCCAAGCTCTGCGCCAACGTCGACCGCCCCATCAGCGCCCTTCTCAGCGATCTCCAAATGCGTGGCCTCCTCGACCAGACCCTCGTCCTCTTCACCGGCGAGTTCGGCCGCACCCCGATGCTCCAGGGCTCCGAACATCCGGACACCTGCGGTCGCGATCACCACAAGGACGCGTTCACCCTCTGGATGGCGGGAGGCGGCATCCAACCCGGTGTCCAATACGGATCCACCGACGAACTCGGCTACTCCATCGCGGAAAATCCCGTGCACGTCCGAGACATCCACGGCACCCTGCTGCACCTGCTCGGCATTCATCACAAGAACCTCACCTTCCGCTTCCAAGGTCTCGACCAACGCCTCACCGGCGTCGAGGAAGTCCGCATTCTGCACCCCCTCCTGAGCTGAAGCTCCAATCCCCGGGACCCCGTCTCACGCCATCCTCATGAAACTTCCCCTGCTCCTCACGCTCGCACTCTGCCTGCTTCTCCCTCCCCAGACCCACGCGGCTGCTCCGCCCAACATCCTCGTCATCCTCGCTGACGACCAGGGCTGGGGAGACCTCAGCATCCACGGCAACACCAACCTCTCCACCCCGCGCATCGACGCCCTCGCACGCGCCGGCGCCCTCATGGACCGGTTCATGGTCTGCCCCGTCTGCTCCCCAACCCGAGCGGAATTTCTCACCGGCCGATACTTTCCGCGGACCGGCGTCCGCGGTGTTTCCAGCGGACAGGAACGACTCAACCTCGTGGAGACCACGATTGCCCAACGCTTCCAACAGGCGGGCTACGCCACAGGCGCCTTCGGCAAATGGCACAACGGATCCCAGCATCCCTACCACCCCAATGCCCGGGGCTTTGATGAATTCTACGGGTTCTGTTCCGGGCACTGGGGCCACTACTTCGATTCCCCCATGGATCACAACGGCCACACCGTCCAAGGCAAGGGCTTCCTCATCGACGACCTCGCCGAGCACGCCATGGAGTTCATTTCGCGCCACCGCGACCGCCCCTTCTTCTGCTATTTCCCCGCCAACACCCCGCACTCCCCCATGCAGGTGCCTGATTCCTTCTACGCCAAATTCCAGAACGCCTCCCTTGCCCTGCGCGGAACGCACCCCAATTCCGAAGACCCGCTTCACACCCGCGCCGCACTCGCCATGTGCGAAAACCTCGATTGGAATGTCGGCCGCCTCCTCGACAAACTCGACGAACTTCAACTCACCCAAAACACCATCGTCGTTTACTTCAGCGACAACGGCCCCAATGGCCCCCGATGGAACGGTGGCATGAAAGGCATCAAAGGCTCCCTCGACGAGGGCGGCCTCCGGGTCCCCTGCATCTTCCGATGGCCCGGCAAAATCCCCGCCGGCACCCTCATCCCGCAAGTCGCCAGCTCCATCGATCTTTTGCCCACCCTCGCCGAACTCGCCTCACTGCCCTCCCCCAAGGAACCCCAGCTCCCCATCGACGGAGTCAGCCTCTCCCCGCTTCTCCTCGATCCCAAACCCGCCAGCCACCCGTGGCCTGAACGCGAAATCTTCTCCGTCAGCGTCTCAGGCGCAAAACTCTCCGTCAGCGCAAGAAACTCGCGCTTCCGCCTCACCCCCTCCGGAGCCCTCTACGACCCCGCCTCCGACCCCGGCCAAAACCATGACCTCGCCGCCCAACATCCCGAGGAAACCCAGCGGCTCCAAGACGCGGTCGCGCGCTTTTCCAAGGAAGTCATCCCCTCCCCATTCCTTCAGCCCGAGCCCCGCCCCTACACCATCGGCTTCTCGGACTCCACCTCCCTCCCGGCAGATGAAGGCGTGCCACACGGCACCATCCGCCGCAGCGCCAAAGCCCCAAACTGCTCCTACTTCACCCACTGGACCAACCCCAGCGACTCCATCACCTGGGACATCGAGGTTGGCGCCGAGGCCACCTACGAGGTAAGCGTCCACTACGTCTGCTCCCCCAACAACACCGGCATTCCACTCGAGTGCCGCTTCGAAAACCTCTCCACTTCGGCCACCCTCTCCACTCCTAACGATCCCCCCGCACTCGGCGCAGAACAGGACCGCGCCCCACGCCACGCGGAGTCTTACGTCAAATCCTTCCAGCCCTTCGTCCTCGGCAGGCTTCCCCTAAAAAAGGGGCGCGGCACCCTCGTCCTCCGCGCCCTGCAAATCCCGGGAAACGAGGCCATGGAGGTCCGCTCCCTCACGCTCCGTAAACTGCCCCAAACCGAGACACCCGCTCCGGCACCCTAGCCCAGCCTACCGGATCTTCGCATCCGGAAGTTCCTTGCTGATCCCCTTGTCCAGGGGCATCCGGTCGGACTCCGGCGGCAAGCCCGACGCCCGCATGACCCGATCCAGCTCCCCCTTCATCTCGGCCAGCTTCGCTGCATGCGCGGGATCCGACACCAAATTGCGGCGCTCCTCCGGATCCGTCTTCAGGTGGTACAACTCCGCCAAGTGCCGGTCCTCCTTCCCGTCCCCGTGCGGGTAGTGAATGTACTTCCAGTCGGCAGTCCGCACGGCGCGAACATTCGGCGTGTAGGGAAACTGTTCCTCGTAGTTGTACTCGTAAAACCACGACTTCCTCCACGTCGCATCGCCCTCCCGGACGAGCGGCACCCACGAACGCCCCTGGATCCCCTCAATCGGCTTCGCCCCGCACAGTTCCAAAACGCTCGGGGCCACATCCACCGTCAGCGCCTGTTCCTCCACCACCTTGCCCCGCCCCAGCCCGGGATACCGCACCAGCAGCGGAATCCGAAGGCACGGTTCATGTCCCGTCCGCTTGTCCACCATCCCGTGTTCGCCCTCCAGCAGTCCATTGTCCCCCATGAACACAATCACGGTGTTCTCCAACTGCCGCGTCTCCTCCAGATACCCGAAAAGCCGCCCCATGCTGTCGTCAACACTCAGAATGGTCCCCCAGTACCCGTGCACCATCGCCTCGAAATCCTTCACCGCCTCGGGCCGCTCGTCTGGAAACTTTTTGCGCCACTCAAACAGCGGCCCATAGATCCCATGCCACGTGCGCAGGCGCTCCCGAGCCGGTGTAACAAATTTTCTGTAAATTAATCCCCTGGGAGCTGCGCAACGAAGGACGAGCGAGAGCGAGTCCGCAGTGAAGCAGATTCCCGGGGGGCGTGCCCGAGGGTGGAGCAGGTCGGTCACGGCAGGTTAGGTTTGAAAGTGAAAACAGAACCTCAACCCAGCCCACACGGGCCCTGCCATGACCAACCCTGATTCTCAAAATAACTTCCTGCACGACCTTCTCCAGCTTCTTTCCCAGGAAGGTTCGGACGCCTTCTCCAAAATCCTCCAAGTGCTCCTCAACAAAGCCATGCTTCTGGAACGCTCCGACGTCCTTGACGCCAAACCCTATGAGCGTACCTCCACTCGAAAAGGCTATGCCAATGGCTTCAAGTCCAGAACCCTCCACACTCCCCTCGGGGCACTCTGTCTGGACATCCCTCAGGTTCGCGGCGACATCGAGTTTTATCCCACGGCACTGGAGCGTTATTCGCGCACCGACAAGGCCCTCCTCCTCACCATGGCGGAGATGTATGTCCAGGGCGTTTCCACCCGGAAGGTCGACGAGGTTCTCTCCACCCTCTGCGGTTTGCGCGTTTCCAGCTCCCAAGTCAGTCGTGCCACAGCCGAGCTCGAGCCCCAGTTCGACTCCTGGCGCAACCGCCCTCTTGGAGCCCAGCCCTACCTCGTCCTGGATGCCCGATTTGAAAAAGTTCGCATCGATGGGAGTCTGCGGGATTGCGCGGTTCTGGTGGCCATTGGAATCGCCGAGGACGGTCGCCGTTCCATCCTTGGTGCCAGTTGTGCCCTCAGTGAAGCCGAGGTCCACTGGCGAGAGTTCTTGGAGTCCCTCCAGCAACGAGGCCTTCACGGCGTGCGCCTGATCGTCAGCGACAACCACCAAGGCTTGTGTAGCGCCATCAAGGCCCGTTTCGGAAGCATCCCGCACCAGCGCTGCCAGTTTCATCTCATCCACAATGCCATGGATCACGTCCCCAAACTGGCGCTCCGCCCCAAGGTTCTGGAAGAACTCCGTGCCATCCTCCACGCCCCAAACAAACAGACGGCTCAAACCCTCCTGAGGCAGATGGTGGAAAGTTATTCCAAAACCACCCCGGAGTTCGCCGCGTGGCTGGAAACCAACGTTCCTGAGAGCTTCACGGTCTTTGACCTCCCCAAAGAGCATCGGCTTAAAATGCGCACCAGCAACATGATCGAGCGGGTCAATCAGGAGCTCAAACGCCGCACCCGCGTCATCCGAATCTTTCCCAATATCGCCTCCCTCTTGCGCCTGATCACTGCGCGCCTTTGTGAAATCAGCGACTCCTGGGAGAGCGGCAAAGTCTACCTCAACATGAACCCACAATCCCAACACCAAGCCGCCTGACCGGCCTCTCCTCCCCACACGAATTTACAGAAAAAAATTTGCGCGGCCTTGCACGCCACCGAACCCGGCTCCATCGGCGTGGCACCGAGGCCTTGAATGGCAAACTTCTCGAGAACGGCGGCCTTTCTGAACGCGATGGAG
>JBEBAG010000202.1:0-6057 GCA_041159065.1 Verrucomicrobiota bacterium | reverse complement strand
CTCCTGCTGCGCTCGCTGACGCTCCAGCGCCTACTGAGAGTGCTTCTGATACGCGGGCTCCTCTGAAATCTCCTGCTGCGCTCGCTGACGCTCCAGCGCCTCCTGCGTCTGCTTCTGCTCCGCGGCCTTCGCCGCCATCTCCTGCTGCGCTCGCTGGCGCTCCAACGCCTCCTGCGCGTGCTTCTGCTCCGCGGCCTTCGCAGCCATCTCCTGCTGCGCTCGCTGACGCTCCAAATCTCCCTGGGGAGGTCTGTTTCCATCCGCAACCGGTGCGGGAAGACTCGTGCCCGGCAAAGCCGATCGATCGATCCGGGAAGGAGGTTGAGGAACCGACCCAGCAACTGGAGATCCAAGGTCCCTTCCACCCACCACGCGCTGCGTCCCGCCCTCCACCACGGCCGCCCCTCCCGTTGTTCCTCCCACCGGAACCGGCGGCGCAACCACCACGGGCTCCGTTCCAACACGCCGCTCGCGCGTCCCCTCACGGCCCCCCACCACGCGCTGCGTCCCGCCCTCCACCACGGCTGCCCCTCCCGCTGTTCCTCCCACCGGAACCGGCGGCGAAACCACCACGGGCTCCGTTCCAACACGCCTCTCGCGCATCCCCTCACGTCCGCCCACACCGCGCTGCGTCCCGCCCTCCACGACGGCCGCCCCTCCCGCTGTTCCTCCCACCGGAACCGGCGGCGCAACCACCACGGGCTCCGTTCCAACACGCCGCTCGCGCATCCCCTCACGTCCGCCCACACCGCGCTGCGTCCCGCCCTCCACCTGGGATACCGCCGGAACAGGCTGAGTCGGGGAAGGCCGGACACCCAGGCTGCGCTCACGCACCTCCGCCTCGCGGCGGTTCTCCCTCAAAAGCTCGGTCTTGCGCTGGAGCCACTCCCCCTGACGCCCCATTGAAGTCACAGCGCCCTGGGCTTCCTGGGTTTGGGTTTGACGCATCTGCCGGAACTGCTGGTGCGCGACCCGATGGGCCTCATCCGGCTCGTGATCCAGATGCGCATCGTCCCAGCGCCCAAAGACGTGCTTTGGCTGCAGAAGCGGATTCCAAGGCGCCCGGACTTCGGGCGCATAAAATCGCACCTCGCCCTGATTCACGCGCCACCCCGAACTGCGCTCCGCACCCAGGGTGTGATCGGGACGCACACTCACAAAAGGCAGGGTTCCCCCGCTGGCCTCGCGCAAGGCTCGGTAGCCGGGTCCACCGATCCCCACCCGCAGGCCATGGGTAAACACCCCGCCACAGCGCGAACCCCGCACATACAGTTCTCGGTTGCGTTCCAGCGGCAGACAGTGGGTGTGCGGCGGACGGCAGAAATTGCGGACTTCGACGAAGGTGAACCAGTTGATGCTGACGCTGATGTGGGTGACGTTCACCTTCCTCCACGCCTCGCCCCGATACACGAGGGTCTCCGGCGGCAACGGGGCCCACCCCACATACCCCCCACTCTCGTTCCAAACCACCCACGCGGGGGCCCATTCATCCCCGGGAATCCACACCCACCCCCGCGAGCGCAGCTTTGCCCATCGGCCATAGTGGTAGCATGCCCATCCAAAAGGCTCCTCACTGATCCAAGTCCATCCCAAGTCCGAACAAACCCAACGCCCCCGGGTGTACGGACGCCAATCCTCGCTCCACTGACCCACCCGCGGCTGCCAAACCCATCCGTACTCCGGCGTCTCAAACCACCGGCCATGCCCCGCCAGCCCATCGTAAAACAGCCCGTAATCCGCTGTGGGCGCACTCGCCTTCGGGACCGGCTCCACGGGAATCGCACGGGGAGGAAGCATCTGCCGCCCGGCAAGCTCCAAACTTTTGGCATCCAGCTGCTTTTCCTTGCTCGCAGCCTGGACCTCCCGCGCAAAGAGTTCCTCTTCCCGGCGCTGAATTTGTGCCGCCTTCGCCTCCGCCGCCTCCGCCTTTTTCTGAATCTCGGCAACCTCCTGAGAATCCGCTTTTTCCTTTGCCTCAAGATACTGCGCCTGCTCCGCCGCAAAGGCATCCCGGTCCCGCTCCAAAGCCCGCCGCTCCTCGACCAAACGCTGCTCCTCCTCGCGCCGCAGCAGGGCCGCTTCGCGCTCCGCGAGCTCCTGCTCTCGCTGCGCCGCCGCCTCCGACGGGAGAGCGGCCTCGGGCGCCTTGCGGCACGCGGGAAGGAGGAGGGTGGAAGGCAGGAGCAACCAGACACAGGACGACCATGCGGCGGAGGGGATTCTCATAAACAGAGTGGGAGCGGGGTAGGGTGGCGGGAGGATCAAAAACGGGAGAACCCCGATGGGGCGTCCCACTCTCCTGCGACCCTGCCGCCCCCCGGCGCGTTCATCGCTTTTGCGGAAATCCTACACCACCCCCCTGTCGCCTCCAACCCTCCCTACGGGATCACCAACTCCTGTCCGGGCTTCAACTTTAAGCCACCGTCCGCCGTGTAAAAATTCGCATCCTGGATGTCCTTCCAGCGTCCCTTGTTCTTGTAATACTTCTGCGCGATCGAACCCAAGGTATCGCCCGCCGCAACCTTATGGGTTCTTGCCCCCGCAGGGATGGGCTTCTGCGCGGCCTCTCCCTTGGCACCCGCGCCCGTCCCCGCAACCGGGGCCGGGGGCGGCGCCAGCTTCAACGCGCGCAACTCGGTCAACTGCTTGCGCAGGGCCAGATTCTCGTTCTTCATCCGCGCCGCGTCCTCCTGCGTCATCGGAGACCCTTTGCTCAGCTGGCTGAGGAGCCGGAGTTCGCCCTCCTTTTGGAACGCCTTCGCGTCTTTGACAAAAGGCCCCTCGGGGGCAATCGCAACGTACCGAGCGAAATGATGCAGAGCCCCGAGCGGTTCCTTGAGGCGTTCCGCATAAAAATGCCCCAACCGGTAATGCGCCTCCGCCGTCTTGGCCGTGCCATCCAAGAGCATCTCATAGGCGCGAATCGCCCCCTCGTAATCCGAAGCTGCAATCCGCTTGTCGGCTTCCGCCATTCCCGCATGGAAACGCGCATCACTCCGACGCCCGCACCCCGTTGCTCCCATCGAGACCAACAGCGCAAACCCCGCAATCACAAGCATTCCTCGCTTCATAGAGCCTTGTGCCCAGCAGCCTCCGCGCCGAAACCCCACCACGCCTCAGAGTTTCTTGATCCCCGCCTCCTCCAACGCCTCGTTCACGCAGCGCAACACCTCCATGCGCGCATTCCACTTGTAGTTCGCCGGAACAATCCGCCACGGCGCGTGCCCCGTACTGGTGCGCTCAAACATATCCTCGGCCGCCTCATTGTGCTGGTCCCACTTGCGCCGATTCCGCCAATCCTCATCCGTAATCTTCCAGTGCTTGTACGGATCGGCCTCGCGCCGTTTGAAACGCGCCAGCTGCTCGTCCTTCGTGATGTGCAGGTAAATCTTGGTCACGATCGTCCCATCATCCCCTAGCAAACGCTCAAATTCGTTGATCTCCTCGTACGCGCGCTTCCACTCCTTGTCCGTCGCAAACCCCTCCACCCGTTCGACCAAAACCCGTCCGTACCACGAACGATCAAACACCGCGATTTGCCCGTACGCCGGCAGCCGGTTCCAAAACCGCCACAAATAGTGATGCGCGTACTCCTCCTCCGTCGGCTTCACAATCGAGTGCACCCGCAACAATCTCGGATCCAAGCGTTCCACCATGCGCTTGATCGCCCCCCCTTTTCCGGCCGCATCCGGCCCCTCAAACACCACCAAAAGGCTGCGCTTCGCCTCCGCCAGAGAACGCTGGTAGTTGAGCAACTTTAGCTGCTCCTCCTTCATCGCAGGCTTGTAATCCGACTCCTCCACCGCCGGATGCTCCATCGCGTCCAAACGCAATCCGCGCTTCCATATCATGCTGTGCTTGGGTCCTGGCATCCGCAGATTCTCTCCCACTTCCCCAACCGATTGCAACGGCTCTCGATCCGTCGCCTACCCCAAACGCAGCGCAGCCACCAACGCCTCCCGCTTCTCCTCCACCACCCCCCTCCGCTCTTCCTCCAGCAAAATCGGGATCCCCCCGCGCACCGGATACGCCCCACTCCCATCCGCACTCACCACCACCCACTCCACCCCAACACCGTCCGCCCAATCCTTTCCCTCCCCCCACTTCGTCCACTCCCCCACATCCATCCGCCGCAACCTGCCACCCGTCACCGGACAGCGCAGCATTTCCAGCCAGCGCCGTTCCGGCCCGCCACCTTCCCCCCCGGAAGCCCGATCTTCAGCCCGCCCCATCCCGTCCCTCAGTACTTTGGCATCGCCGAATCCACCTGATCCGCCCAAGCCAAAATCCCCCCCTCCAGATTGCTCAATTTGCCAAAACCCGCCTCCTGAAGAAGTTTCAGAGCCCGCGCCGAACGCACCCCCGACTTGCACTGCAGCACAATCTCGTCGGCGCTATCCAACTCGCTCATCCGCGAGGGCAGCTGACCCAGCGGAATCAAACGCGACCCCGCGATCCGGCAGATGTCGTATTCGAAGGGCTCGCGCACATCCAACAACACAAACTGGTCACCCCGCTCGAACTTCGCCTTCAACTCCCGCGCCCCAATCGTAGGCACCAGACTCTCCTCCACCTCCGCCGCATGGGCCTGGGGAATCCCGCAAAATTGCTCGTAATCCACCAGATCCGTGATCGTGGGATGCTCCCCGCACACCGGACACTTCGGATCCCGGCGCAGCTTGAACTCCCGGAATTTCAACTTGAGCGCGTCAAAATGCACCAACCGCCCCAGCAGCGAGTCCCCAATCCCCATGATCAGCTTGATCGCCTCAATCGCCTGCAGCACGCCGATCACCCCGGGCAACACCCCCAGCACGCCCCCCTCCGCGCAGCTCGGCACCATCCCCGGCGGCGGCGGCTCCGGGAACATGCACCGGTAGCAGGGCCCCCCAAGGTGCGGCGCAAACACGGTGCATTGCCCGTCAAACCGGAAAATCGAGCCGTACACGTTCGGCTTCCTCAAAAACACCGAAATATCATTCGAACAGTACCGGGTCGGAAAATTGTCCGTCCCATCGATAATCACATCGTAAGGCTCCGCAATCTGCCGCGCGTTGGCCGACGTAAAAAACGCGTCGTACAAGTCCACCTGCACGTTCGGATTGACCTCCCGGATGCTGTCTCGCGCCGAATTCAACTTCTTGCGCCCCACATCTTTGGTCCCATGCAGAATCTGACGCTGCAGATTCGAAAAATCCACCGTGTCCCCGTCCACCAACCCCAAGCGCCCCACCCCGGCCGCCGCCAAGTACAGCGCGATCGGCGAACCCAACCCCCCCGTTCCAATACACAAGACACTCGCCGCCTTCAGCCGCTTCTGCCCCTCCAACGTCACCTCCGGCATGATCAAATGCCGCGAATAGCGCGCTATCTCGTCATTGGAAAACTCAATCTTCTCAAGCCGACTCGGGTCTATGATGCTTTGGGCCATATCAGTGGAGCCCCAAACTGTAGCACGACTTCCCCGTTTGGAAAGCCACAGCGCACCCGCCCCGCGCCTGCCCAGATCCCGCAGCGCTCCAAAGCCATAGAGCAATCCAACATCAAAGAAAGCGGGATAAAAAAAGCGGGGCCCTCCAAAGAGAGCCCCGATTTGTTCAATTCTCCTTGGTTCCCACCTCCCTTCAGAGGAGGAGAACCAAGGTTCGAAAATCGCTTCGAATCTTCGAGTCGCTTGAGAACGCTACGCGGTAACGCCTAGTAGCGTCCGCCAGAGCGTCCTCCGCGATCGCCACCGCGACCTCCACGGTCGCCGCGATCTCCGCGATCAAAGCTCCGGGGACCTGCCCCACGGCGCTCGAATCCACCGCCCCCGCCCCCACCTCCGGGACCGCGAGCTTCCCGAGGACGCGCCTCGTTCACCGTCAGAGGACGGCCTTCCACGTTCTGCCCGTGGAACTTATTCACCGCTTCCGCTGCTGCGGCGTCGGTTGCCATTGTCACGAACGCGAATCCGCGCGATTTATTAGTGAACTTGTCGAATATGATCTGCACTTCCGTGACATCACCGACCTGGCGGAAAAGATCCTCCAGCTCCCCTTCAGTCATCGTGAAGGC
>JBEBAG010000201.1:0-3340 GCA_041159065.1 Verrucomicrobiota bacterium | reverse complement strand
GCGGGAGGGATGGAAGTGGGCGGCCTTGATTGCGGTGGGAGTGGGGGTTGCACTCATCCTTCCGCTGGGGGGGGTGCGCGCGGTGGCGACGCTGGTTTCCAATGAGGATGCGGCCTGGGAGAGCCTCCTGCCCACGGTTCCTCATTCCAGGCTCAAACCGGGGTTGCTGCATCTTAAGAGCGGGATGGCCACCATCCGCTTTGATTCCGGAGCGCAGGTGACCTTGGAGGCTCCGGCGAAGTTGGAGTTGATCGATGCGAAGCGTGGGCGGATGAGTCTGGGCGCCGCGATTGTGGAGGTCCCGCAGAGGGCGATCGGGTTTGTGATGGAGGCTCCCCATGGTTTCGCGGTGGACCACGGAACGAAATTCGCCATGGCGGTGGATGCCTCGGGCCGAGAGTCGACCTTCGAGGTGCTCTCGGGCGAGATTTCCGTGCATCACCCCGTGGGGAGAGCTGAGCGCCTGGTGCAAAATCAGGCGACCAAGGTCACGGAGGGCGGCTTGGAGCGGACGCAGAGTCCCTTTTCGCGGGACGCCGCGCCCGGTGTGCAGCCGGCGTTGCGGTTGGGTACGGGGGGGCGCACGCAATCGGTGGTTTTGAGCAATCGCGGGGCTGCGCTGAATCCCCGGTTTCTTTCGGTGAAAAGCACGGTGGAAAAGGGCAGCGGTTCGGAGCGTCGTGCGTATCTGGGCTTTGAGCTCGCGGGGGTTGATTTGAAGCCCTTTGGCAGCGCGAAGTTGCGTCTCAACCTGGTGCCCAGCAAGCAGGGTTTGGCGTCCTATCTGCCTCCGGAAATCCGATTTCGGGTGTATGGGATAGCGAATCCTCCGAAGCTGGACTGGAGCGTTGCGTGGGAATGGGAGGGGGTTCCCTCCGCAGAGGCGGGGGAGTTGCTGGGGACGATCGAAATTCCGCGGGCGCAGCAGAGCGGGAATGTGGAGCTGGGCGGAGCCCAATTGATGGACTTTCTCAGGCGTCATGAGGGCGGGGCGGTGTTGTTGCTCCTCACGCGAGAGACAGAGGCTCCGGCAAATGGCAGTCTGGTTCACGCCTTTGCGAGTGATTCGCACCCTCAGGCTCCGGGGCCCGTGTTGGAGTTCTTCGTCTCCGCGCAGGCGCCCTGAGGGGGGGGGAATGGGGTGGCGGGCCGGTTGGGGAGGGAATCTTTCACGGATTTTGTGACGGGATCGCCCCGGACGGTATGGAGCTGTGCGGATCGCAATCCGGCCCGCGCAACCTCCAATCCCCATGAATCCCCTCCCTTCCCTCAGTGTCCCTCCGCCCCTTGGGCGGCGTTTGTTTTTGCGCGGAGCCCTTGCGGCCTTGGCGCTGCCTCCGCTGGAGTCGTTCTGCGCGACCGAAAAGGAATCCTCCGGGCCCCGTAATTTCGTGGCCATTGGCACGTTTCTGGGCTGGCACCAGAACGCGTTTTACCCGAGGGAGACGGGTTCGGATTACGAGATGCCCCTGACGCTCAGTCCGTTGCGGGCGTACCGGGACTGTTTCACGGTGTTCTCCGGGCTGGATCATCGGGCTCCGCATGGCCATGCGGCGTGGAGCAACTTTCTGAGCGGGGTGACGCCCGGTGCGTATTCGCTCGACCAGCGGATCGCAGACTCCATCGGACAGAGCTCGCGTTTTCCCTCGATTGAACTGATCGCGGGTTCCGGGGAAGTGTCGAAGCCCATGAGTTTTACGCGACGCGGGGTGGGGCTCCCGATGATCCAGCGTCCGAGCGTGCTTTACCGGAAACTGTTTGTTTCAAAGCTGGACCGAGAGAGGACGGATTATCTGTTGCGCAGCGGGCAGAGCGGGCTGGATGGTTTGAGGGAGGATGCGAAGCGGCTGAAGCGCTCGGTATCTTCGCGGGACCGGGAGAAGTTGGAGGAGTATTTTGAGTCGTTCCGGGCTGCCGAGCAGCGCATGCATCGGCAGTTGAATGCGTTACAGAGTCCTGTCCCTGAGCCGGGTCTGTCCTTGCCTGCGTATGATCCGATCACTCCAAACCTGCAGATTGAGGCGGAAACCGTCCTTTATCATCTGATGGCGTTGGCGTTGGAGACGGAGTCTACGCGGGTGATGACGCTCCAATTGGACGGGCTGGGGCAGGTTTTTTCGATTGAGGGAAAGCCGCTCGGGGCGGGGTACCATGGCCTTTCGCATCACGGGAATGATCCTCGCATGATTCAGGATCTGGTGGCGATTGAGACGGCTCATCTCCACTGCTTTGCGGGGTTTGTGAACGAACTTCAGCAGAAGAAGAATCTCCACGGCAAATCGTTGCTGGATGAGACGATCCTGCTGCTTGGGACGGGAACGGGGGATGCGAGTCGTCACAGCAATGCCAACCTGCCGACGTTGGTGGCGGGGGGCGGGTTTCGGCACGGGCAGCATATTGCGGTGGATGCGAGCCGCCCGGATGCGCCGCTGTTGGGGGACCTGTATGTGACCCTGATGCAGCGCTTGGGAATGGAGGTGGATCGCTTTTCGAACGCGTCGCGCAACCTCAACCATCTCCTTTCCTAATGTGCGGCCTGATTTTCAACGTGAAGCGATGGGGGATGGGAGCCTTGGGCGGCCTTGGGGGACTGGCAATGGCTGCCACTCCGATTCCGGAACCCCTCCAGCGAACGCTCTCCACCTATTGTCTGGATTGCCACGATGCGTCCGAGAGGAAGGGGAATGTGAATTTGGACCAGATGGCCGTCGACTGGACGGATCCATCGCAACAGGACCTGTGGGCCCGGGCCTTGGATTCCCTCGAAAGAGGCCTCATGCCGCCCCCGCGCAAAAGGCAGCCTGCTGTTTCGGAGCGGGACTCCCTTGCGGCCTATCTCGAGCAGTCGTTGCTGCGGCATGTGACGCGGGGCAGTTCCGCACCCAAACGGCTGAACCAAGCCGAATACAAGGCCACCCTCCGTGCCCTCTTTCACCTGCCGGAGTTTGCGCTTCCCCCCGGGTTTCCGGGCGATGGCGAGAGTCATGGATTTGACACGGTGAGTGAGGGACTCCTGCTCTCGCCTGCCCACGCGGAAGCATATCAGAATGTCGCGCTGGAGCTTGCGGATCGCATTTTTCCTCCGCGGCGACCGGAGGCGGAGAAAATGGTGTGGAATGCGGGGCCTGGCGACATGGTTTTGAGCTTTGCCGCTGCGACGGTGCACGGGGAGGCGTTGCGATTGGTGTCCAAGTCGGAGACAGCGTTCCGGAGTTGCACTTGGCCCAGTCGTTTGGAGGTGCGGGATTCGGGCACGTATCGGATTGCGGTGGATGCATCCCAGTTCCGGACTTCGGCGGGGCGGCCTTTTGAGGGGCCGATGGTCTTGGAGGTTCGGGCG
>JBEBAG010000200.1:0-3253 GCA_041159065.1 Verrucomicrobiota bacterium | reverse complement strand
CGCCTGACTCGGGTCCTCATGGGTCTCGATAAACACGCCATCACAACCAGCCGCCACCGCCGCCCGCGCCAGCACCGGAGCCAGCACCCCGTCGCCCGATGTCCGGTCCCCCCCTCCGCCTGGACGCTGCACCGAGTGCGTCGCGTCAAAAACCACACGGTAACCCAGTTCCCGAATCCAATAGAGCGAGCGCATATCCGCCACCAAATTGTGGTATCCAAAGCTCACCCCCCGCTCGGTGAAAAAGAAACGCTCGTTCCCAAACGCAATCAGCTTGTCCGCAATGTTTCGCACGTCCCCCGGCGCAAGAAACTGCCCCTTCTTCACATTCACCACCCGCCCCGTCTCCGCCGCCGCCTGGATCAGGTCGGTCTGACGACACAAAAACGCGGGAATCTGGAGCACGTCGATCCATTCCGACGCAATCCGAGCCTCCTCCGGAGTATGAACGTCCGTGGTGACCGGAACACCGAGACTTTTCCCGATCTCGCCCAGAATCCGGCAGCCCTCCGCAACTCCGAGACCGCGGAACGATTTGACGGAAGTTCGGTTGGCCTTGTCATAGGAAGCCTTGAACACGAAGGGAACATTCAAGGTGCGGCAAATCCGATGAAGGCTTTGCGCCATCTTCCAAACAAACTCCTCCGACTCGATCACACAGGGTCCAAGCAGAAAAAGGGGCTTGCTTCCCCCCAACTCCACCGGGCCGATCGCCAAGGGAGCTGGCATCGCCGCCCTCGTCGGGACGGAACTCATCGAAGCACTCATCGTCCCCCCCCTCCAACCCTGAAACAAATCACAGTCGGTGAAGCAAAGGGACCCTCACTATTTGGTCGGGGAAACATGTTCCAAAACTAAACTCAGAGCGCTGCTTTCAAAGAAGAAATCGGAGCGGTGCCCGCCTTTTCCAAAGCAAAACCCAGCCCGACTCACGAGCCAGGCCCCACGACTGCCACCACCGGAGACTGCGCCCCAAAATAGCGCCGGGCGACCTCCCGCACCTCCTCCAGCGAAATCGTCCGCACCCGATCCCGGACCACCAGATAGTGCTCCGCTCCCAACCCGTACAACTCGTCGAGAGCGCACCCCAGCGCCAAGGCGTCCAAGCTCTGATTACGAATCTCCAAGGCACCCAGCCACTTCTCCTTCGCACGATTCAATTCCTCCAAAGTAAGCCCCTGTTCCGCCAGTTGCCGGATTTCATCAAGCAGCTCGGCCAGGACCGCGGTTTGCTTCAGTGGATCCGTGCCCAGGTAGAAGGAGAAGGCTCCCGGACTCAACCCCACCAACTGGCTGGACCCCACAAAATAAGCCAAACCAAGCTGTTCCCGGATCCGGATGAACATCCGCGAACCGAGGTCACTACACGCCTCATCCAGCAGATCCAGCGCCGTGCGGTCCGGGCTGAACAAATCCGCCCCGCGATACCCCACAAAGAGCACGGACTGCTGCTTGTCCATCGTAGCGCGCACCTCCACGGGCGCACCCAAGTGCAGCGGCTCGGGGAGTCTCGGGTGCCCCGCTTCTCCCGGCCTCAAACCACCCAGCAATGCCTCCACCTCCCGATCCACCTCTTGCGCATCCACATCCCCAAAGACCGCAAGCACCCCATTACGCGACACCATCCACCGGTCACGATATTCCAACAAATGCTTCCGGCCCAAAGCTTGCAGCGTTTCCGGCGTTCCATTCCGGCGAAACGCATAGGGGTGCCCCTCCAAAAGGCGTTCGCGCATCATGCGACCGGCCACTGCCACGGGCTCCTCCTCCTCCGCTCGAATGGCCGCTAACTGCGCCTCCTTTTCGCGTGCCACATGGGCCTCTGGGAACTCTGCCTCGCGCAGGACCTCCGCCAGAATTTCTAAACCCACACGCCAATCCCCACTCATCACCCGCACCGAAACCGAGACGCTGTTGTTTCCCGAATCGGCCCCAATCCCCCCCCCCACGGCCTCCAACCGTTCCGCAATCTCCTCCGCAGAGTGTGACCGGGTACCCTTCAGTAAAACCCGCGCCAGCAGCTTGGAGACCCCCATCGTCGCAGGTTCCTCCACCAGCGCGCCCGCCTTGAACACCGCAACCAGCGTCACCAAAGGCAATTTGTGATCCTCGCAGACCAGAGTCCTCAGCCCATTTCCCAAGGTCCCACGCCGAATTTCGCCGCGCAGGCCGCTCGCCTCCGTCCTGGCCTGAGATCGGAGCGACCCCTTGGGGTTGATTGAAACCACGGACGCGTGTCCGCGAGTCACATACGCCTCTGCCACTCTTGGAAGATCCTCCACCCGAACCGACTGTAGCAGTTCCAAATAGCGCGTGGAAAATTGGGTATGCCCCGTCGCCATCCAGCTTCCGCCCAAATCGGAAGCCCTGCCCCGAGCGGTCGCCAACATACTCCACTGCCCGCTCAGCGCCATCCGACGCGCCTTTTCCAACTCCTGCGGCCGCACCCCGCCTCTGCAAATCTCATCCAACTCCTCCTCGATCACCCGCTGCGCGAGCTCACGCCGTTCACTGTCCAACACCGCATCCACCCCGAAAAGCCCCGGTTCGGTGGGGCTATAAGTCCATGCATCGATGGAGTGCACCAACGCATCCCTCTCTCGAAGTCTCCGGTACAGACGGGAACTTCGCCCCTGCCCCAGCACCGAGGCCAGAAGGTCCAGGGCAGGGATATCCGGATGCGTTAAATCCGGGATATGCCATGCCATGTGAAGTCGCGAAAGCTCGGTTGCAAACTCCTCATGATGCTCTCGCCGAGTGATTTGCAGCGGTTCTTGAGGAACCCAAACCGGCTCCAGCGCCAAGCGCGCCACCTTCTCAGTCGCACGCTCCACCCCACTCCGAATGTCCTCGGCACGCACATCCCCCGAAACCACCAGAAACACGTTATTAGGAGCGTAGCGCCTGCGGTAATACTCGAGCACATCCGCACGGTTCAGCGCGTCAAACACCGGCAAATGCCCGATCACCGGATGCTGGTAGGGGTGAACCCGATACGCCGTGGCGAAAAGCTTCTTGCTGGAAACCTGATCGGGATCATCAAACCCCATCGCAAATTCCCTCCGGATGACTTCCTGCTCCTTTGCGAATTCCTCCGCCGGTATGACCGAGTGGAAGACCGCATCACACAAGAGTTCCAGGGCGACCTCCACCCCTTTGGAAGGCAAGTCCATCCAGTAAACCGTTCGGTCAAAGGAGGTGTATGCGTTGATGTAGCCCCCGATATCCTGCACCTGCTGAGCCAGTTGGCTAC
>JBEBAG010000199.1:0-7838 GCA_041159065.1 Verrucomicrobiota bacterium | reverse complement strand
GAGCCGGCTGGGTACCGGGTTCGCGACCTTCTGCTGGGTTTGATTGAGAGCCGGATTTTCCTGGGCAATGCCGGTTGCCACTGAACGAACATGACTATGAGAAACACGACCCCCACCCCCTTGGTCTCGCGCATGGATCGGCGCCATTTTCTGCGAGGCGCCGGTGTCCTATTGGCACTGCCGTGGCTGGAGAGCCTTCAGCCCGTCTTTGCACGGAAGGCGGAGCCGGAAAATCCCCGGAGGATGTTGCTGATTTCCAACAATCTCGGAGTGCTTCCCAAGCGGTTCTTTCCGACGGGTGAGGGGCGGGACTACGAGCTGTCGCCCTACCTGCGAGAGCTCGAGGCGTTCCGCGAGGATTTCACGGTATTCGGTGGGCTTTCGCATCCCGGGGTGACTGGGGGCCACAGCACGGAGAACTGTTTCCTGACGGCGGCGAAGGGGCCGGCTCGGAGTGGATTCCGCAACCAGATTTCGCTGGATCAATTTGCGGCGGATCAGATGGGCCAGGTGACGCGATTTTCCACGCTGAATCTGGGAGTGAACCTGGACCGCGCGAACCGGAGTCTCTCATGGACGCGCGACGGTGCGCTCTTGCCGGCGGAGAACAGTGCGCTGGCGGTTTTCCGGCGGATGTTTGTGCAGGGCACGCCGCAGGAGGTTGCGCGTCAACTGCATCGGCTCGAGGAGCGGGGCAGCGTCCTCGATGCGTTGCTGGAGCAAACCCGGAGCGTTACCCGCTCTCTGGGCGCGGATGACCGGTCGCGCATGGAGCAGTATCTGACTTCGATGCGCGAGGTGGAGGAGCGTCTGCACGCGGCGCGCGAGTGGGAGGCGCGACCCCGGCCGCAGGCTCCGGAAAAAGAGCCCCGCGACCTTCAGGAAAAGCGGTTTTTTCTGGAGAAGTTTGAGCTGATGCTGGCGATGGCGCGACTCGCCTTTGAGAGCGATTCGACACGCATCGTCACGCTGATGGTGGATGGGCTGGACACGGGAGTGTTCCAGCTGCACGAAAATCAAAACACGACGGAGGCGTACCATGGCTTGAGCCACCACGGCCAGGCCGAGGCCAAGGTGCGGCAGCTGGAGGAGACCGACTTGCAACAGATGCGGCTTTTGCGGGGCCTCTTGGGTTCGCTTGCGGAGACCCCCGAGCAGGGGCGACGGCTCTTGGATCAAACCATGGTCCTCTATGGCAGCAATCTGGGAGATGCGAACACGCACGACAACTCCAACCTTCCCATCCTGCTGGCCGGTGGTGGTTTCCGACACGGGTCACACCTCGTCTTCCCCCGCGAGGCGAATGCGCCCCTGAGCAATTTGTTTGTCTCGATGCTGCAGCGGTTCGGCGTGGAGGCGGAACGCTTTGGATCCAGCACGGGACGGCTGCGCGGATTGGATCCGCTTCCCGGCGCCTAGGCCGCCCGCCCTCCGCTTCCCCCATCCCGAATTCTCGTGACTACCGGGAATTCAGCCCCGGGGCGAGGATGTGCGCGTTCGGTATTTCGTGCATTCCCCGGTTATGCCCCCTCTCCCTCCGTCCGCGTCCGAGTCTCCGACTTCCTGTCTCCAGGGTCTGTCCCCTCGATCGGGATCTGCGGGTGCACGCCGGGGGGGGCTTTGGGGCTTTGTCGTTCTGGGGCTCAGCGTTACGCTCGGTTTTCAGAATCCTCTGCGCGCCGCGCCCGTGGACTTTGCGCGGGAGGTGCGTCCCCTCCTCTCCAAGCACTGCGGCGAATGTCACGGTGAAGCCAAACAGAAAGGGGGGCTCCGTCTGGACCATCGCTCGGACGTCTTCAAAACGGGCGAGTCCGGGGACCTGCTGATTGTTCCGGGGAAGTCGGGGGAAAGCGGACTGCTGCGGCGGGTGCTGAGCGAGGATGCGGACCAGCGGATGCCTCCCAAAGGAAGGGGCCTTGGTGCCGACGAAACCGCGTTGCTGCGCCGCTGGATTGACGAGGGCGCCCACTGGCCGGATTCCGGTGGGGCGTCTCCCTCCGCGCCGAACCGGGACAAGGCAGACTGGTGGAGTCTCAAGCCGGTGCAGGCGTCCGCGCCGGGCGCGGGGAGCCTCGATGCGTTTGTGGATGCGGCGCTGCGTAGGAACGGGCTGGTGCGCTCCGCCGAGGCGGACCGGCGTACCCTCCTGCGAAGACTCTCCCTCGTGGTCCACGGCCTCCTGCCGGAGCCCGAGGCTGTGGAGGCGTTTGTGCGCGATCCCGATCCCGAGGCCTATCTGAAGCGCGTCGAGCAGTATCTCGCCTCCCCGCATTACGGGGAAAAGTGGGCCCAGCATTGGCTCGACGCCATCGGGTGGGGGGAGACCCACGGTTTCGAAATCAACACGCCACGCCCTGACGCATGGCCCTACCGCGACTACGTGATCGAGGCATTCAACAAGGACCTCCCCTATCCCGAATTCATTCTCCATCAAATTGCCGGCGATACCGTTTCCGAAAACCGTGCGATGGGATTCCTCATGGCGAAGCCCGCCCTGCTTCCGGGTCAGATCGGCAAGGACAAGGAGTCCATGGACCGAGCCCGGCAGGATGAACTCAACGACATGGTATCCATGACCGGCGGGGTCTTTCTCGGCATGACCCTTCAATGCGCGCGCTGTCACGACCACAAGTTCGATCCCATTTCCCAACGCGACTATTACGGACTCCAAGCCGTGTTTTCCGGCGTGCGCAACGGTTCAAGGCCCGCCCATGAGAGGTATCGGGAACCCTGGGCTCCGGAACTGGAGACGCTCCATGCGGAGGTCGCCTCGGCGACGCACGATCTGCTCCGTTTCGAGCCTCGGGCCGAAAGCGGCAGCTCGCGCGGACCGGTTGCCATAGACCGCAATCTCGAACGCTTTGAGCCGGTGCGAACCTCCCGGCTGCGATTCACTCTTTCGCGCAGTGCCAATCCGGCAGTGCCCCTCCAACTCGAGGAAATCGAGGTGCTCTCCGTGAACGGGCAGAATGTTGCGCGGGCCTCCCTCGGTGCCCAGATCGCGGTGGCTCCCGATCCGAATCCGGTTCTCCTGCTTCACGACGGGCGCTACGGGGAGCGCTGGACGGCTCCCAAAGGCGCGCCGGTCTCGATCGAGGTGACCCTGAGCCGCGCTGAGAACGTGGAGGCGCTGGTGTGGAGTCTCGACCGCCGCGAGCAAGCCCGGCCCCAGGACGTGTTCGGAGGGCTGGCCGCAGAGTATCGCCTGGAGGTGCAGCTTGAGGATGGGAGCTGGAAGTGCGTGGCCTCTTCCGAAACCCGGGAGAAACCGGACGAGAAACGTTCCCGGTTTCAACCCGCCCCGGTCGCGGAGGCGGATCGCAGCGCTCAGCAAAGGGCGTGGGAGCGCATTCGCTCCCTCGAGGAGAGGACCCGCAAACTGCTTGTGCATGAGACGGTGTACGCGGGCGTTCTCGCGGAGCCGCAAAAGGTCTTCCGGCTCCACCGGGGCGATGTGACCCAAGTGCGTGAGGAGGTGGTGCCGAGTGCGATTCGCAAGGTGGGTGCCTCGCCGCTGGATTCGCCGCTGGAATGGGATGCCTCGCTGTCGAGTCGTGAACGAAGGCTGGCGCTGGCCCGGTGGCTGGGTTCCGAGCGCAATCCACTCACCGCGCGCGTCATGGTCAACCGCATCTGGCAGCACGTCTTTGGCGAGGGGCTTGTCAGCACCCCCAATGACTTCGGGCACCAGGGGGCTGCACCCTCGCATCCGGAATTGCTGGACTGGCTCGCATCGGAATTCATGGCACACGGCTGGAGCGTCAAACACATCGAACGTCTGCTGCTCGTTTCTGCGGCTTTCCGGCAATCGAGTGCCCCGCATGCGGAGGGGCTCGCGAAGGATTCCGAGAACCGCCTTCTCTGGCGCTATCCTCCCCGGCGCATGGATGCCGAGTCCATTCGGGACACCCTGCTGCAGGCTGCCGGGACGCTGGATACGGCCATGGGCGGTCCTGGTTTTCTGGCGTTCAAGCCGAACAGCTCCGGGGTCCGGGTATACGAGCCCAAGGAGCAGTTCGGGGTCGGAGACTGGCGCCGGATGATCTACATGACTCGCATCCGGGTGGCGCAGGAGGGAACCTTCGGCGCCTTTGACTGTCCGGATTTCACCCAGGATGTCCCGCGCAGACAGCGTTCCACCACGGCGCTGCAGGCGCTGAACCTCTTCAACAGTCCCTTCATCTTGGAACAGGCGGGCTATTTTGCGCAGCGCGTGGCGCGCACCGCCGGGGGCGATCCGGTTCGGCAGGTGGAAGTCGCATTCCAACGGGCGCTGCAGCGCAATCCTGGTCCCGAGGAGAGGGAATGCTGTCAGGATCTGGTCCGCCGTTACGGACTTCAGGCGCTGGGACGAGTCCTTTTCAACTGCAGCGAGATGCTTCTGATTCCCTAACTCCGCCCCTTCCTTCATTCCATGAATGTCCCCCCGCTTTCCCTGCCGGGCGCCGCGCTTCTGAATCGGCGTCGTCTTTTGCAGAACTTCACCACGGGCTTCGCCGGAATCGCTCTTGCGGGGCTTCTCGATCGGGAGGCACATGCCGCCTCGCCATGGCGGCCGGTCTTTTCGCCGCAGAACCCTGTGGCCCCGCGGATTGCCCCGGAATCTCCCCGGGCCCGCAGGCTGCTGGTCATCCATTGTTCCGGCGGAGTGAGCCATCTTGATTCGTTCGACTGGAAGCCGGAGCTGGTCCGGATGCACGACCAGCCGATGCCGGGAGCGAAGGAGCACTTCGTCACGTTCCAGGGCGAGAATGGGAATCTGACGCAGCCCCTGTGGGAATTCCGGCCCCGGGGCGCCTCGGGGAAAATGATCTCGGACCTCTTTCCCTGCATCGCGCAGCACGCCGATGATCTGTGCTTCATTCACTCGATGACTGCCAAGTCCAACACGCACGGGCCGGCGGAGTCCCAGATGACCACGGGATTCACCATGGACGGCTTTCCCAGTGTCGGAGCGTGGGTGAGTTATGCGCTGGGAGCGGAGACGGAGGAATTACCCGCCTTTGTCGCCATTCCCGACAGCCGTGGAATGCCCATGGCGGGCGTGAATGTTTGGGGAAACGGATTTCTTCCCGCCGTGTTCCAGGGCACGGCATTCCAGGCGGCGAAGCCGCTGCGCAATCTCTCGGCGCCAGCTGGAATTGGGAAGGACGAGGATGCTGCGGCGCAACGCGCCCTGCGCTTTTTGAACCAGAGCCATCTTCAACATTTTGAGGGGGATTCGCAGCTGGCTGCGCGGATTGCGAGCTACGAACTGGCTGCCCGAATGCAGCTCGCGGTTCCGGAGGTCACGGATCTCGGGCGTGAATCCGAGGCGACCCGTGCCGCCTATTGCACGGAATCAGCGGATCCGGTGCAGCAGCATTTCGGTCGCAATTGTCTTCTCGCGAGACGCCTGTTGGAGCGTGGAGTGCGGTGCGTGCAACTCCACCACGGCTGCATGCAGATGGGGGCTGTGGGAGCCGTGAACTGGGACGGACATCGCGACCTGAAGAACCAGTATGCGCGGCACGCGTTCACGTTCGATCAACCGGTGGCTTCCCTGCTGGCCGACCTCAAACAGCGGGGGCTTCTGGAGGACACGCTGGTCGTATGGACCACCGAGTTCGGTCGGATGCCGACCTTCCAAAAGGGAGCTTCGGGCCGCGATCATAATCCGGACGGATTCACGGTGTGGCTGGCGGGGGCCGGGGTCCGAGGGGGGATGAGCTACGGTGCAACCGACGCGTTTGGGCACCGGGCGGTGGAGCAGGTGAGCTCGATTTACGATCTCCATGCGACCGTCCTGCATCTGATGGGATTGGATCACGAGCGTCTGAGTTTCTATCACAACGGGATTGAGCGCCGGCTCACCGACGTCCACGGGCACGTTTTGCATGATATCCTCTCCTGAGGAGGCCCCTGCGGCCCCGCTTTCCGAGGTGCGTGCGCTTTGCCAACCGTGGGTTTGGAACGGGCGGCGTCTGCCGGAGCGCAGCTTTCTCATCCCAGACGACCTCTGCTCCATCCCGGGGTGTCTGGTGGAAACCCGGACTGACACGACCCGGACCGACACGGTCGGGATCAGGTCGAATCCGCCCGGTTCCAGGGGGAATGGCGCACCGCGGCCGCCGGCGCGGGCTCAGGGTGGAGTGAGTGAAATTCGGAAGGGGGCCGCGGGCAGGTTTGCGGAATTGCACAGGTTCGCATTCGGCCACGCTGCCCACGCGTAGCGCGCCGCCACCGGCTGGGGAATTTCGGTGGAGGAAAGCACGACGAGATCGTTTTCGATCCGCGCCTCGGCGTTTTTCCAGACCCCGTCCGCGGAGGAGAGTTCGAAGCCGGTGAGTGGGCTTTGATTGGTGGTTTGGAGGTGGGTTCCGGTGTGTTGAAAACGCAGGCGCACGGCGCCCGAGACAACCTCTGCGGATTGGATCAGGGGGCCGGAGTAGGGGGTGATGGGCTGGTGGTAAACCTGGCTGAGCGCCCACAGGGACAGGCGTTTGCCGACGTCCTGTTTGTTCGGGGGATGGATTTCGTGTTTCTCTCCGAGGTCGATTGCGATGGCCATGCCGGTGTTGGGAAGGGACAGGCATTCGCGCATCGATTCGCGCACGAGCGGCCAGCCTTCCCCTTTGTTGTGGTAGTTGGGCAACTGGACCCAGGCGAAGGGCAGTTCTTCCCTCCAGAGAGCCCGCCAACTGGTGACAAGCGCGGTGAGCTGTTTGCGATAGAGTGCGCCGTTGGATGCGTTCCCTTCGCCCTGGTACCAGAGGATCCCGCGGAGCGTGAAAGGAACGAGGTTTGCGATCTTCCCGTTGAAAAGCCCCGCAGGGCCGCCCTTGAGCTGGTAAAGCATCAGGGGATCCTTGGGGGGGTAGGGTGGGAATTCGTCGTTGGCCTTCGCCTTCTCCGCCGCGGCGCGCCAGATGGCCTTCTGTTTCTCGAACAGCACGGGCGCCTGGGACGGGTCGAACTCCTGAAACTCCCGGAGCGCCTTATCGTAGGAGGCCTTGGTCTCCTCGTCGACAGTTTGCGCCTCGGCCGGAATCCACCATTCGATCCGGGTCCCGCCCACGGAACTGTTGAGGAGTCCCACTGGAATCCCCTCGAGATGCGAATGGATTTCGCGTCCGAAGAAATAGAGGACCGCCGAGAATTGGCCGACGGTTTCGGGGGAGCAGACCGACCACGCGCCTGAACCGTTGGGTTGGGCGGTGGTGGCCGTCCGCGAGGTCTCCTTATAAACGCGAATGAGAGGGAATTGCGCCTTGGATTGCTCGGTGGGGAAGTCGCGGGCCTCTCGCACGGAGAACGCCATGTTGGATTGTCCCGAGCCAAGCCAGACTTCGCCCACGAGCACATCGGCGACCGTGGCGGTGCGCTCCCCGGAACCGGTGGCGGTGAGGGTACGGGGTTCCGCGCTGGCAGGCATGGAATCCAGGAGCAGCGTCCATCGTCCTTCGGAGTCTGCGGTGGTCTTCTTCCGCTGGGTGCCGAACTGGACTTGGACGGGCTCCGCGGGATCCGCCCAGCCCCAAATGGCGACGGGCTTTTCGCGTTGGAGAACCATGTGGTTGCCGAACACGGAGGCCAGTTTGAATTCGGCGCCGAATGCGGCGGAGGGAAGCGCGAGGAGACCGCCGAGGAAAAGGATGCGGAGCTTTTGCATGGGAAGAGGGAGTGGGACAGAAACCCCGCAGATCGCGGGCGGTTGCGAGGGAATCGGGGGAATGGCATCCGCCCTCAAAAGCATTGCACTCCATGCGGGTCTCTGCGAAGCGGGCGGGGTGAAGGCAAAACCACGTCCCTCTGCGCGCGCGTCGAATGGCTTCGGGGCGTTCCGGCGTTTGCGCCTG
>JBEBAG010000198.1:0-5860 GCA_041159065.1 Verrucomicrobiota bacterium | reverse complement strand
CCCCCCCCCCCCCCCCCCCCCCCCCCCCGAGGTTTTGATTTGGATTTCGGAGGCTTCGGGGACTTGGGGTTTCCCCTGGTTCCGGAGGATTGTTTCGGAGGCGATCCCTGATGCGGAGCGGGGGGCGGGATTTGCGGAATTCAAAGGGAGGAGCGGCTTCGGGTGCCGGGGCAGAGAAAGAGCCCCGGAAATGCGGAGGGCGCGTCTTGCCGTGTCACGGCAGTGCGGTTGCGGCGGCGAAAACCAAAAGACCGGCTTCCGGGAAAGCCATGGGGTGGGGATTTTTTTCAAAAGGGGGCCGGATTTGGAGGGAGTTTGTCGTTTGTGAAGCGTCACTTTGGGTTCACAATCCTTGCCCATTTTCAGCCTATGCAACTCGATCCTGCCCGTCTTTTTTCGTTTGCCCGCCATGTGGGTACGCCTTTCTGGATGTATGATGCGCGAACGCTCAGGAAGCGGATCGCAGAGATTCTGCAGATGACTGGATCCGGGGTGCAGGCGCGTTTTGCCATGAAGGCTTGTCCGGCCACCAAAATTTTACAGCAAATGCGGGGCTCCGGCATTTGGATCGATGCGGTTTCGGGCAATGAGATCCTGCGCGCAAGAAACGCGGGATACGAAGGCGGAATGCAGCCTCCTCAAATTCTCTTTACGAGCGACGTGTTTAGAGACAACGCGCTTCCCGTGGTTTTGGAACACGGAATTTTGCCCAACATTGGGTCCGCGGGAATGATTCGCGAGCTCTGCGAAGGCGGGTATCGAGGGCCTATTTCCATTCGGGTGAACCCCGGGTTTGGACACGGACACGTGAACGCCTGCGACACCGGGGGACCGAGTTCGAAGCACGGGGTTTGGTTCTCAGAACTCCAATCCGTGTCGGAGTTGGCGGAGCGCTCGGGCATGTGGGTTCAGATGCTGCATGCCCACATTGGCAGCGGACCGAGATTTGAGGAGTTGCACGAAAACCTAGAGCGTTTGACCGAGGTTTTTTCGAAATGGCTCCCTCGTTTTCCAAGGTTGGAGGCGGTGAGCTTGGGCGGAGGGATCCCTCATAACTACCGAGATCCTGAGGCGCAGATTCCCCTCGAGCCGTTGAGGGATCTATTTGCCCGATGCAGAACGCGTTTGTGCGAGGCTGCGGGCCGCGCGATCCGGGTGGAGATTGAGCCGGGCCGCTACTTTGTTGCCTCGGCCTGCGCACTCGTCGGTCAGGTGAAGGAGGTCAAGCGAACTCAAACGAACGAAAAGGGGGCAGGGGCTCAGTTTGCGATGGTCGATGCAGGATTTGTGGATTTGGTCCGGCCTGCCATGTACGGAAGCTATCATCGCATTGAGATGATTCCGCGTGACGGGGGGCCTCGGCCCGTTGAGCCACTGGTGGTGGCGGGGCCTCTTTGCGAAAGTGGGGACGTGTTTACGCGCGACGATGCGGAATTGCTTCAGCCCAGGAATCTTCCACTTCCTGAGCCTGGAGATCTGCTCGTGCTTCGAGACGCGGGGGCCTATGGCTATGCGATGAGCTCCAACTACAACTCAATCGGTCGTGCTCCGCAGATTTGGATCGAGGAGGACGGCTCTGCCGAGTTGATTTCGAGGCGGGAAACCTTGGAGGATCTCTTGAAGGCGGAGGTGAGTGTGGCCCTCGATGCTTGAGCCTGCTCGGGATGGCCTTCGCGTTGGGGGCGTGGAAGTAACGGAATACCTTCTGCGCTCCCGAGCCGGCTACCAACCGGGAAGCGATTGCAGAATCTGCAGTGCGCTGAAGTAGCGCGAGTTGAGCTCGGCGGCCTGTCGCAGCGTGGCAAGTCCTTTCTCCGTCGCTCCGAGCGCCAATTGGTAGTTTCCCGCCGACCAGAGCAAGTCCCCGCGTCCAGTCGGAGTTGGGATGTTTGGAAGACGTTGGTTGGCAAGGGTGAGAAGAAACACGGGAGACACGTCCTTCCATCCAAAGGAGGCGGTGCCCCCACTTTCGGTTTGGAGGAGGATTCGCTCTGCGTCGGCGTGAATAGGTCGGGCGGGAAAGACGTTGCCGCCGCGCAGAGTAGGGAAGGGCATGGGAGCGGTGCGGCGTCCGATCTCCTGTTGCGCCCATTCGAAGAGGGATCTGCAGGAGCGAATATGGTGCAGAAATGCGTTGGCTCGAATGGTTTCTGTCGGAAATTCGGTCAGGAACTCCGCCACCGCTTTTGTAGCGGCATCGAAGCGATAGAACGCGATGAGTTCCGAGGTGGTTTTCCGCAGGGTCTCAAGGCGTTTAGATACCCTGGCGTCTGCGGGACGCGAGGCGTTGTCGTTGGCGGTTGAGCCTGAGCTCACTTGGGAAGGGTCTGGTGCCGGGCGGGCGCCGGCCGCTCGGGCGCTGGATATCCGCCTTTGTGCGTCTTCCCGAAGCATCTGGGTCACCCTGAGTTCTTGCAGTCTCGTGAGGCATTCTCCCATGGGAGAAATCAATTCAGGCGAGGTGGGGAGTGCCTCAAGAACTGACAGAATGGTTTGATGCTGCTCTAGTTCCCGCAGAAGCGGTTTGGTGAGAAGCAGAAAGGATTGGGCGTTGGGGTCGCCCTGGGCGGCGTGATCGACGGAGGCGCAGGCGTGGAGATCCTCCGACGCCTCCTTCCATTTCTGGCTCTGCAAATGCAGAAGGGCGCTCCAAAGCAGTCTGCACGCCTTACGAGCGGGATCCTCGTCAGGCCTTCTTTTGGTTGCCCCCGGAACTCCCTGGAGGGATCGGAGGAACAAAGCGAGTGGAAGATCGGTGGGGATTTCGATTTTTGCGAGGTTTTCGAGGAGTGCAAAACTCTGGGATTTCTGGTTTTGCAGGAGATGGGCTGCTGCGAGGGAAAACGTGCTCCAGGCGGTAACTTTGGGAGAAACCCCGGGCGCTCGGAGAATGAGATCCAACAAGTGGGCTGCGTGTTCCGGGTAGCCCGCCGCGAGGAGTTGATGGGCGGTGTGGAGGCGCGATTCGTCCGTGGTTTGCGCGACTTCGGGTGGAACCGGGGGCAGGGAATGCTTCTTGCGGTTCCATAGGAACAGGGAGGTGCCGATTCCAAAGCAGAGCCCGGCCGCGAGCGCAGTTTTCCAGAGTTGCGCGTAAGGACTGAGCTCGGGGGGGGGCTGGTCGCCAGTTGGGTGGAGGGAAATTTGGGCCTCTTTGAGTTCGCGCAGAAAGACTTCGTAGCTGGCTTGTCGGTCCTGAGGTTCGAACGCAACGGCTTGATTCAGGGTGCGGACGGTTTTGGGATGGAGCCATGGCGCCACCCGGGCGAGATCGGCGGGGACTTTTCGTGCTTCGAGGAGCTCCTCAATGGAGGTGCTTTCCGAAGCGTGTGGGGGAGTTCCGGCCAAAGCGTGCCAAAGCGTGGCGGCCAGCGAGTAGAGGTCCGAGCGAAAATCCTCCTTTTTTCCTGCAAGCGATTCCGGCGCAATGTATTGAGGTGTTCCCCAGATTTCGTCCCCCCCCTTGGACGCGTCGCTGCTCGGCAGGGCCAGTCCGAAGTCCACAATTTTAGCCAAGCGCTTTTCGGCAAAGAGGATGTTGGCTGGTTTGATATCCCGGTGAATGAGTCCCGCTCGGTATGCCGCCTGCAGTCCCAGCGTGACCTGCGTGCCGATTTTCAAGACTTCCTCCTCCGGGAGGCGGTGGTTTTTCGACATCCAAGAGTCGAGACAACCTTGGTCGACCAACTCCATGGCGATGTAAAACATCCCGGAGGCGGTTCCCGTGGAAAACACCCGCACCACATTGGGATGGTTGATCTTCGCCGTCATGGCGGCCTCGCGCTCAAAACCAGCGGTGAGTTTGCGGTCATGGCTCAAGGAGCGCTGCAGGACCTTCAAGGCAACCGAACGCTGAAGTCCCTGATCACGGGCCTGATATACAGCCCCCATCCCGCCGTGTCCCAAGAGTTTTTCGATCTGAAACGGACCCAGTTGCCGGAGCACCGTCGCAGAGTGTCCGCAGGAGGGACATGCCACCACGGCGAGGGGAACCATCATGCTCACATCCAAAAGCTGCCCGCAATGGGGGCATGACTCGACGATCGCTGGGGAGGTGTCCGAGCTCATGGAGTCGAGGTCCCGGGGTTCCCGACGAGGCGGACACACCCCCCTTGGGACCCCGGTGAAGCCGTCCGGCGAACGGACTGCTTCCAGGGGAGATTCAAGACAAGTTCCGTTGGTTGACGGCCTGACATCGGGGGCAGCAGGGATTTACCAGATCCGCAGCCGGGTCGAATTCAAAAAAGCAGAGCCGGCAGCGAACCCTTGTTTTTTGCTCCCGAGTTTCGATCCGGGAGCGTCGGAATTCCTCGAGGAGCCAAAGCAGGAACAGGAGGCCCAGCAGGATTCCGAGGCCAACGGAAATGAGGGTGCGGAGGCTTACGGGAATCATGAAGTTTGGGGGAGGGCAGCGGACGGGGGCGTCCAAATCCGGGCCATGGGGCTAGCGAGTGGGGGATGCCCATTGCAGGGTGATCTGCCCCCACTCCCACGCGGGGGCCGGGGCTTGGGGGGCTTTCGAGAAGGGGAGGCTTCGCAAGAAGGATTCGGCGGCCCGGTCCGCATTCCCATCTCCGCTGGATTTTTGGAGCAGCAGAAAGCCGCATTCTCCGCCGGAGCTAATTCCAACCAGGAAGGTGACTGGTTCGAGGAGTTGCAGAGTCGGGGCGTGGGGGATGGCTGGGGGGGGAAGGAGGCGCGCCTGGAGCTTGGGGCTCAGCTGGAGGGTGCCGAGAAAGGAGGCGGGAGGCGGTTGCTTTTGGGCGGGAGGGCGTGGGAGATCGGTCAGAGCGACGGGCTTGGCTCCGGGATTTTTGGGACTAGGAATTGGGCGCAATTCGGAGCGTGCGAGAAAGAAACGGGGCGGCGTGTTCAGTGCGCTGTCCGCAGGGAGCAAGCGGTGAGAGAGAGTCTGCGTGGGAGATTCGGATTCGAGTGCATCCAAAAGCCGGCGGTGCTCTGGAATGTCACGGCTCAGGAGGAGCAATTCGGGGGCGGGCCTTGGACTGCTCACCTTTTCCGAGGAGACCACGATGAAGAGCAGAAAAATCAGCAGATGGACGGCCGCGGAAGCTCCGAACGCGGCGGCGAGGCGGAGGTCCATCCAAGGTCCGGGTTTCCACGGAAAGAGGAGGGGGGCGCGGGGGAGGGGCGCGGCGGGGGGCGGAGTGGTCACGGTTTGGCCTCGTTCTCCGGTGCGAAGGCCAGGGCCACGGGAAAACCCTTTGTGAGGGCGAGGTGACCGATTTCGGCAATCCGCTCGTAGGGAGTGCTTCGGTCGGCGCGGATGATGATTTTGCGTCCCGCCAGCTGGCGGTCCTCGAGGCTTTTTTCCAGTTCTTGAAGGGTGACCTTCCGCTCGCGCAGAAAGAGGGCCGGGGCAAAATCGCCAGTGACTGTGATGACGAGGGGATTGACTGGAGGTTCGAGAGCGAAGGGAGAGGTGGGCAGGCGCAGGGCCAGACCCGGTTGCAGGGTGAATCGGGAACTGAGGGCGAAAAGGATGAGCGCCAAAAAGAGCACATTCACCAGCGGCAGGATCAGGAAGAGATCCAGTCGGATTTTCAGGTTGCGCGTGAGTTTCACGGAGCCGGGGATGAAGCGTGTCTTTAGCCGAGGGAAACCGGCGGGGAGCAAACGGCAGGGGCGGCGCGCGGGGCGACAGAGGGGGGGCGATTCATTTGCCGTTGCGGGCGGACTGCTCGGGGGCTCCGAATTCAATGATCCGAGCGGGGCTTCGGCTGTCGAGAATGAGGTGGAGCGCCTCGATGCCGGCGCGCTCCATGTCGTGCATCAGCGCATTGACGCGGGAGGAGAGAAAAGCGTAGCCGAGCGCCGAGGGGATGGCGACGACGAGTCC
>JBEBAG010000197.1:0-3833 GCA_041159065.1 Verrucomicrobiota bacterium | reverse complement strand
GGAAAAACCCAGGGCGCTTCCAACGACGCCCTGCCCGACAAAAAGCTACTCCAAAACGCCCCGCTGTCCGCACGCCATACCCATCGATTGTAGGCGCTCAACGGACCGTAAACGCTCCAGATCAACGCCCCAACCCGGTAGCCCCACCCCAGACCAAACCCCCAGCGCCGTTCCAGCCACCGACCCACCCCCAAAACCAAAAACCCACACAGCAGCACGCCTCCTGCCGCAACCATCAGTCCCGCAGTTTGATAGCTCAATGCCATAACACGCTGTGCTCGCTCTCTCTCGGCGGAAAATCCCCCGCCTCAACTTGGCCCACCCTTCCTCAAATCACGCCGCGTTCCAAGAAAATCACCCCGGCGCGCCGACGCGCGTACCTCCCTCCGGGCAAATTCACCTTCGCCGGCGCCTCGCGCTCGACCAATCCCAGCACCCGCTCCACCTCCTCAAACCCCACTCCGCGCACCCCCTGCGCCCTCAACCACCGCCACACCGTGCGCCGACGCCACGCCACACTCCCCTCGCGTAACGCACTCACCCTTAGGCTTTCCCCGTCCCCTCCCGCCCCGGCGCGCTCCACTTCCCCCAGCCACTCCCCCTCCGCCCGCAACAACTCCGCCGTTCGCCACAATCCCTCCATCACCGGTCGCCCCATCGCCTCCTCCATCGCCGGCAATAACCCATGCCGGATCCGGTTCCGCACAAACCTCGAATCCCGGTTCGAAGGGTCCTCCACATATTCCAACCCGCGCGCCTCCAGCCACCGGTCAATCTCCCAACGCCACACCCCCAGCAGAGGACGCCACACCTCCAACCCCTCCACCTCCCTCCAAAACACCTCCCGCATCCCCCCCAAACCCGCCAAGCCCGCCCCGCGCATCAGCCGGAACAAAAAGGTCTCCACCTGATCATTCGCATGATGCCCAAGAAACAGTCGCGCCACCCCCAGTTCCCGGCTCACGCGGGAAAAAAAACCGTACCTCGCCTCGCGCCCCGCCCTCTCCATTCCTCCCCCGGGACCGGAATTCCCCCTCCCCAGATCGGCACGCTCCACCCGACATTCCACCCCCCACTGCTTCGCCCACTCCCGGACCCGTTCCGCCTCCGCGCCGCTCGCTTCCCGCAACCCATGATCCAAATGACAAAGCACCAGCCGCTTCCACCCAGCGAGTCGGAGCAGGTCCACCAGCGCAACCGAGTCCCGCCCTCCTGAAAATCCCACCATCAGACGCTCCGACTCCCCGACGCCCGACTCCCTCAACACGCGCCCCACGCGCTCCACCAGCGGCTCCCCCTGCGTTCCCATACGCCAGGGATCATCCAATCCGCTCCGCCCCGTAGTACCGGCGCAGCGGCTCCGGGATCAGGACGGAGCCATCCGCCTGCTGGTAGGTCTCCAGCAAGGCCACAAACAGCCTCGGCAGCGCCGTTCCCGACCCATTCAGCGTGTGGCAAAACCGGTTTTTCCCCTCCCCATCCCGATACCGCAGATTCATTCGGCGCGCTTGAAAATCCCCAAAGTTCGAGCAACTCGACACCTCCAAGAAACCGCCCTGCCCGGGCGCCCACACCTCGATGTCGTACGTCTTCGTCGCACCAAACCCCAAGTCCCCCGTGCACAGCTCGATCACCCGATAGTGCAGCCCCAGCAACTGCAGCACCCGCTCCGCATCCGCCGTGAGCAACTCCAACTCCTCAGAGGAACGCTCCGGCGTGGTGATCTTGACCAACTCCACCTTGTCAAACTGATGCATCCGAATCAGCCCGCGCGTCCCAAGCCCCGCAGAACCTGCCTCCCGCCGAAAACACGGCGTGTATGCCGCATACCGGATGGGCAACTGGTCCGCCGCCACAATTTCCTCCCGGTGCAGATTGGTGACCGGCACCTCCGCCGTGGGGGCCAGATACAGCTCGTCCCGATCGCAGCGATAGAGCTGCTCTTCAAACTTGGGCAGCTGCGAGGTCCCCACCAGCGCCTCGGGACGCACCACAAAAGGCGTGCTCACCTCCGTGTACCCATGCTCCTGCGTGTGCAGATCCAGCAGGAAATTCAACAGGGCCCGCTCCAGACGCGCCCCCGCCCCCGTGTAGCAAACAAACGCACTCCCGCTGATCTTCGCCGCACGCTCAAAGCTGAACAATCCCAACGCCTCCCCAAGCTCCACGTGACTCTTCGGTTCAAAACCAAAGGCAGGCGCAATCCCCCACACCCGCACCTCGGGATTCTGAGAAGCATCCTCCCCCACCGGAGCCGCTTCATGCGGGAGATTGGGAACCTCCAAAAGCATCTGCCGCTGCCGTTCCTCCAAACGCGCGCTCTCCTCGTTCAAACGCCCCACGTCCTCCCCCAAACCCCGCACCTCCGCCTCCACCGCTCCCGTGTCCTCCCCCTTCGCGCGACGCATCCCGATCTCCTTGCTGATCCGCTTGCGCTCACTCTGGAGGTGCTGCAAACGGGTCTCCACCGCCCGCCGCTCCCGGTCGCATTCCAAGATCCCCTCGATGCGCCGATGCGCATCCCCGCCCCGGGTGGCCAGGCGCGCTTTGATCGTTTCGGTGTGTTCCCGGATGAGGCGAATATCAAGCATAGGTCGTAACCTCCAAGGGGTTCCAGATCTCCACGCCTTGTGCAAGGGCGACTTCCACCCCGCTTGCCTCCGCCTTCCCCGCCAACCCAAAATCCCACCATGCGCTCCCTCCTCCGCTCCCTCCTTCTCCTCCCCTTGCTTGCCCCGCTTCCCTCACGGGCCACCCCCCCCAACCCGTTCTTCGCCATGGACCCAGGGACCCAAGGACCTCCCTCCGAATTCGTCCCCTTCGTCAAACAACTCGGCTTCGCCGGAATGAGCGCTCACGCCGGAAATGCACGCGAACTCTCCTCCCTCCTTCCCCAAAACCAGCTCAAACTCTTCACCGTCTATTTCCCCACCAAGCTCGACACCGACCAAAACGCCATCGAGTCCACCCCCCAACTCAAACCCCTCCTCGACTCCCTCGCCCACTCCGGCACCACCCTCTGGCTCGCTATCCACCGCGTCGCTCGCAACCAAGCCCCCCTCCCCCCGGACGCCGTCCCCCAAGCCGCCCTCCTCGCGCGCCTCCGCGAAATCACCGTGTACGCCGCCGAAAAGGGCGTCCCCGTCTCACTCTATCCGCACGCCGGATTCTTTCTGGAGAAGGTCGGGCATGCCCTCGCCCTCACCCGGGAACTGGGCCACCCCAACCTCACCCTCACGTTCAACCTCTGCCATTGGCTCAAGGTCGAGGGAGACCAAGATCCCTCCCCCGTGCTCCGCGAAGCCCTCCCCCACCTCTCTTACGTCACCCTCCAGGGAGCCGATGGAGGTGACACCCGCTCCCTTTCCTGGAAACAGCTCATCCAACCCATCGGACACGGCTCCTACCCCCTGCCCCCCCTCCTCCGCTCCCTGCATCAACTCGGCTACTCCGGCCCCATCGGACTCCAACACTTCGGAGTCCAAGGCGACTGGAGGGAAAACCTCTCCCAATCCATGACGGGCTGGCAGGCGCTCCCTTGAACCAATGACGCCACACCGCCAGCGGCAGTCCTCCCGCCTACCGACTGGGACAAGCCCCCACCGACTCACGCACCACCAATTCCGTCGGATAAACCACCTGCCGCGGGGCGCCAAGCTCCTTGCCCGATTCAATCCGACTCAAAATCAGATCCCAAGCCGTCACCGCCATCTGCTCAATCGGCTGCGCAATCGTCGTCAGCGAGTGCGCCAAGTACTGTCCAAAGGGCACATTGTCCACCCCCACCACCGACAAATCCTCCGGCACCCGAAGCCCGCACTCCCTCGCAGCCC
>JBEBAG010000196.1:0-8628 GCA_041159065.1 Verrucomicrobiota bacterium | reverse complement strand
GAGAAGGGAACGGGGGGGGCGGGGCGGGTTTGGGCGGCCACGCGGGAGCGCGCCGGGGAGGTTTTGGAGGGGGGGACAAGGGTGGTGCGGGAGCATCCGGGCACGAGTGTTCTGGGGGCGGGGGTGCTGGGGTTCGCGCTGGGGATGATCTTGGGCTGGTTTGCGGGGAGGGATGCCCGGGAGACGCCCTGTGGATGCGCCCAACGGTGGCTTCGCGGCTGGGGGCACAAACTGAACTTGGACTGACTCTCGTGCAGACCAGGCGTGCGGAGGGGAGGGGCCGGGGAGTCTCCACCCCGGCCGGGGTGTGCCAGGGGGTGGCCGAGTGGGGGGCGGGGCTGGAGGGGCGGTTGGCGGGCGGACTGGCTCAGGGGACTGCCGCGTTGGGGCGGCTCCGGCGCGTGGTGCGAGGGAGCCCGCTGCGGTCCCTGGTGGCCGCGGCGGCGGTGGGTTACGTGGCGAGGCCACTTTCGCCACGGATTCTGGGCGGGTTGGCGGGGAGATTGGGGGTGTTGCTTTGTGCGTTGGCGGGGCCCTGGGCGCTGGGCTGCGGGATTGGGCGCCTGGCCCGGTTGCTGGGGCTGGGAATGCGGCTGGGAATGGGGGACGGGGATCCGGATCCATCGTCCCCGGGCTCGGGGGAGCCGCCCGGATGAAGGAGAGGCGCGAGTCCGGGGGGGAAGATTCCGAGTCTGCGGGTGGGCCGAGGGGAGGGATCGGGAAGTCCCCAAAATCCGGGGAGCGGGCCTGTGGATCCAACGGGGGAGGTCCCGCGGGCTTGGAATGCCGCTCCTTTGGGGGTGGCGCGAAAGGGGGCAGAGGAGGCGGGGAGGAGGGGCCGGAGGGTGGCTGAAAAACGGGCTTTGGGAGAATACCCATTTGACTCCCCACCCATGGTGGGGGGAGGTTTTTTGGATGTCCGAAAAGCCGTCTTCCGTTCCCCAGGATTTCATTCGTGAGATGATTGCCGCTGATGTGGCGGCGCAGCGGAATGAGGGTTGGGTGGTCACGCGGTTTCCGCCGGAGCCGAACGGGTACCTGCATTTGGGGCATGCGAAGAGCATTTGTTTGAACTTCGGATTGGCGGAGGAGTACGCGCCGCGTGCGCGTTGTCATCTGCGTTTTGACGACACCAATCCGACGAAGGAGGAGGTGGAGTATGTGGAGAGCATTCAGCGGGATGTGCGCTGGCTGGGGTTTGACTGGGGGGAGCACTGCTACTACGCGAGCGACTACTTTGAGGCGCTGTACGGGTATGCCCAACAGCTAATCCGCAAGGGGTTGGCGTATGTGGACGACCAGTCCGTGGAGCAGATGCGTGCGGCGCGGGGTTCGCTCACGACTCCGGGCACGGCGAGTCCGTTTCGGGAGCGTTCGGTGGAGGAGAACTTGGAACTTTTTGCGCGGATGCGTGCGGGCGAATTTGCGGAGGGGGAGCGGGTCTTGCGGGCGAAGATCGATATGGCTTCGCCGAATATGAACCTTCGGGATCCGGTGATTTACCGCATTTTGCGTGTGCCTCACCATCGGACGGGGGACGCGTGGCAGATCTACCCGATGTATGATTTCGCGCATCCGCTGAGTGATGCATTGGAGAAGATCACGCACAGTTTGTGCACGTTGGAGTTCGAGCCGCATCGTCCACTGTATGAGTGGCTGATTGACCATGTGGACGGGTTGCCTGGCCGCCCCTATCAGCGGGAGTTTGCGCGTCTCAATCTCACCTACACGGTGATGAGCAAGCGCAAGCTTTTGGAGTTGGTGCGGGAGGGTTTGGTGAGTGGGTGGGACGATCCGCGGATGCCTACGATCAGCGGGATTCGGCGGCGGGGGTACACCCCGGAGGCGATTCGGCGTTTTTGCGAGACGGTGGGGTTAACCAAGTTTCCCTCGCTGACGCAGCTCGCGTTGCTGGAGCACTGTGTGCGGGAGGATCTCAACCGCCGCGCGCTTCGGGTGTACGGCGTGTTGCGTCCGATTAAGGTGGTGCTGACGAATTATCCGGAGGGGGAGGTGGAGTGGGTTGAGTTGGTCAACAATCCGGAGGATCCGAGTTGTGGAAAGCGCCGTGTGCCGTTGAGTCGGGAGCTCTACATTGAGGCGGAGGATTTCATGGAGCAGCCGGTGCCGGATTTTCATCGTTTGGTGCCCGGGGGGGAGGTCCGTTTGAAGTTCGCGTTCTGTATTATTTGTCGCGAGGTGGTGAAGGATGCGGAGGGTCGGATTGTGGAGTTGCGGTGTACGTACGATGAAGCGACGCGGCATGGGGCGAAGCCTGTGGATCGTCCCCGGGTGAAGGGGATCATCCATTGGGTGAGCGCGGCACATGCGTTGGACGTGGAGGTGCGGCTCTATGACAAGCTGTTTACGGTGGAGCAACCGGATGAAGCGGCGGGCGAGGACGGCGACTTCAAGCAGTTTTTGAATCCCGACTCGATGGAGCGGGTGGTGGCGAAAGTGGAGCCTTGCTTGAAGGAGGCGGCCCCGGGGGTGCACTACCAGTTTGAGCGGGTGGGATATTTTTTCACTGATCCCGTGGACAGCGAGCCGGGAAGGCCGGTGTTTAACCGGACGGTGGCGTTGAAGGATGGATTTGCGAAGGGGAAGGCGTAGTCCGCCCTGCCTGCTGGGGGAGCGGACTGGGCGGTGGGATTGAAGCGCGGGGCGCGCCTAGGCGCTCCCTTGCGCTTAGGGAGATACCGGGTGTTGAGCGGTCTCAGGCTTGGAGTCCGGCGAGGGTGCCGCGGCTGCTGGCGAATTTGTCCGTTTCGATGCCGAGGCGTTGGAGCATGGTGACGAAGAGGTTGGCGAGGGGGGTGTCGTCGCCCTCGGTCTTTCCCTGGAAGGCGAGATGGCCTCGGTGAGCGAACCCGCCTCCGGCCAGGATAATGGGGAGGTTTTGATTGGAGTGGGAGTTGGCATTCCCGAGGCAGCTTCCGTAGAGGACTTGGGTGTGGTCGAGGAGGGTTCCGGAAGTTTCAGGCGTTTCGCGGAGGGACTGGAGAAAGACGCTGAAGGTTTTCATCTGGGCTTCCTCGATCTTTCGGAGTTCGGCGACTTTTTCGGGTTCGTTGCCATGGTGGGTGAGCCCGTGGGTTTCGTTTTTCACGCCGTCGACGTGGGGGACGACGGAGAAGGTGCTGAGGGAGAGGGTGATGACGCGTGAGGAGTCGCTCTGGAGCGCGAGGCGGATCATGTCGAACATCAGCTTCGACTTTTCCAGGACGAGATTGACGTCGGCGATGTCTTTGGGTTCGGGATACGGGACGGAGGGTTTCGGGCGGTTTTCCCAGTCGATGGAGCGTTGGAGTCGGTTTTCGAGTTCGCGAACGCTCTGGAAGTACTGGTCGAGGCGCGCGCGGTCGTCCGGTGCGACGTTTTTTTCGAGGCGGGCCGCCTTGTCCATGACGAGGTCGAGGACGCTGCCGCCGGCTTGGATGCGGCGGAGGGTGGCAGCTTTCTCCTCTGGGGTGCCGGCGACGAAAAGACTGCGGTAGAGGCGTTTGGGGCTTTGTTCAGAGGGGAGCACGACGCCGGAGCGGGAGACGGCGAGCGAATCGGTGTAGTGGTCGCCGTTGCGTACGGAGAGGGAGAGGGAAGGGAATCGGTTTTCGAGGCCGATGCGTTCTGCGGCGAACTGGTCGAGGGAGATGGAGTTTCGGAAGGAGGGTTGGCCCGGGTGGGGCGCGCCGGTGAGGAAACACTGGCCGGCATGGTGGTTGCCATCGACCCCCGGGTGGGAGAGTCCGGAGAAGGAGGTGAAGTGGCCCCGGTGTTCGGAGAGCAGATCGAGGTAGGGGCTGGATCGGGGGGGGAGGGGGTCTCCGGAGGGGGGGGCGTCCGTTGAGAGCGGAGCAGGGAAGAAAAACTGGGGCATCATCCCGAGGGGCACGTGGATGGCAAGGAGGCGACGGGGCGAGGTGAGGGAGGCGGCTTCCGCGGCTCGAAGGAAGGAGGGGCGCATGCACTCGAGCAGGGGCAGGGCGATTCCGGCGCCTGCGGCGCGCAGAAAGTGGCGTCGGCTGAGCGCGGTGCGTGCGGTGAAGGAGGGGGCGTTCATGGCAGAGGAGGGGTGTGGGGAGTCAGCGAGGGAAGAGCATGGGGCTCTGGGCGAGGGCGTAGAATAGGTCGCGGATGCGGTACTCTTTGGAGGCGGTGGATGCGACGAGTTGTTCGATCAGTGCGTTGTCCCGGTAGGAGACCTCGGTTCCGGTTGCGTACCGGGAGAGGTGTGCGACGAAGGCGCTGGCGAGCCGTGCGGGATTTTCGGCGAGGATGCGGTTGAGATCCGCGGGGCCGCGGAAAGTCTGGCCGTCGAGCAGGGCACCCGAGGAGTCGACTTCGGGTCCGAGTTTATAGCGCACGTTCCAAGGAACGGAGGATTTCTCCGGCGGTTCGTCCCCCTTGCCGGTGGAGCGGTAGCGGGATCGGAAGCCTCCGACGGGGTCGAAGCTTTCGAGGGCGAAGCCTGCGGGATCGATTTTGGCGTGGCACGCGGCGCAACCGGGGTCGGAGCGATGGCGGTCGAGTTGTTCACGGACGGTGGTGGCGCCTCGGGTATCGGGGTCGATCTGGGAGACTCCGGGCGGGGGCGGCGGGGCGGGATCATTGAGGAGGCGGTCCATGACCCAGACGCCGCGTTTGACGGGGGTGGTGGTGGTGCCGTTGGCGGTGAGTTTCAGGATGGAAGCTTGGGTGAGCAGTCCGCCTCGGAGGCTTCCTGGGGGAAGCTCGACGCGGCGGATATGGACGCCATCGACCCCGGGGATGCCGTAGTGATCGGCGAGGCGTTGGGTGAGCATGGCGAACTGGGGTTGCACGAGGGCGCGCACGGGGAGGTTGTGCTGGAGGAGTTCGCGGAGGAAGGCCTTGGTTTCGGCGACCATTCCCTCGTGCAGGAGGAAGGAATACTCGGGGTAGAGCTGTTTGTCCGGGGTGGTTTCCTCCACCCGGGAGAGGTTAAGCCACTGGTTGGCAAAATCGTGAATGAAGCGTTCGCTTTTGGGGTCGGCGAGGAGCCGGTCCATCTGGGCGCGAAGGATTTCGGGTTTGCGGAGGCGGCCTTCCCGTGCGGCTTCCAGGAGTTCGGCATCGGGTGGCCCGTTCCAAAGCCAGTAGGCGAGGCGGGATGCGAGGGGGAAGTCCGCGGCGGAGGCGGTATGGTCCGCGGGGGCGGCTTTGGGGTCGGCGGGATGGAAGAGAAATTCCGGGGAGGTGAGGATGGCGACGTAGGCGCGGCGCATGGCGTCCTCGAAGCAGTCGTGGGCGGCGAGGCGTTTTTGGACGAGGGCGAGGTAGGGTTCGACGTCTTTGGGGAGGACTTGGCAGCGGAAGGCTCTGGGAAGGAAGTCGGAGAGGAGGCGCCGGGCGTCCTCGAGGGGTTGGTTGGAATGGACGGATTCGAGGGGGGGAGTGCGCTCTGAGGCAGGGATATCCTGAGGGAAGGCTGGGAGATATCCGGCGGTTGCGTAAACCTTGGAGCGTGTGGGGGGGATGGTTTCGGGTGACTCCGCAAAGGGGCGGATCGGGAGATCCCCGAAGAGACGTCGATGGCTTTCCGGAGGCCAGGAGGCGTGGATAGGTCCCTCGATTTCGAACCAGTCCAGGGCCACGCCGGGGCCGGTGTGTTTGGCGGCACGCCCCGCGACCTGTCCGACGCGCAGGCCTCTCCATGGGACGGAAACGGGATCGAAGACGATGGACTCATGGGCGTCGATCCATGCGGTGATTTCTCCTTCCTGAGACTGGAGGGAGGGGGCCGAGAAGGTCGCAAGCAAGCGTCCGCCTTCCTGTTGTTTGCCCTCTTCATGGGCACGGAGCACGGCGGCTTGGGGTTTCTCGCAGGAAACTGGTTTGCCCTGATCCCACTGGAATCCCCAGATGGAGAGTCTCATTCGGTACATTCCGGAGTAGACGGGGGCCACATTCATAGCGGCCTCGTATCCGGCGAGGTTGGGATTGAGGAGTCCGACGGCGCTTTGGCTTTTGGCGCCTTCGTTTTGTTTCCACAGGGCTTTGCGTTCCTCGAGATCAGGGCCGGCGTCGCCCACGTGGCCGGTTTTGTCCTCAAAGCCGCCGCGAACGGGTAACGCGGGATCGGGTTGCTTGTCCTTGAGGAGAACGAACTGTCCCTGGAGCAGGTTGCCTCCGAATTTGAAGAGGCCCGCGGGGTAAATGCGGCGCTTAAAAACGGGAGGGGGTGTGCTGCGCGTGGCGGTGGCCTCCTGCAGCGCTTTTTCGGCAGCCTCGGCGTAAGCGGCCAAGTGGGCGGGGGAAAGATCGAGCCCGTCACCGATTTTCTCATAACCGGATACGCTTCCGTCGGAGGGGAGCATGGGTTGGATATGAAGTCTGGGGAGGGCGAGTAGATCGGCGAGGGTGTTTTCGTACTCCGCACGAGTCATGCGGCGCATGCGGATGCGGCCGCTTTGGGCCACGCGCGATTCGTCCGCGTGGAGCAAGGAGGCGTGGAGTTGGGAGAGAAAGGCGGACCGCTGTTCCTCTGGGGGGCGGGTTTTCTTTTTGGGCGGCATCTCCCCAGAGGAGACGGCTTTGTGGATTTTGACCCACGTGGAGAAGTTCTTGGGATTCGAGAAATCCTCCGCGAGGGAGGACAGATCGAGGCCTCCTTTTTGGGTGTTCGCGTCGTGGCAGTCCGCGCAGTGCTGTTCGAAGAAAGCGGCGTGAGGTGCTGCGTGGGCCGAGCGAGGGAACGCGGCTCCCAGGGGCAGGGTCAGGAGGAGGGCGAGGCGGGGGAGCAGGGGAGAGGGGGACATGGCAGGAGGAGAGCGCAGAGGGGGAGGGGGAAAGGAGGGGGGCCTTTGGGGGAGGTCTCCGGACCCGAGTAAGAATGTAACAAAAAAATGGAGGGCTTCTTTCGTGGGGAAAGAGCAGGAGTTTTGCCCCGGAGCGCGGGGATTTTCGAATGGCGACGAAGCCGCTGATTCGCGGCTCCTCGGCGCGCACTAGGACGAGGGCGCGCTCTCGGATTGGGGGGTGAAGGCGAAGCGGATGCCTTTCCAGCATTGGGCGAGGCGGATGCGCGCGTGGGGCCATCCGCCGCGTTTGCCCTGGAGGGCGAGGAGGAGGATGTAGGCGAGATAGGCGAGGATCCACAGCCAGCCGGCGCAGGGGAAATGCTTGAGGAGGTAGTAGGCTTTGTTTCGCGAGTACATCCGGAGGCTGAAAGGGGAGTCTTCGCCGCCGGTGGAGGAGCTGACTTTGTGGAAGAGGTGGGTTTTGGGGGTGTAGTAGAATTTCTCGCGGGCGCGGAGTGCCCGGAGGCAGAAGTCGGTGTCCTCGAAGTACACGAAGTATCGGGGGTCGAGCATTCCGATGCGGTCGAAGAGGGAGGCCTCGATGAGGAGGCAGCAGCCCGGGGCATTCTCGATGGGTTCGGTCCGTTCGTATTGGCCGAGGTCGGGCTGGCCCTCGCCGCGGTGGATGGAGGTCCAGCCCCACAGGCGGCCGAAGCGGCCACCGGCGCTCCAGAGCAGGTGCGGGGAATCGAAGTAATAGATCTTGGGTGCGATCATCGCGGCTCCCAAGCGGAGGAGTTCCTCGGCCTGGGTCTGGAAGAGGTCCTCAGGGAATTCCACATCATTGTTGAGGAGGAGGATGTGGGTGCAGCCTTCCGCTCGTGCCCTCCGGATGCCGACGTTGGAGCCTTCGGCGAAGCCGAGGTTGGTGGGGCTTTCGACGAGACGTAGTCGCGGATCGGTTTCTGCGCGGAGGAGGGGGAGGGTTTCGTCCTGCGACTGGTTGTCGATCAGGTAGAGGAGGAAATCGGGGTGGGTTTGTTTCCAGCAGTCGCGGAGGAAGGGGCGCAGGAAGGCGGCTCCGTTGTAGGTGACGCTCACCACGCCCAGCTTGGGCAGGGATGAGGGGGAAAGGTCGGAGGAAGCGGGGTGGCGCCCGGAAATGGGGCGTTTTGGAACCGAGGGAAGCCGGGCGGGGCTTCCGGGAAAAAAGACGTCGTGCTGGTTCCGAGGGGAGGCGAGGAAGCGGAGGTATTTGAGCAGGAGGGCGTATTTGCCCGGGCCAAAGATACGGAGGACGGAGAGGAGTCCCCAGCGGGTGAGGCGCGCGAGGGGGTCGTGGGGGGGAAGCGGGTTGGGAAGGAGCGGGGAGTGGTCTTGTTCGAGGAGGCGGTGGGTGCGGCAGAAGCGGAGGAACGCGGAGTTGGGCGCGAGGGGATGGGGTTCGCTTTGGAGCTTGGGGCTGATGGCGAAGATTTTACGGGCGACGGAAGCGAGGGGGGAGCCATCCTCGAACGATTCAAACTGGGGAAGGCGGGGGGGCGGGGGGGGCTGGGGTGCGGAGGACTCGAGGAGTCCAGGAAGGTCCGGGGAGGAAAAGAGTGGGAGGGAGCGTTCGATGCGGACGTCGGGGAACAGGCAGGGGGCGAGGTTGAGCCATTTTTGATCCAGGTGAAGGCCCTGCTGAGGCTCTTCGAAGGCGAGGTGACGGCAGCGGTCCTCCAGCCAGTGGAGAAAGGCGAGTCCCCCGGGGGTGCGGCAGACTCCGAGCGGGGAGGCGAGGAAGTGGCCTTGGATGAGGGCTTGGATTTCCTCGGGGGGGCAGGGAGGGGCGAGGGGGGAGCGGTAGCGGGGGAAAAGGAGGAGGGAG
>JBEBAG010000195.1:0-2858 GCA_041159065.1 Verrucomicrobiota bacterium | reverse complement strand
GCGACCAATCCACCCTCGCATCCGGAGTTGTTGGAGGCGTTGGCGAAGGAGTTTGTGGCGGGCGGGTTTGATCTGAAGCAGCTTTTGCGAACCCTCGCGAACTCGAGCACCTACCAACTCGACGCTGCTCCCAACGCGCACAATGCGGAGGACAGCCAGTACTTCTCGCGGTTCTATGCACGGCGTCTGCCGGCGGAGGCGCTGTTGGACGGGATCAACACGGTGGCGGGAGCGTCGGAAGGTTGGGGGAATCAAACCCGCGGGACGCGGGCGATGCAGTTGCCGGACAACTCTTACAACGGGAACGCCTTTTTGCGGGAGTTTGGACGGCCGGATTCGGCGACGGCATGCACCTGTGAGCGCCAGAGCAATGCGAGCCTCGGGCAGGGGCTGATGCTTGCGACGGCCGGCGAGATCCAGTCCAAGCTGGGATCGCCTCAGGGGACCGCGCGGCGGTTTGCGACGGATGGGAAGCGCTCGGATGACGAGAAACTCCGGGACCTGTATCTCAGCGCGTTTGCGCGCGCTCCGAAGGAATCGGAGCTCGCGATTGCGCGGGAGCATTTGCAGAAGGTGCGTGCCCGGTCCGGAGCGGATCCGGTGCAGGGGATGCAGCAGGCGTGGGAAGACTTGGTGTGGGCCGTGGTGAATAGCGGCGAGTTTTTGATGAACCACTGATCATGAGCGCTTTTCAAAAAATCGTTCGGGTGGGGCGTTCGGTATTGGGAGGGGTTGCACTGGGGCTCTGCTGGGGGAGTGCGACGCTGGGGTTGGGGCCTGAATGGACTTGGGCGGTGGAACTTCCCGAGGCCCGTTTGCGCGTCCTGAATCCGCCGGGCGGACGTCCGGGGGAGACGGTGGTTGTGGAGGTGCAGGGGGTGGATTTGGAGGAGGGGACACTGCGCTTCACACACCCGGGAATCGAATCCGCCGCGGATGCAAAGGATCCGAAGAAAATGGCGGTGAAGATTGGGGAAGGCGTTCCGGAGGGCGTTTATGAGGCGCGCGTGGTGGGCAGGTACGGGGTGTCGAATTCGCGGCGCTTTGAGGTGAGCCGTCTGGCGACGACGCCCTTGGATCCAAAGGCGATAGCGATGGAGCAAGCACAGGCATGGTCTTTGCCCGGGGTGATCCAAGGGGCGGTTCCGAGCCAGTCGGTGTGTTGGTTTCGGGTGCAGGCCCAGGCGGGGCGCGAGCTGGTGTTTGACTGCCGCGCGGCGGCGATGGATTCGAAACTGGATCCTGTCCTTGTGCTGAGCGATGCCGGGGGACGCGAACTGGCCCGGGTGCGAGACCGGGTGCTGCGTTTTACGCCGAAGGATTCCGGGCCCCTGTTCCTGTCGTTGCGTGATTTTTTATCGGGAGGCGGCCCTGAGTTTTTCTTCCGACTGGTGGGGGGAAGTGCGTCGGAGGTGGCGGTGCGTCCGGTGGAGACGCCCCTCGTTTTCTGGCCGGTGTCCGGGGCCGCGAGGAAGGAGCAGGAGCCCAATGACGAGCGCAAACCGGAGCGGGTGTCGCTGCCGCTGGAGGTGCGGGGGGAATTTGGGCCGGGACGCGATGTGGATGGGTACGAGTTTGAGGGGAAGAAGGGGGAGGTATGGTGGCTGGAGGTGACTTCGAACCGGCTGGGGTACGCGTCTGATCCGCGGTTGGTGGTGCAACGGGTGATGCGGGACAAGGACGGGAAGGAGACGCTGCAGGACGTGCTGGAGGCGGGGAGAGCCTCTCTTTTTGAGGGGGACCCGGATTTCAACGGGGAAAACCGGGATCCGGTCGGGCGTTTGGAGGTGAAGGAGGACGGGGTGTTTCGCGCGACGCTGCGCGATGGGTATGCTGGAAGTGCGGGAGGGGAGGCGCGGCCCTACACGCTGGCGATTCGCAAGCCCGCGCCGGATTTTGCGTTGGTGTGTGCGGCGCACCCGCCGATGGCGAATCGCGCGTATTTGAAGGCCCCGGGAATCAATCCCGCATTCATGGTGGATGTGCGTGGCTCCAATCTGCGCCCCGGACAAGGGCTGCCGGTGCGTGTGTTGCTCGTGCGGCGGGATGGTTTTGAGGGGGAAGTGCGCGTGGAGGCGGAGGGGCTGCCACCGGGGGTGACGGCAGAGCCTTGCGTGGTGGGACCGGGCAAGAATGAGGGGACCCTGCTGCTGCGCGCGGGGCGCGAGGCGAAGCGGTGGAGCGGAGCGATTCGGATTTACGGCATGGCCTGGGTTGAAGGCCAGGAGCGTCGGCGGGAGGCGGTGGGAAGCACGCCGCTGTGGGATTCGGAGATGTATCCGAAAGGGGATTGGATTCGGAACGCGCGGTGTCGTCCGATGGGCGAGTTTACGTTGGGGGTGATGGAGGACGCGCCGTGGACGACGGCGTTGCGTGTGGAGCCGGCGCAGCTGGAAGCGCTCCCCACGGACAAGGTGAGTTTTACGGTGCACGCTGATCGTAATGGCGTGGAGGGGGGAGCGCTGAAGCTGCGGGTGGTCGGCTTTGAGGGGCTGGAGAAGGCGGCGGAGGTGGTGCTTGCCGACAAGGCGGCCTCGGTGGCGTACCCGTGGGATCTTGCGCCTTTGAAACTCGCGCCGGGCCGGTACACGGTGTGGTTTCAGGGCGATGAGAAGGCGAAGCGCGAGGTGCGGGGGAAGCCGGGGGAGGTGGATCTCAAGCTCGCCTCGAATGCGGTGACGCTCGTGATTCGCGATCCAGCGGCCAAACCGGTCGCGAGCGTGCCGGCCCCTGCACTGGCTCCGGTTTCCTTTGTGAAGGAGATCCTGCCGATGCTGGAGGCGAGCTGTCTGCCCTGCCATAACGCGACGAAGGCCGAGGGCGGGCTGGTGTTGGAGACGCCCCAGGCGATGCGGGAG
>JBEBAG010000194.1:0-11013 GCA_041159065.1 Verrucomicrobiota bacterium | reverse complement strand
TCATCGTCACCAAGTTCTCGGACTGCGGTGCCTACCTCGCCGGCTCCCTCTTCGGACGGCACCTCATGATCCCGCACATCTCCCCCAAGAAGACGTGGGAAGGTTTCTCCGGCGCACTCCTGCTCTCGCTCGCCGGCTCCGTCACGCTCGTGCGCTGCTTCCCCAAAGCGTTGGCCCTCATTCCATTACCGCATGCCATTCTACTCGGGCTGCTCCTGAGCCTCGTGGCCGTCATCGGCGACCTGGCCGAATCCATCATCAAACGCTCCACAGGCACCAAGGACTCCGGCCATTTCCTCCCGGGAATCGGAGGCGCAATGGATCTCATCGACTCCCTCCTCTTCACCGGCCCCGTGTTCTACTTCTACCTCCGCTTTGTCCTCGGCGCGTGATGCCCTCCTCCCTCCCTCCATCCTCCTCCGCCCCCAAACGGGTCGTCATCCTCGGATCCACCGGATCCATCGGCCAGTCCGCCCTCAAGGTCGCACGCGATCTCCCCGAGCGCGTCCAAGTCGTCGCCCTCGCCGCCGCCCGAAGCGTTCCCGCGTTCACCGAGCAGGTCCGCGAGTGGCAGCCACGCGCCGCCGCCCTCTTCGATCCCGAGGCCGCCGCTCAGGCGCGCAAGGCCCTCGGCTCAAACGGCCCCGAAATCCTCGAAGGCGAATCGGGACTCTGCGCCCTCGCGTCGCTTCCCGAGGCGGACATCGTGCTCGTTGCCATCGTGGGAACCGCCGGGCTGCGCCCCGCCCTTGCGGCGATCGAAGCCGGCAAGGATATCGCCGTCGCCTCCAAAGAAATCTTGGTCATGGCCGGGGCCGTCGTGATGGAAGCCGCCCGCCGCAAGGGCGTGCGCGTCCTGCCCGTCGATAGCGAACACAACGCCATCTTCCAGTGCCTCGAAGGACGCCGCCCCGAGGAGGTGTCCCGGTTGATTCTCACCGCCAGCGGCGGCCCTTTCCGAACCTGGAGTGCGGAATCCCTCCATAGCGTCACCCCCGCCCAGGCGCTCAAGCATCCCACCTGGGACATGGGCCGCAAAATCTCCATCGATTCCGCCACGCTCTTCAACAAGGGGCTCGAAATGATCGAGGCACGCTGGCTCTTTGACGTGCCCATGCCCCGCGTGGATGTCGTCGTCCATCCCCAGAGCATCATCCACTCCATGGTGGAGTTCATCGACAGCTCCATCCTCGCCCAACTCTCAAGCACCGACATGTGCTTCCCCATCCAGTACGCGCTCACCCATCCCGAACGCGTCCCCAACCGGCTCCCGCCGCTCAACTTCGCACAACTCGCCAAACTCGAGTTCGAAGCCCCTCGCACGGACGCCTTCCCCGCGCTCGCACTCGCCCGCTGGGCAGGCGACGCAGGCGAAACCCTCCCCGCCGTCCTCAACGCCGCCAATGAGGTCGCCGTCGACCGATTCCTCGCCGGCGCCTGCTCCTTTCCCGCGATCTGGCAGTGCGTCGAAAGCGTCATGCGCGCGCACCATCCCCAGCCCAACGCGAACCTCGACGCCATCCTCGAGGCCGATGCCTGGGCGCGCCGCAAATCCGCAGAGCTCCTCTGCTAACCCCCGCTCCGCGGCCTCCGGTTCCCCATCCGCACGGAACCGCACACTCCCTTTTCACGCAGCTTTGTGCATCCTTGCCCCATGCAGGACGCCTCGTTGCAGCTCCCCTCCAAAAAGAAAATCTCCTACCCGGTTCTGCCCGCGCTCCGCGGTTACCTGCGCTCCTTCGCGAGGGAGATCATCCTCCCCATCGAATACAGCTCGCTCAGACGCTTCTCGGAATGCTCCTCGCTGCTGGACAAGAATGGACGCGAAACCCTTTGGCAAACGGTGATTTACAATCCGGAGGAAACCCGCGAGCTCCACCACGGCCTCCGCCACACCTACGGCCTCCTCAAAGCCAGCGCCGAGTCCTCCTTCATCGAACACCTCCGCGTCGATCGCATCGACTTCTGCGAGTTCGGCAATTCGCAACCCTTCCGCATCCGAATCGTCAACGCCTACAACGACAACCAAGACTACTTTTACATCAAAAAAGCCGATGCCTCCCGCGTCTACGGACTCGAACTCGAGCACCTCCTCTCCCCCAACCGCATCCTCTACTTCATTTCCAAGGAAACCCTCGTCGAGGAACACATCGTGGGCATCCCCGGGGACCAGTTCATCAGCAAACACCTCCAGGACCCGGGATTCAAGGAAGTCCGCATCGCCAAGGAGTTTGTAAAATTCAACGAACGCTGCTTCATCCGCCTCCTCGGCGACATGCGCCCCTGCAACTACGTCGTCGATGTCACCCCCGACTTCGAGGAGGTCCAGTACCGCCTCCGCCCCCTCGACTTCGACCAGCAATGCTACGAGGGGCGCCGCTCCTTTTACCGCCCCCAGTTCTTCAAGGGGAACAACCCCCTCGTCCACTTCGGCATGAAGCACATGGATGTTCAATCCATGCGCCAATACCAGCACGAGGAGCGCTCCCTCATGGCCCTCCGCATGCGCTTCGAACGCAACCGCCTCAACTGGCTCCTCGATGCCATGACCCAGGAAACCCTCGCCCCCATCGAAAAAGTCCACCAACTGCGCACCGAGCTGGCCGAATTTTACAAAGACGACCACTTCCTCAAAATGCGCACCATGGGCGCCTTGGTGGAACACAGCCTCAAAAACATCGGCAACCTCCCCTGACCCCTCCGGTCCGTCCGCCGCCTCCCTCCCCCCGCCCACGTCCGCTCGCGCTCGCGGATGCGTTGTGTGAGTACCCCCTCGTTCCGCATCGTTTTTTCCGATGGAAATCTACCAACTCCAGTACTTCCTCGAAGTCGCCACCCTCCGCAGCTTCACCCGCGCCGCCGAGCGACTCCATGTCGCCCAACCCGCCCTGAGCGAACAAATCCGCCGCCTCGAGGCCGAACTCGGCACCCGCCTCATCGACCGCGGCCGCAGGGAGAGCTGCCCCACCGCCGCTGGCAAAGTCCTCATGGAAAGAGCCCAAGGACTGCTCGAACAACTCGACTCCACGCGCCGCGCCGTCGAGGACATCGCCGGCCTCAGATCCGGACGCCTCGTCGTGGCCGCCATCCCCTCAGTCAGCGCCTGCCTGCTCCCCAAGCAAATCTACCAGTTCCGCAAAGCACACCCCTCCATCGAACTCCTCCTCATCGAGGGAACTTCCGAGCACATCACCGAGGCTGTCGAAAGTGGTCGCGCCGATCTGGGCATCGTCCAACTTCCCGTCCCCACGCCGCGCCTGCACTCCCGCTCCCTCCTCCGCGAAAGCTTCCTCCTCCTGCTGCCCGCCAATCACCCGCTCGCGACCCACAAACAAGTCCCGCTCTCCCAACTCGCCGACGAGCCCTTCGTTTTTTACAAAGGCCGCGCACGCGACAGCGCCCTCAAAGCCTGCCTCCAAGCCGGATTCGCGCCCAAAATCGCCTGCGAGTCCGGCGAACTGGAGACCGTCCGCTCCCTCGTCGCCGCGGGCCTCGGCATCGCCATCCTCCCCGAACTCGCCACACTCCATCCTCCCTTCCATGGCGCGTGCGTGCGCATCGCCCCGCCGGGCATCCAACGGGAACTCGCCGTCATCTCTCCCAAACGACGCAACCCCTCCCCGGCAGCCGCCATCTTCACCGAAATGCTGCTCCCCAAACCGCGCCCAAGCCGCGGCCCGCGCGGCAAATCACCCCTCTAAAAGCCCCGCAAGATCGTCCATCGAGAGCCCGTCCATCATCGGTTGCTCGCTCTCGACCAGCGCATCCATCAAGGCCCGCTTGCGCCCCTGCAGCTGCAGGATCTTCTCCTCCACCGTCCCCCGCATAATCAGCTTGTAAGAGGTCACCACCGACTTCTGGCCGATACGGTGCGCCCGGTCCGTCGCCTGAGCCTCCACCGCCGGGTTCCACCACGGATCGAAGTGAATCACCGTGTCGGCCGCGGTCAGATTCAACCCCACGCCCCCAGCCTTGAGACTGATCAAAAACACCGGAACCTCCCCCGACTGAAAGCGGTCCACCTGCGCCGTGCGATCCTTGGTGGATCCGTCCAAACGACAGAACGCGATCCCGCGCTCCTCCATCCACCGCTGCAACAGATCCAGCATCGATGCAAACTGGCTGAAGAGCAGCACCCGGTGCCCGCCCTCCATCGCCTCCGAGAGCAACTCCTCCAGGGCCTCCAACTTGCCCGAGTCCGCCGCGGCCTCCCCGGCATCCTCCGCCAGCGACACAAAATCCCCCCCGAGCAAACGCAGGTCGTTGCACGCCTGACGCAGCCGCAAAAGTGAGGTGAGCATCACCATGCGAGCCTGTCCCTGATTCTTCAGCCCTTCCGCCTTGCTCACCTCCCGGCGCGTGAGATCCACCAGCTTCGCGTACGCCTCGCGCTGCGCCTCGGAAAGGTCGCACCACACCACCTGCTCGATCTTGTCTGGAAGCTCGGAGGCCACCGCCTTTTTCGTCCTCCTCAAAACAAAGGGAGCCAGACGCTTGACCATCCGCCGATGCTCCACCCCGCCGGGATCCTGCGTGATGGGCACCTCGTACCGTTCCCGAAAATCCGAACGCGTACCGAGGTAGCCGGGCATCACAAAATGCAGGAGTGACCACACGTCCCTGACCGAGTTCTCAACCGGTGTCCCCGTCAGCACAAAGCGCCGTTTCGCCCGCAACTGATACGCGGCCTGCGCGTTCTGACTATCGGGATTTTTGATGTGTTGCGCCTCATCCAGCACCACCGCCTCGAAGGGCTCCCCCCGGTACCAGTCCATGTCCCGGCGAAGCAGCGGATAGCTCGTGATCACCAACTCCGCTTCCGCAAATTCGCGCACCAACCGCTCGTGGCGCTTTGCCCCCTCCATGACCAACACGCGAATTCCCGGCAAAAACCGCCGCGCCTCGCGCTCCCAGTTGGTCAGCAACGACGAAGGGGCAACCACCATACTCCGCCCCTTCACGCTTCGCAAAAATGCCAGCGCCTGAACGGTTTTCCCCAGCCCCATCTCGTCCGCGAGAATGCCCCCAAGACCGTTCTCCGCAAGAAAGTGCATCCAGTACACGCCCTCTTTCTGATACCCGCGCAAGGTCTCCTCCAAAGCCCCCAGCGGAATCGCGCGCACTCTCTGCAGATTCCGCGACGCCGTCGCCCACTCACGCCAATGCGCCGGCGCTTCAAGCCGCGCCCCCGACTCGTCCGCAAACGCACTCAAAAAACCCGCCTGCCGGTTGTGGATGCGATAGCGTCCCGCCTGACGCTGGTCGGGTTCACAATCCCGCAGCACCTGCTGAAACTCCTCCAGCAAATGCGGATCAAACACCGCAACACGCCCATCCTTTCGGCGCACATGACTGCGTCCCGTCTGAATCAGGCGCTGAATCTCCACGCCCGAATAGCGCTCGCCCCCCCCGGTCGCCAACGCCACGTCCAATTCAAACCAATCCTCCCCGGACCCCCGCACCTCGAGCCGCGGCTCGATCCGCTCGATTTCCCGGGTCACATGCGCAAACCGTTCCCCAATACTAACCTCCCAGTCCCGCTGCATTCCCGGAAGATGCCGTGCAAAAAATTCCAGAATCGCCAACTCCCCGCGCAAAACCATGCGCCCCTCCCCATCCGGCTTCCCGAATCCCGCCTCCGCCATCCGATCCAGCGCCCCCCCCTCACCCCGCTCGTCACGCCCCTTGCTCGAACCCGCCCCCCGGCTGGTCAACGTGCTCCGAAACTCCCCGTAAACCACGTCCAACTGCGCCGAAAGAAACTGCAGCGAACCCTCCAACCGCAGCGCAAACCGCGGTTTGAGCGGTGCGTCCCCCGCCACCCTCGGCGCCGCCGGAGCCCCAATCCCATCGGCCTTCTGCGGCAGCTCCACCTTCTCACACGAGAAGCTCCGCGACAGCCCCTCCCATTCGCGGGCCAGAAACGCCGCCACCGCCGCCGCAGGAACCACCACCTCCGAACGCAACAACTCCAGATACACCGGAGCCAATCCGGGGCACACCGGCTGAAGAACCGTGTCCCGCAACATCCACGCCGCCTTCTTGCCGTGCAATAACACGCCGCCCGAGGGCACCTCGCAACGCAGCTCCCAGTCCCCATTCGCTCGCGTTTTTGCAAAAAGCACCGGACGCACCGCCTCGCCGCTCACCCGCAGCTGCGCGCCCCGCCCCAGGCTCACGCGCGGATGCCCGAGCAGCCCCTCGAGCAGACCCAAAAACCCCTCCAGTGGAAGCGCCAGCATGCCCGGAAGCCCTCCCCCGGACGCCACCGTCCACAACGCGCGCAGCACCCGCAGATCCTCCGCACTGCACGCATACCGACGCTTCCCATCCAACGCGGAGAGCAGCGTGCGGCGCCCCTCCAAAACCGCCTCCACTCCGAGGGAAACACCCCCGCGCTGCGCCGCCTGCGCAAGGTTGGGCGCCAGTACCACGTGCAACTCCACCCTCTGCCCCTCCTGCTCCGAAAATCCCCAGGGCGCACCCTCCCGCTCCCCAGGAGCCGGCGCTTTCGCCACCGGCCCCGCCGGCTTTCGATTCAAGGACTCACCGGGGGAACCCGCTCCCGAAGCGCCAACCGAAGGTGTCCGGGGTGTGGGACGCAACTGCTCCAGTCCCACCGCCACGGAGTGTGCACAGATCAGGCCCCGCAGCCGCGAATCGCGGCAGGTGCAAAGATTCTCGAGGTTGGACTTGGAGAGGATCCGCAGCCCGCACCGGTACTCGGTCTCGCCCTCCCGCACGATTCCGCGCAGGAGGGGGTCCTCCCAGACGACATCCCGCACCCGTCCCATGCTGTGAAGGCCCTTGGCCTGCTTGAGCACCTGCCAGCCACCGGCATCGCTCAGGATCCGCTCAGTGAGCAGCATGAGAGTTTGCAGAACGGCGCACCCAGTATTCGAAGCTATCCACCAGCGCCAACCAGCTCGCTTCGATGATATTATCACTCACGCCCACCGTGCCCCAAGAAAGGTGCCCGTCCGTGGATGTGATCAGCACCCGCGTGCGGGCCGCCGTGCCCTGCTGCCCGTTGATGATCCGCACCTTGTAGTCCTCCAGGCGAACCTGATGGATCTGCGGATACACCCCGTGCAGTGCCTTGCGCAGCGCCGCATCCAGCGCGTTCACCGGCCCGTCCCCGTCCGCCACCGTGTATTCGGTCCTCTCCCCGATGCCGATGCGCACCGTGGCCTCCGTCTTGTTCCAGAGCCCGGAGCCCGTTCGCCGATAGCTGCAGTGGTACTCCTCCAGCGAAAACAGCGCCTCCCGCTGTCCCAGAAACTTCCGGATCAACAGCTCAAACGACGCCTCCGCCGCCTCAAACTCGTATCCCTCCGACTCCAGCCGCTTCACCTCGGCCAGGATCGCATTCACAACCGGAGCGCCCTTTTGCAGCGTGAAACCGAGCGCCTCCGCGCGGGCCAGCACGTTGCTCTGTCCCGACATATCGGAAATGGAGATGATCCGCTCATTCCCCACCAAAGCCGGGTCCACGTGTTCATAGGTGCGGGCCAGCTTCTGCACCGCGTGGACATGCAGCCCCCCCTTGTGCGTGAACGCAGCCAGCCCCACGTAGGGCGCGCGGATGTTGTGCGGCACGTTCGCCAGCTCATCCACAAAACCGGAGAGCTCCTTCAACTGGGTCAAATCGAGCCCCAGATCGATCCCCTTCTTCAGCTGCAGATTCGGCATCACCGTCGTGAGGTCGCAGTTGCCCACGCGCTCGCCGTACCCATTGATCGTCCCCTGCACCTGGCACGCCCCAGCCGCCACGCCTGCAAGCGCGTTGGCCACCCCGAGACCCGAATCGTTGTGCGTGTGAATTCCCACCGGCCGCCCGAGCGCAGCGATCGCTTTGGCCGTCACCTCCTGCACAAACTCCGGCAGACTTCCCCCGTTGGTATCGCACAGAACCACCAGATCCGCCCCCGCCTCCTGCGCGGCGCGGATGGTCGCAAGCGAGTAATCCGGATCCTCCCGGAAACTGTCAAAAAAATGCTCCGCGTCGTAGAACACCTCGCGTCCGTGGCTTTTGAGATACGCCACCGTGTCCCGGATCATGGCCAGGTTCTCCTCCAGCGTCACCTGAAACACCTCCAACACGTGCAGCGGCCACGTCTTTCCAACGATGGTCACCACCGGAGTCTGGGCGTCGAGCAGCATCTGCACCTGGGCGTCCTCCTCCACCTTCGCCCGGCCCCGGCGCGTCATTCCAAACGCCGCGATCTTCGCATGCTTCCACTCCCTCCGGCTGGCCTCCGCAAAAAACGCCGCATCCTTGGGATTGGAACCGGGCCAGCCTCCCTCGATGTAGTGCACCCCGAAGGCATCCAAACGCTCCGCCACCCGAATCTTGTCCAGGACACTAAAGGAAATGCCCGTCCCCTGCGTGCCGTCGCGGAGGGTCGTGTCGTAGATGGTGACTGGAGTGGGTGCCTTCATAACTGGAAGTGGCGAATGTACCCGCCCCCTCCGGACCTGCCAAGCCGGCTCCCAAAAGACTTCCCTCCGCGCCCGTTCCCCCGCTTCTAGAGGTCCAAGCGGAGTCCATCGTAGGCCACGCGCACGCCCCGGGGAAGCCGAGGCTCGAGTTCCGCATGCCGCACATCATGACACAGGTGGGTCAGCCACGCCTGCTTCGGACCGACCCGCTCCACCACCTCCAGCGCCTCCGCCACGTTCATGTGCGTCGGATGCGGCCGCTCCCGCAGCGCGTCCACCACTAGGTGCTCCACGCCGCGCACCAACTCCCCCACCTCGGCCGGCACCGATTTGCAGTCCGTCAGGTACGCAAAAAGCGGCACCCCGCCCCGCTTCAAGAGGTAGCCGTTACACGTCATTCTGCCGTGCGGAATCGGGAGCGGAATCACCTCGGTTTGCCCGAGCCAAAACGGCCCGCTCACCACCTCCGGGGTGGGGTTGAGATACCCCGGAAATCGGTTCTCCAATGCAAAGGCGAACGCAAAGGCCCCCCGCAACTGCGCCAACGTCTCCGCGGACCCGTACACCGGCATCGGCCGTTCAGGACGGCAAAACGGGCGCAAATCATCAAAGCCCATGATGTGATCCGTGTGCGCATGGGTAAACACCGCCGCTTCCACCCGCCGAATGCCCTCCCGCAAACACTGCGCGCGAAAGTCGGCTCCCGTATCGATCACCCACGCCGTTTCCGGCGTCTCCACGTGCACCGAGCACCGGGTGCGCTTGTCCCGCGGATCGGGGGAGAGACACACCTCGCAGTCGCAGGCAATCCTGGGAACCCCCTGGGAAGTGCCCGTTCCCAAAAACGTGATTTTCAAACACCCCATGCGGAAAGCTTAGCCCCACCCGGCTCCCTGTCCACCCCTGCAGGCCGATCCCTCCGCACGCCTTTGCCATTCCGATGAACCCCAGCTAAATTAGTCGAATGACTCTCGGCATTACCGGCGCCTCCGGGCTCATCGGCCGCTTCCTGGCGGACCTCGCCCTCCGGCGAGGCCACGAGGTGATCGCCTTCTCCCGCTCGGCCCCCGGAGCCCAGACCGGTGTTCCTGCGCAAGCTCCTGCACACGCTCCCCGGGCTTCTTCTTTCTCGCTTCCCGGCTGCACCGTCCGCCCCTTTCCCGCCCTGCCCTCCGATCCCCCCCCCGATTTTCAGGGCTGCGACGCGGTGGTTCATCTCGCGGGGGAGAGCGTGATCGGCATCTGGACGCAGGCCAAACAGGAGCGCATCCGCCAGAGCCGGCTGCAGGGCACCCGAAGGGTGGCCGAGGCGATTTTACAAATGGCGTCGCCCCCCGAGGTTCTAGTGAGCGGCTCAGCCATTGGTTTCTACGGGGAATCGGGCGACGCGGAGCTGCTGGAGACCTCCCCCCACGGGACCGGATTCCTTGCCGAAACCTGCATGGAGTGGGAGACCGAGGCGTTCCGGGCCACACCGCGCACGCGGGTGGTGGCGCTGCGAACCGGCCTCGTCCTCTCGCCCCAGGGAGGCGCGCTGGGCGCGATGCTCCCCGTGTTCCGCCTCGGGCTCGGCGGTCGGCTCGGCTCCGGCCGCCAGTGGATGTCGTGGATCCACCTGGAAGATCTCGCGCGCCTGATCCTTTTTGCCGTCGAGGACGCCTCCGTCTCCGGCCCGGTGAACGGCACAGCCCCGTGGCCGGTGCGCAACGCGGAGTTCACCCAAACCCTGGCCGAGCGCCTTTCGCGTCCCGCTTGGTTTTCGGTCCCCGCCTTCGCACTCAAACTGCTCGGAGAATTCTCGCATGAGCTGCTCGACAGCAAACGCGTCCTTCCGGGCGTGGCGACCGCGCACGGATTCCCCTTTCTTTATCCGGAACTGGCCCCCGCGCTCCGCAACCTGGTCTAACCTTCCCCTTTGTCCCGATTTCCAACCCGCTTTCGCGCAACCATCCCCTGCCATGTCCGTCCCGCAAAACGTCATCGCCATCGTGTACGACTACGATCAAACCCTGAGCCCCAACTACATGCAGGAGGAGGTTCTCTTTCCCGCCTTCGGGATTGATTCGCGCGCCTTCTGGAAAAAGGCCCAGGAACTGGTGCGTGAACACGGGTTCGACAATGAGCTGGCCTACATGAAGGTGCTCCTGGACTGCCTCGGGATGGACAGGCCCACCAACCAGCGCCTCCGGGAACTGGGGAGCAGCCTCCGGTTCTATCCCGGTTTGCCCCAGATGTTTGAAGAGTTCGCCAAGGGACTGCTCTCCTCCCAACACCTCGCCCACGGCATCCGGGTGGAGCACTACATCATCTCCAGCGGACTCAAAATCCTGATCGAGGGCAGCCGACTCGCCCCCCATGTTCAGGCCATCTTCGGATGCGAATTCGCCGAGGATGAACGCGGCTGCATCACCTTCCCCAAGCGCGTCATCTCGCACACCCAGAAGACGCAGTACCTTTTCCGGATCAACAAGGGCCTGCTCGACATGGCCCAAGACGTCAACGACCACATGCCCGCAGGCATCCGGCCCGTTCCGTTTCAGAACATGATCTACATCGGCGACGGCCCCACCG
>JBEBAG010000193.1:0-4252 GCA_041159065.1 Verrucomicrobiota bacterium | reverse complement strand
AAGCCGCAAAGCAGACCGGCGCCACCGTGTCCGTCGTTTTCGTGCCCCCGCCCTTCGCCGCGGACGCCATCCTCGAATGCTACGACGCCTCGCTCGACCTTGTGGTCGCCATCACCGAAGGCATCCCGGTCTTCGACATGGTCCGCGTCAAAAACAAGATGACCGGAAGCCGCACCCGCCTCATCGGCCCGAACTGCCCCGGACTGGTCACCCCCGGTGAGGGCGAAAAATCCTTCGGCGGCTGCCGCATCGGAATTGCCCCGGGCTACATTCACAAAAAGGGTAACGTGGGCGTCGTGTCCCGCTCTGGAACCCTCACCTACGAGGCCGTGTGGCAGCTCACCTCGCGCGGGTTCGGGCAGTCCACCTGCGTCGGGATCGGGGGCGATCCCGTCAATGGCACCTCCCACTTGGACGTCCTCAAAATGTTCAACGAGGATCCGGAAACCGAAGCCATCATCATGATCGGCGAAATCGGCGGCTCCGCCGAGGAGGAGGCGGCCGCTTGGGCCAAGGCGAACTGCAAGAAACCCATCGCAGGATTCATCGCTGGCGCCACCGCGCCTCCCGGACGTCGCATGGGCCATGCCGGAGCCATCGTCTCCGGTGGCAAGGGCACGGCCTCCGGCAAGATCGACGCAATGCGCGATGCCGGCATTGCCATCGCAGACACCCCCTCCGTCATGGCGGAAACCCTCCTCCGCCACTGGGGCAAAATTTAAGTCGGTCCCCTCACTTCGAAACCCAAGCCCACGCTCACTACCCTATGCCACTCGTCGCAAAAGGACTCGAAGGAGTCGTCGCAAACACCACCTCCATCTCCGACGTCCGCGGAGACATCGGACAGCTCATCTACGCCGGCTACGACATCAATGAACTGGCCGGAAAGGTCTCCTTCGAGGAGGTCATCCACCTGCTCTGGCACGGGGAACTCCCCAACCGCCAGCAACTCGAGGCCCTCACCCAGAAGCTGCGCGCGCAGCGTTCCCTGCCCGAGGAGGTCGTCTCCTTCCTCCGCACCGCCCCGAAAAACGCCGGCCCCATGGACGTCATCCGCACCGGCGTCTCCATGCTCGGACTTTTCGACCACGAAACCGGCGAGGACGCCAACTACAAGCGCGCCATCGCGTTGACGGCCAAAATCGGAATCATCGCCGCCTACTTCCACCGCGCCCGCCAAGGCAAAGACCTCCCGCCCGTCCGCTCGGACCTGAGTGAAGCCGCGCACTTCCTCTACCTCATCAACGGGGAAGTCCCAACCCAGGAAGCCGCCGATACCCTCGACGTCGCTTACGTGCTCCATGCCGACCACGGCATGAACGCCAGCACCTTCTCCGCGCGGGTCACCATTGCCACCCTCACGGATGTGTATTCCGCCATCACTTCGGCCATCGGCACCCTCAAAGGCCCGCTGCACGGCGGCGCCAACGAGGGCGTGATCCACATGCTCCAAGAGATCGGGAGCGAAGACCGCGTCGATTCCTGGCTCGAGGAACAGTTCGCCAAAAAAGCCAAGATCATGGGCATCGGCCACCGCGTCTACAAGGTGCTCGATCCCCGCGCTCCACACCTGCGCAACATGGCAATCAAACTCACCGAGCAACTCGGCGAAGCGAAGTGGATCAAGATGAGCGAGCGCATCGCCCAGGTCATGCGCGAACGCAAACAGCTCAACGCCAACGTCGATTTCTATTCCGCGACCGTGTACTACTCCCTCGGCATCCCCACCGACCTCTTCACTCCCATCTTTGCCATCTCCCGCACTGCGGGCTGGACGGCCCACGTCCTCGAGCAACTCGCCGATAACCGCCTCTACCGCCCCCTCAGTGAATACACGGGGCCCGAGGTCGGAAAAATCGCCCGCCCCATCGACCAGCGCTAGTCCCCGCTTCCTTCCTCAAGCAGCCGCACCTCGTGCAAACGGTGCGGCTGCTTCTCTTTTCCCCCTTCCCTCTTTTTATCCCCTCCTTTCCATGAGCCAACCCATCGGATTCGCCATCGTCGGCACCGGCATGATCGCCGAGTTCCATGCCCGCGCCATCTCTCAGGTTCCCGAAGCCCGCCTGATTTCCACCTACTCTCGCAACGCCGCACGATGCGCCGAGTTCGCCGCGAAGATCGGCTGCAGTGCGGCTGCCAGCCTCGAGGCGCTCATCGCCGATCCTGCTGTCCACGCCGTCTGCATCACCACGCCGAGCGGGGCGCACGCCGAAGTCGCCGTTCCCGTGCTCCGCGCCGGCAAAGCGGTCCTCTGCGAAAAACCCCTCGAAGTCTCCGCCGAGGCCGTCCGTCAGATTTTGGACGCCGAAAAGTCTGGTGGCGGCGTCCTGGCCGGTGTGTTTCAAAACCGCCTCGGCCGCGGAGCCCAGTGCCTCAAGGCCGCCGTCGAGGCGGGCCGTTTTGGCAAGCTCTCCCTTTGCAGCGCTTACATCAAATGGTGGCGCTCCGATGAATACTACACCTCCTCCGCCTGGAAGGGCACCTGGAAGCTCGACGGGGGCGGCGCCCTCATGAACCAAGGAATCCACGCGGTCGATCTACTGACGTGGCTCGTGGGACTCCCCAAAAAGGTCGGCGCATTTTCCGCCACGCTCGCCCACCCCATGATCGAAACCGAGGACACCCTTTCCGCCACGCTCCAGTTTCCCAGCGGAGCCCTCGGCGTCTTGGAAGCCTCCACCTCAAGCTATCCCGGATCCGATTTGCGAATCGAAATCATCGGTAATCAGGGTTCCGCAACCCTCGTGAACGACAAGATTGTCCGCTGGGAGTTCGCCCAGCCACAGCCCGAGGACGAAGCCGTTCTGCGCAATGAGGCCTCGGGAAAAATCGGAGGAGGAACTGCCGACCCCAAGGCGATCAGCGTCGAGGGCCACCGCCGCCTCATCGAAGATCTCGCGCTCGCCCTGCGCGACAAACGTCCCCCCATGATCCCGGGCTCCGAAGCAGAGCGAGCCGTCGCCCTCGTGCTCGCCTGCTACGAAAGCGCGCGCACCGGACGCATCGTCGAACTCCCCTGACCCAAGGGCCTAAGGGCCCGAGGGCCTGTCCCTTCGGCAGCGCCCCTCCCATCGTCTCCTCGTCCCGTCTCCCTCAGCTCCTTCAAACGCCTCCCACACATTCCATGAGTAATCCCGAATGCCCCATGTGCAGCATGAGCGAGTTGCTAAGCCGCGCCGACCGCTGGGAATGCGTTACCTGTGGGCACGAATGGGATCAGGAAACCGCGCCTCCCGCTGCGCGGATCGTCAAAGACGCCCACGGGACGGTCCTCGCCGACGGAGACGCCGTCATTCTCATCAAAGATTTGAAATTGAAGGGCTCTTCGCAGGTCATCAAGGGCGGCACCAAGGCCAAAGGCATCCGTCTGGTGGACGGGGATCACGAAATTTCCTGCAAAATCGAAGGCAGTGCCATCGGGCTCAAAGCCTGTTTTGTAAAGAAGGCCTGAGCGCCCTTCCGGCCCTGGTCCGAGTCCGGACCCATTTCTCGGGGAATCTTCCTCCGCTGTCAGGATCCGGCGCCTCATCGAGGCGGAAACCGAGACCCGCATGGCGCTCTCACGCTGCGGAAATCCTGACCGAGATGCCGCAGGCCTCACTGTCGGCTCCGAAACCGCAGGCCAGCCCTTCAAAGGCAACCCCTGTGGGAATGTAGAGTGGCGGAGGGGGCGGGATTCGAACCCGCGAGACCTTGCGGTCCTCCGGTTTTCAAGACCGGTGCAATCAACCACTCTACCACCCCTCCTCGTTCTCACTGTCAGTTCGAGCACCAGATTCATCCCGGCAGTGACACTCCTCCATGGAGTCTCTCACCACCCGGTGACACCCGAACCATCCCTCTCATACCGGCACTCCGTGCCCCAGACAAGACGAACCCACAGATCCTCCCAGCCCGATTCATTCCCCCCGACGCTCGGCCTGCGTATCGTGTCCGTATCCCCCCTTCCAATGAACCTTACCACCCGCGCTTTATCCGCCCTCGGCATCTCCCTTCTCTCGCTGTTGTTCCCGCCCCTGCCCGGCTCGCTGCACGGAGCCAGCGCCCAGGTTTTCAATTCCAACCCGCCCCTGAACGACCTGAAGGGATCGTTGGAAGCCCAGGTGTTATTCGCCCAGAGTCAGATCATTCCGGCTCGTCCCCAGCAGGGGGAGACCCACCCCCACCTAACCAGCCTGCGCAAAACCCTTCTTCTGGTGCGCCCCTGCCGCGCCTCCGACGCACCCCTCAGCGTCTCCGTACTCGGCCCGGA
>JBEBAG010000192.1:0-8734 GCA_041159065.1 Verrucomicrobiota bacterium | reverse complement strand
CTCCCGCCACCCCCCCACCTCCCAACGTACAGCGCAATTTGCCCCCTCATGCCCCCCTCGCCCTCAGCTCAAAAACGAGCACACGTACTCGCAAATCTCGGACTCCACCGTGATCGTAAATCCACTCTGACCAGGAACATCAAAATACCCCCCGGCCTGCACCTCCAGCCTCGCACTCGTCCCGTCCAAAACCACCCCGCAGCCCCCCGCGATGATCTCCATGCGCTCCGGTGCCCCGGTCCCAAAATGGTATTCCCCAGGATAAATCAACCCCACGGTCTTCTTCGAACCATCCTCAAAACGCACCGTGTGCGAAACCACCCGACCGTCGAAATACACATTCGCCTTGGCGTCGACGGTCACATTGGAAAACGAAGGAAAAGCCATAGCCACCCAGCAAAACGGAATGCTCCCCTCCACTCAATACCTTCCCGCTCCCCAAAGCTCCCCGCCCCGTCCCAGCCCCACCGCCCCCGCTCCGACCTAAACCTCCTCCGACTCCCCAGACTCGCCCAAATCAGCCGGCTCGCCTGAACCCCCATGGGCCGGCTCCCCCCCAAGACTCGCCCCCGCTCCACTCGGAGCCACTTTGAGCACCTCCTCCACCGCCGGCGGCGGACACTCCGAAAGCTTCTTGCGGATGATCTCCGCGCGCAGGGCATCGCGTTCCTCCGCAGCCAGTTTCTGCTGGGAATCCTTCTGCAGATGCGCGGGCTGCGTTTCCATAAAAAGCTCGTCCACAGCCACCCTCCAGCTCTCCGGATAAAAACCCAGGTCACAGGCCAGCTTGGCCAGCGACAACAGGTTCAGCGCTTCCTTCGAACTCATCGAATGCGCGTGCCTCAAAATCCCGTACGCCCTCCCCACGTGGTCCAAAAGCGTCTTGGTCCGATGCTGCAGCATCGTCACCCGCGCATTCTGTTCGTGTCCAATCAGCTGCAGAATGACCTTCTGCAGACGGTCGATAATCTCCGCCTCGGACTCGCCCAAGGTAGTCTGGTTGGAGACTTGGAACAGATTCCCCAGCGCCTCGGTTCCCTCCCCATAGAGTCCGCGCACCGCGAGTCCGATTTTATTCACCGCTTGGATGATCTGATTAATCTGCTCGCTCAGGACCAGCCCAGGCAAATGCACCATCGCCGAGGCCCGCATGCCGGTGCCAACATTGCTGGGACAGGCCGTCAGGTATCCCAAACGCCCGTCGAAGGCGAAATCCAGCCGCTCCTCCAGCTCGGTATCCACCTTGTTGATCGCCCGAAAAGCCCCCTTCAGCTGCAACCCGGAACGGATGGACTGCATCCGCAAGTGATCCTCCTCGTTGATCAGGATGGAAAGATTCTGGCGCCGGTTCATCACCACGGCGGAACCCTGCCCTTTTGCCGCATGCTCCCGCGAAATCAAATGGCGCTCCACCAAGACCTGCTTCTCCAAGGCCGACAGATCCTGGCACGCCAGCGAAAACGCGTCCGCCATCTCCGGCAACTGCTCCACGCATCCCCGGATCTTTTCCAGGATAGCCACTCGCTCTGCCTTTTTCGCCCATCCCGGAAAGGGAGCCCCTCTCAGATTGCGCGCCAGCCGAATCCGGCTGCTGACCACAATCTCATGGTGCGGCCCCTCGCCCCCCAGCCAGTCACTGCTCTTCGCCAAAATGTTGCGCATCCCCATAGCTCAGTTCCTCCCCTCCAGCTGCCGGATTTGGTCCCGCAAAAGCGCCGCCTCCTCGTACAGCTCCTTCCCCACCGCCTCGCGCAGTTTTTCGTGCAACCCGCGCAGCTCACGCTCCTGCTCCAGACGCCGAGCCTGCCGCTCCGGCACCTTCCCTCGATGCTCGAGTCCCTTGTGCATCCCGCGCAGCAAACTCTCCAAGCCCTCGGAAAACACGGAATAGCACTCCGAGCACCCCAGGCGGCCCGTCTTTTTGAACTCCGCCTGCGTAAACCCACACGCCCCGCATCGCAACGCCTCCCCTCCCGCCCGCTCCACCTCCTGCGCCGCTCCCAAACCCTGCAACAGATCCGCCAGCGCAAACGCCGTGGGATCTCCCACCCCGCGCTCCTGCGAACAGGCCTCGCACAGATTCACCTTCTGCATCTTCCCCTCCACAATCTGGGTCAGAAATACGCTCGCTTTCGCAGTTTTACACACATCACAGAACATCGACTCTCCTCCATGTTGGCTCGCCCTCCCCGCGCCTCCCCCCTCTCCACTCTACACCACTTCCCCTCGGACTTCGGTCCTTTTTTTCCAGACCCTCACCCATAAATCTCCGTACCCGTGCTCCGCGTCAGCTCCCGAAACCGGGCAATAATCCGCTCCGTCACCGGCCCCGGACGCCCCGTTCCAATCGGCCGCGTATCGAGCACAATCGCCGCAATCACCTCCGCCGCCGTGCCCGTGAGGAAGCACTCGTCGGCCGTATACACATCATACCGCGTCATCTCCGCTTCGCGCGTCGGAATGCCCAACTCCTCGCAAATCTCCAAAACCACCCCCCGGTTGATTCCGCAAAGGGCCCCCGCATACACGGGCGGTGTCGTCACCACCCCCCGCTTCACCACAAACAAATTATCCCCCGTGCACTCCGCGATATACCCCTGTTCGTTCAACATCACCCCCTCATCCGCCCCCGCATGCGAAGCCTCAACCTTCGCCATGATGTTGTTAAGATAATTCAACGACTTTACCGCCGGAAGCAGCGCCGCCGGCGTTGCCCGACGCGTCGCACACGTCACCATCACCATCCCCTTCTCGTACTTCTCCGCGGGATACAACTGGATCTTGTCCGCAATGATAATCACCGACGCTTTCGGACACCGGTCGGGACTCAATCCCAAATTGCCTTTGCCTCGCGTCACCAGCAGCCGAATGTACCCGTCCCGCAATCCATTCTGACGGATCGTCTCCAGCGTCGCCTCCTGCATCTCCTCCAGGGTCAAAGGGATCTTCAGAGCAATCGCCTTCGCAGAATCATAGAGCCGCTCCAAATGCTCCTGAAGCCGAAACACCCGGCCCTCATAGAAACGGATCCCCTCAAAAATTCCGTCTCCGTAGAGCAGCCCATGGTCAAAAACCGAAACTTTGGCTTCGGGTTCCGGGTAAAAAACGCCGTCGATGTAAATCTTCATGATCTGGAGAGTCTCAATACGTGGGTGAAAATGGGCGGGGGACGTTAACTGAAGCCTTCGGCGTGCACTAGCCTGCGATTCGTCCGTCTTTCATTTCAAGCCGGCGATCCCCGCGTCCCGCCAGCAACGGATCGTGCGTGACCACCACCAAGGTCCGTCCCCTCTCCCGCACCAATCCCATCAGCAAATCCACAATGCTTGCGCCCGTCCGCGAATCCAGATTCCCGGTGGGTTCATCCGCAAAAACGATCGCCGGATCGTTCATCAGCGCGCGCGCAATCGCCACCCGCTGCTGCTCGCCTCCCGACAACTCCGCCGGGAGGTGCTGCATGCGATGGCCCAATCCCACCCGCTCCAGCGCCGCCTCCGCTTCCACGCGGCTCGCCCCCTCCCCGCGCCCTCCAATCATGCGGGGCAAAAACACGTTCTCCAGCGCGGTCAACTCCGGAAGCAGGAAGTACCCTTGAAAAATATAGCCAATCCGCTGGTTGCGCCGCCGCGCCTCCGTGGCGTCGCCCTGCGCATACAGCGATTCCCCTTCGAAAATCACCTTCCCGCGCTCCGGTCGCTCGAGCCCCGCCAGCGTATAAAGCAGGGTGGTTTTGCCCGCCCCGGAGGCCCCGCACAAGAAAACCGCCTCCCCACGCCGAATCTCCAAGTCAATCCCCCTGAGGACCTCCACCGAACGAGACCCCATCCGAAAACTACGGTGCACATCCACCGCCTGCAACTGTGGCTCTTTCTCCATGAGAGCCCCCTACCCTGAACGCTCCCCCCTACTCCATCAACCGAGAAGGTTCCACGTCCCCCCTTCGCCCATCCTTCAATCCTCCCCACCCGCCCCCCCTGCGCTGCCCCCGCCCACCGGCAAAAGAAGCCTCCGCACCAAGTCGTCCCAAAACACAATCCCCACACTCCGCCCGTCTTCATCCCGTACCAAGGCCATCAACTGTCTGGCAGAACGCAACTTCCTCAGAAGCCCATACGCCGAATCGTTCCGACCCGCCTTCAGAATCCGGCGCTGAAACATACCCACCCGGCCGTGCCACTGTCCCGTCACCGCCAACTCGTGAAAATCTACCACCCCGCTCACCTGACCATCCTCCCCAAGGACCGGCACCCGGTCAAAACCCAAGCTCCGAGCCCGAGCCCGAGCCTCCTTGATGCTCAAAGAAGAGGGCACAGCCCCCGTGCGCTCGACGGGCACGAGGAGTTCCCTCGCCGTGACCCCCCGAAAATCCACCACCGAGTGGATCAAATCGCGCTCCTGCGCCGAGATCGCCCCCTCCCGCGCCGACTCAAAGGTCATGTACTTAAAATCCTCGCGACCAGCCAAAAGCTTGCGCGGTTTGCGCTGCCTTCCCCACACCGCACCCCGCGTCACCCAGGCCCCGAAGGCATGCAGCGGACTCAAAAGCGTGTCCGCCAGACGCAGCGGACCCGCCAAAGCCGCAAGCGCGCGGTACGGGAAACGCCGAAAGAGGGACTTGGGCAGCAACTCCATCCCCACCGCCCACACCGGCAAAGCCACCCCCAACGCCACCCAGTAGCCTCCCCCTCCCATCCGCCCCACCAGTTCCCGCACCCCCAAGGCCAGCGCCAAAATGTTCATCGCATTGGTCACGATCAAAACCGTCACCAAGAGCCGCTCCGGGTCGGCCATCAACCGGTTCAAAACCAGCGCCGCAGGATCCTTCGCCTTCAAACGGTGACGCAACCGAACCCGGTTGAGGGAAAGAATTCCCGCCTCCACGCCCGAGAACAGGAACGAAACCGCCAGACACCCCAGGATCGCCCACCACACCCCCATCTAGCCCCCCTCCTTTCCTTCCACTTCCTCCCCTGCCCCCGCCCCGATGCGCTGCACCAAAACCTCCTCCACCCGCTTGCGCGAGGTCCGCCGCACCACCACCCGCACCCCCTCCCACTCCAGCACCTCCCCCGGACGCGGCATCTGTCCCGCCAGATTGAACGCCAGTCCCCCGACCGTATCGATCCCCTCCATGGCCACCGGCGTCTCGAGCATCAACCCCACATCCTCCAAACGCGCGTGCCCGCTCGCCACCAAGCGCCCGTCCCCAAGCGCCTCAATGTACAAATCCCGGTCCCCCCCGGGCAGAGCCTCCGAAAGAATCTCCTCCACCAAATCCGCCCGCGTAATCATCCCCTCCGTTCCCCCGTGTTCATCCACCACAATCGCCAAGGCTTTGGGCGATCGCAGAAAGCTGCGCATTAAATCCAGCGCCTTCATCGTCTCCGGCACAAAGGAAGGCGGACTGAGCAACTCCGTGTAATGCGCCGCCGGCGCCTCGGATTCCTCCAGAAAATGGCGCACCTCCAGAATGCCTACGATTTCATCCGGCGTTTCCCCGTAAATCGGAACGCGCCGGTAGGGCGCCTTGCGCAAGCGCGCCGCAAGGTCCTCGTTGGACAGATCATCCGGAAAACTCACCATCTCCACGCGCGGCGTCATGCAATCGCGCACCGTTTTTTCGCCCAACCGCAGAATCTCTTGGATCATCGCGCTCTCGCTGGAGTGCAGCGCTCCCTCCTCGGCTCCCAGTTCGACCAGGGTGCTGACCTCATTTTCAGTGAGTAACCCCCCCGCCCTGAGGCGGGCAGGAGTGAACCGCTCCGTCACCCCATCGCACAGCCCCTGCAACCAGCGCACCGGGACCGCCAAAGCCGAGAGCGTCGGCACCAAGACCACCGCCCCCACCCGGATCACCCGGTACGGACTCAGCAACGCCACCACCTTCGGCACCAGGTCGCACACGAACACCACCAACCCGAACACCCCCAGCGCCTTCGCCCAAAAAGGCAGCGCCGGCGCCAATTCGGTCCGAAGGAGATACAAACACAACACGGTCAGGGGCACATTGATCAACACGTCCGCCAACAAAATCGCACTCAGCAGCCGGCGTGGATTGCCCAAAAGTACCGAAAGCGACTCCGCATACCGGCTCCGCTTCCGTCGCAACCGCTCCAATTCCGGCGGCTGAAGCGAAAACAGCGCCGTCTCCAGAGCCGAAAACAACGCCGAAGCCACCGCCAACCCGCCCGCCAATGCCCCCATCATCCAGGGAATCGACTCCTTCATCTCGCCCCCCGCCCAAAAAGAACTTCGCCCCCTGGCTCCCGCCAAGGCATCGGTGCTGGCTGCTGTCTTTTCACAAACACCCGATCGTAAGCTCCCTTTCCCGCCCCGCGAATGAAAAAAGAAACCCTCACCCACTGGCTCGACTCTTGGGACCCCGCCCCCGACGCCCCCCTGCCCCGCGAGTACCGCGCCTTCTTTCACTGCTTCAACTCCGGCCTCTACTACGAGGCTCATGACGTGCTCGAACACCTCTGGCTGCGCTGCTCGGGACCCGATCGCTCCTTCTTTCAGGCCCTCATCCAAGTCGCAGGCGCCTTCGTGCACTTCCAAAAACACGCCCTCTTTCCCACGCACCCCACCCACTCCCGCCGCCTCGCCCCGGGCGCCCGTCTTCTCGCGCTCGCCTCCCAGCGCCTCACCCCCTTCTCCCCCCATCATCTCGGCCTCAACACCGCATCCCTCCTCCAGCAATGTGCCCACTGGCAACACCTCGCCACCCAGGGCAACCCGCTCCTCCAGCTCCCCACCCCCCCAAGCCTCCAGCTCGAATCTCCCTGACCCTCGCCCGCCGCCTCCCACCGCGCGTCAAAACCACCCGTTCGGGGGAGAGCACCCCGAGACAATTTCCGCTAAATCTACGGAACGTTTCCTCCGCAGCCCTGTCCGATTCGCACCGCCCATCTCCCATCATGCTCCCCTCGCTCCGCTCCCACGCCTTCGGCCCCCTCCTCCTTTCCCTCCTCGCGGCCGCCCCCGCCACTCCCGCGGCCGCTGCCCCCGAAGATGGCACCCATCGCCAAGCCGCCATCATTCAACCCACCCGGGAAGCACTCACTCTGGTGAGCTTCGTGGTCGCTCCCGATGGCCTCCTCACCGCCGCCATCGTCGATCGCAACCACCACACCGCGGCACTCCAAGTCTTCAGTCCGGACCGCAAGCTCCTGCGCGAAATCCCCATCCCCGTGATTCCCTCCGCCCTCGCCCGCTTCGGCGACCAAGGCTATCTCGTGGCCGGCAGCGGCAAACTCCTCCACCTGTCCTCAGAGGGAAAAATCCTCCAAGAGGTGAAGATCCTCGACCTCCTGGGGGTCAGCGAGGAGCAGTTGCGCGCGCAAGCGCTCGAGATCGCCAAGAAGGATGCGGAAGACCGGCGCAACCGAGCCACCCGCGCGATCGCGGATCTGGAGGAATCCATCAAAAAAATGGAGTCCCTTCCCGCTCCCACCGAACGCCAAAAGGCCCGGCTCGCCTCCTCCCAAAAGATGCTCGAGCGACAGCGCAAGGACCTTCAACAGGAACGCTCCCCAGAATCCACGGTGCAGTACCTCGTCGCCAACCGCACCAACAGTCCCTCCCTCAGTGGCGAGGGAGATTCCGTCTTCCTGACCCTTTCCAAGTTCCGCGGCTACGAAGTGCTCAAACTGGACCGCAACCTGGCCAACCCCAAGCCCATCCTCGGAGACCTGCGCGGATGCTGCGGCCAGATGGACGTCATCACCAGCGGGGGCCGGATTTTCACCGCCGAAAACACCAAATTCGAAGTGGGCGTCTACGACCTCGAAGGCAAGAAACTCGCCAGCTTTGGCCAGCGCTTCAAAGACGGCAACCAGGGGTTCGGCAGCTGTTGCAACCCGATGAACGTCCTCCGGTACGAAAACGGCGATATCCTCACCGCCGAATCCAGCATCGGAACCCTCAAGCGTTTCAACGCGGAGGGCAAACTCCTCGGGGTCATCGGTCGGGCCCGCATCGGCGAGGGCTGCAAACACGTCGCCATCGGCCACGACCCCCAACGGGACCGCTATTACGTGCAGTACCAAGACCGGAACCACATCTGCGTCCTGCTGCCCAACGCAGAGGCCGCCCCCCTCGTCGCGGAACAGGACAAACAGATCGCCGCTGCGGAGAAAACCATGGAGAGCTTCGCCGGCAAATGGACCCTCGTTCGACGTCCGGGACCCAAAACGTGGGACGAACTCCGGAATTCCTCCGAAGGAATCCGCTACGACGACTACATCGCCTTCAAGGTCAACATCAACCAATCGTTCGACATCCGCCCCGACCACCGCATCGCGGCCCAGCTCCGGATTGCGAATGAGGAGGAGGGACGCCCGGAGCGGGAAGTTTTCATGCGCTGGGTGGTCACCGGCACCGAGGGCGATGCCGCCAAGGTGGAATTCGAGTCGGCGGATGGGATCGTTGCTTTCGCCGGCACTCTTCGCCGCAAATCGGAATCCGCGCTCGAACTCACGGTCAGCCAACAGACTTGGACCCTGAACAAGGAATAACCCGGCCTGTACCCAAGCCTCTCTCGCGCACTCCCATGAGAACCCTCTCCCTCTCCCTGCTGGGCCTGCTCGCCGCAACCCTCCAAGCCGTTGCCGCCCCCCTCCAGCTCGTCGTCATGGATCCCCCCAGCAAGGATCTCGCCTGCGCCTGCGTCAAAGGCTACGCCCAGCGCAACTACAAGGTCCTCGCCGCTTACCTCCAAACCAAAACCGGCATC
>JBEBAG010000191.1:0-6246 GCA_041159065.1 Verrucomicrobiota bacterium | reverse complement strand
CCCAACTGGCGCCCGGCAGACTCCATGAGGCGGGAGTGGTAGGCACCGGCCACATTCAGCGGCTTCGCCATGCGAATTCCCCGCTCCTTGGCCAGAGCCACCGCCTGCGCCACGCCTTCGCGGGAACCGGAGAGGACGATCTGCCCGGGACTGTTGAAGTTTGCCACGTCAATACCCGTGTCCTCCGCCAATTGGCGCACCGCCGCCTCCTCTCCACCAATCATCGCCGCCATGCCTCCCGCCGTCGCGGCGCAGGCCTCCTCCATCAACGCCCCGCGCTTGGCCACCAGACGCAGTCCCGTCTCAAAATCGAAGCTCCCCGCCGCCGCATGCGCCGTAAACTCCCCAAGCGACAAGCCAGCCGCCGCCACCACCGGAAAATCTCCCGCCAACGCGCGCAGCACCGTCAAGCAGGCCAGCCCGTGCACAAAAAGTGCCGGCTGGCAGTGACAGGTCCGCGTCAGTTCCGCCTCCGGCCCCTCCCACGCTAACTGGGAAAGCGAGTACCCCAGAATCGCGTCCGCCTGCGCAAACCGATCGGCCGCCTCCGGGTATTTCTGCGCCAGATCCCGGCCCATTCCCACCACCTGGGCACCCTGCCCGGAGAACAACAATGCAATACGTTTTTGACTCATACAGTTTTCGAAAAATTCAGCGCAGGTTTAGTCCCGCCAGCCGGGCCGCCCGCGAGGCCGCCCGCTCCAGCAACTGAGCCGCCCCCGCCATCGCAGCCTCCAAACTCATGGGGGAATCCACCACCGGCACGACCGCGTCGAAAGTCCCCCCAACCGCCTCCCCATCCTCCACCGAACCCGCAAACGCGACTACGCGCCGGCCCGCGGCCCGCGCCAACCGCGCCACCCCCGCCGGCCCTTTTCCCTCCAGCGTCTGTCCATCCAAACGGCCCTCCCCCGTGAGCACCACATCCGCCCACGCCACCCCTTCGCGCAATCCCACCGCATCCGCCACCAACTCGAACCCCGGCTCCATCCGCGCCCCACAGAAACTCACCAGTCCGAAGCCAATGCCCCCCGCCGCACCCGCCCCCTCCAACTCCCGGTGATCCCGCCCCACACACTCCGCAACCCGATCCGCGAAATTCCCGAGCCATCCCTCCAAACACGCCACCATCGACGCGTCCGCGCCCTTCTGCGGCGCATACACCGCCGCCGTTCCCCGCGGCCCGAGCAATGGGTTGCGCACATCACACGCCGCAACCACCTCCGGGAAACCCTCCCCTGGAGGCTTTTCCACCCGAAAAACCTTCCCCATGTCCCGAGCCACCCCCTCCAACTCCCGCCCCTCCGCATCCCAAAACCGCCACCCCAAGGCCCGCGCCATCCCCATCCCACCGTCCGTCGTCGCGCTCCCTCCCAACCCCACCAGAATCCGACGCGCCCCGCGCTCCGCCGCGTCCCGCATGAGCAACCCGGTCCCCCGCGTGTGCGCGAGCTCGGGCGCAAGCTCCTCGCGCATCAGGCGCCAGAGACCCGAGGCCTCGCTCATCTCCACCACCGCCACGCGCTCCCGCTCCACCCACATGTATTTTCCCCTCACCGGCCTCCCCAAGGCATCCACCGTCTCCACCTCCACCCACGCGCCCCCCATCGCCATTCCGAGCGCCTCGCTAAAACCCTCCCCGCCATCCGCAAGCGGAGCCCGGCGAAATTCGGCACCGGGAAAACCCCGACGCCAACCCGCCTCCAGCGCCGCGCACACGCCAGCCGCGCTGAGGGATCCTTTGAATTTGTCGGGAGCCAGGAGAACTTTCACAAGACGCAGGGAAAAGAGCCCGGAGAAAACCTCAAAAGCCCCCCAGGATCCACCCTCAAAATCCAGCGCCCGCCTTCAGCGCAACCAGCGCGGGAAACAACTTCCCCAAGCCATCCGCCATGATCTCCACCCCCACAGCCGCCAGCACCAACCCCATCAGACGCGTCAGCACATTGATCCCCGTCTGCCCCAAATGCCTCGCAATCGCCGCCGCCGCCAGAAAACACAGGGCCGTCGCCCCCGCCCCCACCAGCCCGTAGCTGGCCAAAAGCAGTCGGTGGCCCCAATCCGGCGATTTCTCCGCGTAAATAATCATGGTCGAGATGGTGGCTGGCCCCGTGAGCAGGGGAATCGCCAGGGGAGTGACCGCCACGCTATCCCCGGCATCCGCCCGCTGGGTCGCCTCGCTGACCTCGTGATGGGTGCGATCGGCCGGCTCCGCGTTCAGCATCTGCACGGCATTGATGAGCAGAAGCAATCCGCCCCCCACCTGGAAAGAGGCCAGGGAGATCCCGAAAAAGCGCAATAGCAACAGCCCGGAAAGCGCACTCGAGGCGATCACCAAGAACACCGTCGCGGCGCTCACCCAGATGGTGCGCCTCCGCTGCTCGGGACCCAGGGGCGCGGTGAAATGGATGAAAAACGGCACCACTCCGATCGGATTCAGCATCGCCATGAGCGCGATCAATGCCTTCAGGTGATCCATAGTTGCGAACCTCCTCTCAGTCCCTTAGCTCGGATTCCCCAGAGCGCAAACCGCAGCGCCCCCTTTTTGCTGGAAAAGCTCCGCCCCCTCCCTCCGCCCCCAGTTCCATCGGCCCTCTTCCTGCTTCACTCCCCCTAAGCCCCTCCCATGAACTCCTCCTCAATCCCCTCCGGCGACGCCCAATCCGCCGCATTCCTCGTTCAGGCACGCGATCGCATCCGCTCCGAAATGGCCAAGGCCATCGTGGGGCAGAACGAAATCATCGATCTCCTCCTCATCGCCATCCTCGCCGGAGGACACTGCCTCCTCGAAGGCGTCCCGGGCCTGGCCAAAACCGCCATCATCCGCGCGCTCGCCCAGTGCATGCAGCTTTCCTTCCGCCGCATCCAGTTCACCCCCGACCTCATGCCCGCCGATATCACCGGCACCGATCTCATCCAGGAAGACCCCGAGACCGGCCATCGGCGCTTCGTATTCCAAAAGGGTCCCCTCTTCTCCCAGATGATCCTCGCCGACGAAATCAACCGCACCCCCGCCAAAACCCAGGCCGCCCTCCTCGAAGCCATGCAGGAACACTCCGTCACCGCCGGAGGACACACCCTGCGCCTCGAACAACCCTTCTTCGTGCTCGCCACCCAAAACCCCATCGAACAGGAGGGCACCTACCCGCTTCCCGAAGCCCAAAAGGACCGCTTCCTCTTCCATCTCCTCGTCCGCTACCCCGAACGCGAGGAGGAACGCGAGGTCATCGCCCGCACCACCGGCTCCCACCACCCCGAGGTCCAACCCGTTATCTCGGGCGAACAAATCCTCGCCTGCCAGCAAACGGCACGACGCGTCCCTCTGCCCGAGCACGTGATGGATTTCGTCCTCGATTTGGTCCGCGGAACCCGGCCCGACAACCCCAACGCCCCCGCGTTCATCAAGGATCTGGTCAGCTGGGGTGCCGGCCCTCGGGCCTGCCAGTGCCTCGTGCTCGCCGGAAAAGTGCGCGCCCTGCTCCAGGGCCGCTTTCATGTCAGTTTGGACGATATCGAGGCCCTCGCCCTACCCGTGCTGCGACACCGCATCGTGCCCACCTTCCACGCCGAGGCGGAAGGCATCGAGGTCACCGCCATCCTCCAACGCCTCCTCCAGGCCATTCCCCGCCCCGTGCCACGCGCCCCGAGCGCGCCGACCCACGCCACCCCGCTCTAACCTTCCCCCTTTCCCCGCCCTCCCTTGCCTCAGGACAAACCCGCTCCGAAACCCCAGGCCGCCAAGGCTCCCGGCCCGGGCACCTTTTCGCTCGCCAATCTTCAGCTGCTCGCGCGGCAGGTGATGGAGGGCCTCGCCTCCGGCTTCCACCGGTCCCCGCATCAGGGAGCCAGCGTCTCCTTCAAACAGCATCGCCCCTATGTTCCCGGCGATGAAGTCCGCCGCCTCGACTGGCGCGCCTTCGCACGGACCGACCGTTTCTACCTCCGCGAGTTCGAACAGGAAACCAACCTCCGAGCCACCCTGCTCCTCGATCAGTCCGGGTCCATGGCCTTTCAGGGCTCCCGATCCCCCCTCTCCAAAGCCGCTTTCGCCTCCCAACTCGCCTCCACCCTCGCCACCCTCCTCATCCAACAGCAGGACGCCGTCGGCCTCCTGAGTTTTGATGCGCAAATCCGCACCTGCCTGCCCCCCCGCTCCCGCCCCAGCCATCTGCACCTGCTCAAAAGCGCCCTCCACTCCCTCGTTCCCCGAGGCGAGGGATCCCTATCCCAAACCCTCCGCCAGGTGGCACCCCGCCTCGAGCGCCGCGGTCTGCTCCTCCTCCTCTCCGACTGCTTTGACGAACCTTCCGCCCTCCTCAAAGCCCTCGCCCAGCTCCGGCATCAACAACACGAAATAGTCGTGTTCCAAATCTGGGACCGCGACGAACTGGAGTTCCCCTTTGAGCACTGCACCCGCTTCGAATCGCTCGAAACGGCAGATGATCAACACGTCATCGACCCCGCCGCCTTCCGCCAGTCTTACCACGCCAACCTCGAGCGCTTCCGCGCCGAGCTTGCCAGCGGTCTGCAACGCCACCGCATCGAACTCGTCCCCCTCCGGACGGATGAACCCTCCGAGGAGGCCCTCGCCCGCTTCCTCAGACGCCGCACCCAGCGCCGCTAGCGGCGCTCCCGCGTATGACCTTCCTCAACCTCGCACTTCTGGGCGGCACCGCGGCGGGCACGATCCCCCTGCTCATCCATCTGCTCCACCGCCGCCGCGTCAAACCCCTCCCGTGGGCCGCCATGCACCTGCTGCGCCAGCACCCCGCCCTCCAGCGCCGCAACCCGCAACTCGAACACCTTCTCTTGCTCCTGCTGCGCGTGGCCATCCCCGTGCTGCTCGCACTCGCCATGGCTTGGCCCGTGCTCACCGCAAACCGGTCACTCACCGGCTCCGCGCCCTCCTCCACGCTCCTCCTCCTCGACCACTCCCCCTCCATGGCCGCCCTCTCCGGAGGACTCAGCAGCCTTGAACGCGCCAAATCCGAAGCCGCGCGCATCCTCCAAAACCTGCCCCGCGGCTCCGAATTCGCCCTGCTCCCGCTCGATGCCTCCGAGGCCCTCCTCCCCCCCTCCGTCAACACACGCCCGGCGCTCCACTTCCTCCAGGCGCACCAACCCTCCCCACATGCCGCTCGCCCAACCGAAGCGCTGGAGGCCGCCGCCGCGCTCCTGCCCCAAATGCATCATCCGCACAAACAGGTGGTGCTCCTCTCCGATTTCCAAAAGTCCAACTGGCCCCCGCACCAAGCCGCCCTACGAAACCGCGCCCTCGAAAAACTGCTGGCCCTTCCCGCCCCCCCAAAAATCACGCTCTTCCAGGTCGGCGCAGGGACCGCCCAGAACCTCGCTATCGAGTCCCTCGAATTTCCGAAAGCCCCCGTCGGCCCCGGACAGCCCGTGCGCTTCGTCGCCAACCTGCGCAATTACTCGCCCCAGCCCGCTTCTGAAATCCGCGTCGCATGGAAGGTCGATGGGGAAACCCGCAGCGAAACCCGCCTCTCCATCGCCCCTCAGTCCAGCGCCCAGACCGCTTTCACTCACGCCTTCCCCTCGGCCGGATCCCACTGGGTGGAAGTGTTCACCGACGCCGACTCGCTCACCCTCGACAACTCCCTCCTCGCCAGCGTGCCCGTGCAGGAGCGCGTCCGCGTGCTGCTCGTCAGCGGACGCCCCTCCAGCGAACCCCTTCAGGGGGAAACCGACTTCCTCGAAGTCGCCCTCAACCCGGGCAGCGACGCCCATTCTCTCCTCACCCCGGCGGTCGTCGACATTCCCTCTTTCCTCCCCAAAGCCCTCCAAAAAACGGCGGTCGTCGTCCTTGCCAACGTGCGATCCCTCGGCCCCCAGCAGCTTCGAGACCTCGAGGAGTTCGTTCGTCAGGGAGGCGGCCTGCTCGTTTTCCCCGGAAACCGCCTCGACGCCCAGTGGTACAACCAGCACCTCCACCGGCAGGGAGAAGGCCTGATGCCCTTCGCCCTCCATGCCCTCCGCTCGGACTCCGCATTCCCCCATCCCCCCGGCATCCGCCTCCTGCGCCCCGAACACCCCGCCTTTGCACCCCTCCAGGATGCCGGCTTCTCCCTCTCCGGCGCAGCCATCCGCCAGTGGTTCAGCCTCCAGGCTCCGGAGCCTTCCCGGGCCGCTCCGGAAATCCTCGCCACCCTCGAAAACGGCGACCCCTTCCTGGTGGAGAGCGCATTCGGTTCCGGCACGGTTTTAACCTGCGCAAGCGCCTGCAAC
>JBEBAG010000190.1:0-3665 GCA_041159065.1 Verrucomicrobiota bacterium | reverse complement strand
TTCAGGAGCCGCAGAGAGGCTGGGGGTGCGTGGGGGGCGCGATGCTGCCTGAATTGATGGCGGGGATGCTTGGCTAGCGGAGAAGCTTGAGAAATTCCTCGGCGTTCGGCGAACGGGAGGCACCTTTTTTGGAGGCGAGGAGAAGCTCGGCGTGCAGGGGCTTTTTCATCGGGACTTCGAGGAGTGAACCCTCGGCGATCTCTTGCTCCACCATGAAGCGAGCGAGAAAGGCCACGCCGCCTCCCGCGAGGCAAAACCGCTTTTGGGCCTCCTGGCTGTTGCTCTCGAAGCTCACGGGCGGCGTGCTGCCCTGCTGCTCGAGGAAGGCGTTGGAGGGGTGCACGTGATAGTGGCTGCGGATCGAGCCGATGAAGCCGTGTTTGTCGAGGAGCTCGCGCGCCCTGCGGGCTCCGAGCTTCGGGCTCGCCACCGCCGCCATCGGCAAACGTTGGAGACTCTCAAAACGAATGCCCGGCACATTCACCTTGGTGAAGCAGAGTCCGAACTCCAGCTCCCCGAGGAGGACCTTGTGCGTCAACGCGTCCGGGGTGCCGGTGAATACGCAGGGCGTGATCTTGGGAAAAGCGGAGCGAAGTTTGGCAAACAGCGGGATCAGCAGATAGTTCGTGATGTGGTCGGAGGCACCGAGGCGAAGCGGTCCACCTTTGGCCTCTTTTTTGCCGCGGCACGCGTTTTCGATCGCTTCGACTTTCTCAAAGATTTCGGTGGCCGAGCGGAAGACGTCCTCCCCGATTTCGGTGAGGGAAACGCCGCTCTTGGCGCGATGGAAGAGCGTGACGCCTTCCGCCTCCTCCAGCATTGCCACGGCGCGGCTGAGTGCCGATTGGCTCACATGCAGGCGGCGCCCGGCGGCGGTAAAGGACCCGGATTTTGCCACCTCAAAGAAGGCGCGAAGATAGTTTAGCTCCATGGGGTCAGACGCATCGGTGAATCCATCGAAATGGAGAATGGTTGTGATCTAAAACATCTGTTTTTCACATGGGTTTGGGCGGCGTACAACCCCTGCCCATGAAAACTTTCCTGCGGCGTTCTCTTTCCGGAATCGGTGTCCTCAAGCGGCTTCTGAGCCTTTCGCTCTCCTTTGTCCTCGCACCCGTCGTGTCCGCGAACGATACCGGGTACGGTTTCCAGAACGGCACATTCCGGTTCGAGAAGAATCCGGATGTGGCTTTGCAGAAGGAAACCCTGACCATCGGGATCGAGCGGATCACGGTGGACTATGTTTTCAAGAACGAGAGTGTCCTTCCTCAGGTCATTCCCACGGTGTTTCCGATGCCTCCGATGCGGGTGGTGCAGGGAGATGTGAATGGGATCGGGGACTTCCAAGTGCTCGTGGACGGGCAGGTTCTCAAAACCCGGCGTCATCTCGTGGCCCTTTTCGGGGAGCTGGACATCACCCCGGAGCTTCGACAAGCCGGCTGGGATGAGCGCAAGCTCGTGACCCTCCTGCGGAGTCGCCTGGGCGAGGGCGATGACGCTGAAAACACGCTCGCCGATGCTTTGCCAGAAGACTGGGTCCAGAAGGGCTGGGTGAGTGAAAAGGGCGTGCCGCGGTTCAGCCTCCAGGAGTACTTCACGTGGGAACTGGAGTTGAAGCCGCAGCAAACGCGGTCGGTGCGCCACACCTACCGTCCGAGCTTCCAGAGTTCGGTGGCGATGCATGCCGATTGGCTGCTCGAGAGCAACTGGGAAGTGGAGTCCTGGCCGCAGAGGGAAGGCGAGTCGACGGGATCCCTGCGCTCGGTCCCCAGGGAGGCTGACCCTGAATTTGTGAAAGCGGTGATCCGTGCGTCCCTCGGGAGAAACGGGGCTTCGGAGGGGGGCAGATTTTTTTGCCCGACCTATCTCGAATACAAGTTAACCACGGGTGCTAACTGGAGGGGGCCCATCCGGGATTTCACCCTGATTATCCGAAAACCCTCGGCCGACACGCTGGTCACGATGTTTGGCAATCCTCAGATTCGGGCGATGGAGATGGGGCAACCGGAACCGGGAACCCTCGTTTTCCACGCCACGGATTTTGTGCCGCGCGAAGAGTTGCGATTCCTTTTTGCCCGACCGGAGGCTGAGAAAGCGCCCTGAGGGGGGGCTTGCTCCAGCCTTTGCCTGGTTTACCGGGATGCATCCCGGGCCTGCTCGCCGGTGGGGCAGGCGGGAGGTGGCTAGCGCGGTTCCGGGTTGGAGGCGCGGGTGAGGTAGTCGAGGAGGGGTTCGAGCGCGTCCTCGGGGAGGGTGGCGCCGTATTTGAGGCGCATTTTTTCGAGGGAGGCGGTCCATGCCTTTTTGGGCAGGGGCGGCTGGGTGGTGATGTATTCGGAGGAGTGACAGGAGAGGCAGTGGGCCTTGGCGAGTTGGACGCCTGGCAGATCGGGGAAGGTGATGGGTTCGGGGGGGAGTTCGAGTTTGCGGGGAGCGGCGTGGAGGGGGGGATGGGGGAGGAGGAGGGAGAGCGCGAGGCAAGCGAGGACGGGGGAGAGGAGCGCGGATTTCATGGGGGGCGAGGGTTAGAGGACGCGAACCTTGGTGGTTTCAACGACGTTGCGCATGTAGCCGGCGGGGTTCCAGAGGGGTGACAGGGGTTGGGAGTCGCCGAGGCGGTTGGTGGCTTTGACCTTGATCTCGAGGGTGCCCGGGGTCGGGGTGATGGCGAGGGTCCATTCGCGGAAGGAGTAGTTGCCGAGGTCCTTGCCGAGGAGGGCATCGGTCCAGGAGCGTCCGCCATCGAGGGAGACGAGGACCTGTTGGATGCCGGCGCCCCCGTCAAAGGCGATGCCGCGCAGGAGGGCTGGGCGGTTGGCGGGGAGCGAGTCGCCCTCGGCGAGGCTGGTGAGGAAGGAGCGGACGTTGAGGCGACCGATGGGGAGGGTGGACTTGGGGGTGGTGCCGGGGGGGACGCAGGCTCCCGGGGTGTTTGGGATACGGTAGGCGGGGTTCATCCAGAAGCCGTTGAAGGCTTCCCCCAGCACTGTGATTTCGTGGAGGTGCTTGACCCAGTAGGTGCCGTAGAAGCCGGGAACGACCGCGCGGAGGGGGAACCCGTTGAGCATGGGGAGGGGTTCGCCGTTCATTTCGTAGGCGAGCAGGACCTCGTCTCCGAGGGCGTGGTCGATTTCGAGGGCCTTGATGAAGTCGGGGGTCTTTTCATGGGCGGCGCGGTCGAGTCCGTCGAGCAGGACCTGGCGGGCGCCCTCTTGGAGGCCGGCTTTTTGGAGGACTTCGCGGAGGCGGACGCCTTTCCAGCGGGCATTGCCCATGGCGCCGTTGCCGAGTTGTCCGCCGGGGACGCGGGGTTCGAAGAAGCCGCGGCTGTTGCCGGAGCACTGGTTGACGGCGATGACCTCGACGGGTTCGAAGCGGGTTTGGAGTTCGTGGAGGGAGAGGGAAAGGGGCGTTTGGACGAGGCCCTTGATTTGGAGCCGGAAGGTGTCGGGATCGATTTCGAGGGGGAGATGGGAGAGGTGGTAGCGAACGAAGAACGCGTCATTGGGGGTGAGGAGGCCTTCGTTGAAGACGGCGAAGGGGGTTTCCAGCTGCGGAGGGCGGGAGGTGAGGCGCAGGAGGGGGCGTTTTCCGGGATAGGCCACGAGGGGGCGTTCGCCGTTCTGAAAGGGGAGGGAAAGGGAGTCGGCGGCGCGGGAGGGGGT
>JBEBAG010000189.1:0-5695 GCA_041159065.1 Verrucomicrobiota bacterium | reverse complement strand
ATTTCCGCACTCGCGCGGGGGAGTGTGAAAGCCTTGGTGGTTTTCGAGAGCCAACGCTTGGTTAAGCCTCTGCGGATCAACAGGTGGTACCGGTGGCGGGACTCGAACCCGCACGGGGATTGCTCCCCAAAGGATTTTAAGTCCTTTGCGTCTGCCATTTCGCCACACCGGCTTCCGAGGCGCGAAATGAAATCCCCGCCCCCCCGAGCCTGCAAGGCATTTCCCTCGTGGGTTTCCACTTGCGCGGCGCCTCCCTCGTAAAAGCATTCGACCCGCGCCCAGAGTGGTTCTGGAGGCGGGTCGAGGAGGCCGAGGCGGAGGACCGCGGCCGAATGCGAGGGCTGCGCGCTAGTTGGAGGCGGACGCTTGGGCCGGAGTCAGGCTCTTGAGCCAAGCGATGATGTCCGCGATTTTCTGGGCGTCCAAGCCGAGCTGCGTGGGCTCGTACATGAGGGATTTTTTCATCTTCTCATTCGAGGCGATCCGGGATTTCGGAACGGTTTGAAGCACTCCGCCGACGGACTGGATCATGAGGGGGTCGCCGGATCCCACGACCATGCCGTAGATGGTTTTGCCGTCCTTGGTCTTGATCACACTCCCCTCGAATCCGTGGGCGATGTCCGCCGAGGGATAGGCGATGGCTTGGGCGATGACTTCCTTGGTCTGCTGGGCGCCGAAGGCGGTCAGATCGGGGCCGAAATCGAGCCCGTTGTTGCCGACGCGATGGCACATGAAGCAGACGGAGCCGGCGGCCTGTCCTCGGGTGGCATCCCCCTGGAGGGCAGCGATTTCCTTGGGGGAAGGCAGGGCGGGGGCGTTTTCCGGGACGGGAGGAGGCTCGACGGAGGTGAGTTCGATTTTGTCCGGATCGTAAGCGCCGGAGGATTTGAGGGCGGGGCCGAGATCGTGTTCTTTCCAGAGCTCTTGGTTGTTGTGGAGGAGCCACCAAACGGCCGACGACTTCGCAGGCGTCGAGGAGGCGGTCGCAATTTCAAGCATGGCTTTGGAACCCGCTTGGGACGGGATGAAGCCGAGTGCCGTGAGCATTTGTTTGCGCTGCAATGCGGGCGTGGACTCGGCGAGGATATGCGCCTTGATCGCCTCGGCCGATTCCTCCGGATGGAGGCGCCAGACAATGCCGGCGAATGCATCGCTCCATTTCCCAGGGGCAGCGCCCATCGTTTTCTGGAGCGCGGCGTAGACGGCGCCCTCCTTGCCTTCACATCCGAGGCCGAATGCTTCGAGGTAGGCCCGATCAGAACCGTCGAACTGACTTCCGATCTGCACCAAGATGGGGAGGGATTTCTCCGCCGGGACTTCGCGCAGACTCAGCGCGACCTCGCGGCGCACGGCGGCTGAGGCGTCGCGCGCCATCGAGGCGGCGAGGGCGACGATGTCCTGTCCGGCAGTCCGCAGTGCGCGGTAGGCCACCACCCGAGTGGATTCCGAGGGGGACTGGAGCAGGGGCTTGACCTGGGCGACGCCGGCATCGCCCATCTGGGCGAGGAGCCAGACGGCGCGAGCGGCGAGGTAGGGATTGGAGTCCTTCAGCAGTGCGGCGACGGCGGGAACGGCTTTTTCACCCTGAGCGCGAAGGCGGGTAAAGCCGGCGTGGCGGACATTGACCGCGGGGCTTTGGAGTGCGAGGAGCTGCCCCTCGGTCGTTTGGAGATCGAGCTTGGGGACCTTGGATTGGAACCCTTTGGGAGCGATCCGGTAGATGGTGCCGGTGCAGCCGTCATCGAGGGTTTGGTGTCCGCCGACGCGCGCATCAAACCAGTCGGCGACGTAGAGAGCGCCGTCGGGTCCGACGACGACATCGCTGGGACGGAACTTGGTTTTGAGTTCCCCGGTGGCTCTGCCTCCGAGGAAGTCGGAGCCCGCGAATTCCTTTTCCTTATTGGAGGTCAGGAAGTCGAAGCGCTCGAGTTTCCAGCCCGCTCCCGAGGGTTTGGGGAGGTAGCCAAAAACAACGTTCTTTCCCGCCTCGCAGGCGAGGAGGAGCCCTCGCCAGGCGTCGCCCAGGGCGCCGTTTTCATAAAAGGCGACCCCGGTGGGAGAACCGCCGCCGTAGATGTCTCCGGCAGGCATGACGCCCGGGTCTTCCTGGCGCCATTCGGCGATCGGCTTGCTTTGTCCGGGGCGCTGATCGGCCTTCCATGCGCGTTTTCCGTCTGCCGAGCAGAAGCCGGCATTGCCGCCCTCCATGACGGGGCTGACGCGGCAGGCGGGCGGGTCGTCGTTGTCGCTTTGGAAGACGTCGCCCAAGGAGGTGACGGTTTGCTCGTAGCTGTTTCGGAAGTTGTGACCGATGATGGAGAGTTTGGAACCGTCGGGGTTCATTTTGGCGGCGAACCCGCCGACCCAGACGTGCCCGTCGTCGCTCTTCTGTCCCGAGAGTTCCTGGAGCATGTAGGCGCTGCCTATGCGGAAGGTGCGCCCGGCTTTGTCAGTGAAATGGGCGCCGGTGTTGCCTTGGTTCCAGTACCACATGCCGTCAGGGCCGGCGGTGACGCTGTGGAGGCTGTGATCGTGCTGGCGGCCGCTGAAGCCGGTGAGGAGGACCTCCTTTTTGTCGATGGCGGGATCGAATTGTCCGTTGCCATCGACATCGGTGTAGACGAGTAGGTCCGGGGGTTGAGAAACGACGATTTTGTTCTCGAAGGCCGCGATGCCGAGGGGGGACTGGAGGCTGGGGTCCTGCGTGAACACGGTGGACTTGTCGGCCTTGCCGCTGCCGGTGGTGTCCTCAAGGACCACGATGCGGTCACCTTCGGGTCTGCGCTTGGACTTGGAGCGGTAGTTGACCCCTTCTGCGATCCAAAGGCGGCCCTTTTCGTCGAAATCGATGTTGGTGGGATTGAGGAGTGCCGGGGAGGTGGCCCAGACGGTGACCTCAAGGCCCTCCGGGACGGAGAAGAGTTCCTTGGGAACGAGGGCGGGCTCCGTCGCGGCGGGGTTCTGGGCGACCAGGGGCCGCAGGGTGAAGGGGGTTGCGCAGAGGGCGGCGAGGCCGAGCGCGGTGAGGCGTGAGTGCTTCATGGGAGAGGAGGAATGAACTGCAGGTCCCGGGTGATTCCGGGCACGCTGGAAGATGTCAGCGGGGGAGGAATTCTTAGCAAAAAAAGGGAACGCGCACAATTCCGGGGCGGGACGGTAAGGGTGGCGAGGGGAGGCGATTGGGAAACAATCGATTCCTATGTATGGGGCTCGGGAGAGCCGAGCAGGACGTCCCAAAGGACGCCTCAGAGTGGCAGGGGAATTCCGGGGAGCGGAACGAGCACCTGGGAGTCCGGCAACGCCTCGCGCGCGCTGGCACTCATCGAGTCGATGGCGGGCTGGTCGCCGTGGACCAAGACAATCTTTTTGGGGGCGGTTTTGGTGAGGTAACCGAGGAGACTTTCGCGTGAGCCATGGGCGCTGAAGGCGAAGGTTTCGACCCGGCAGCGGAGCACCTCGGGTTCGGAGGTGGGGGAGACCATGAACGGGGCTCCGTGGGGGGCGCAGCGCAGGCGGCCTGCGGGAGATTCGGGGTCGGCGTAGCCGACAAAAAAGATGCCGTGGCCCGGATTGGGGAGGAACTGGCTGGCGATGACGTTGGAGAGGGTGTTTTCGGTCATCATCCCGCTGGAGAGGGCGTAGATGCGGCCGGGGCGGATGGGGAACTGGTTGACTTCGCGTCCGCTGAGGGTGAAGGGGGCCACGGAGTCGAGCAGGTCGAGGCCCGGGTGTTGGCGGTGGGAGGCGGAAGCGAGGCGGTCGTGGATTTCGGTGAGTTTGGTGCCGAGTCCGCCGATGTAGAGGGGGCACTCTGGGAGGAGTCCTTTGCGGCGCAGGCCGTGGATCATGGTGAGGAGTTCCTGCGTTTTGCCGAGGGCGAACACGGGGATGAGGACGCTGCCTCCTTGGGCGAACACCTCGCGGATTGCGGCTGCGAAGCGGAGGACTTCGGCTTCGCGGGAGAAGCCGGGGGGCTCGGGGGTAGCGCCGCGGGTGGATTCGAGAATGAGGGTGTCGATGTTTTGCTCCGGGAGGCGCGCGCCCTGCATGAGGGACTGGTCCTGAAAGTTGACGTCACCCGAGTAGAGGAGGCTTTCTCCGCCGCAGCGGAAGAGGATGGAGGCGGAACCGAGGATATGGCCGGCGTCGAAGAACTGGAGGGAGACTTCGTCCGGGCCAAGCGGGGCGTTGGGGCGGAGTCTTTCGCCGTTGAGCGTGAAGGCGACATGGAGGGGGACCGAGCGGAAGCGGCGGACGCAGGCGGTGACTTCCTTGTGGGTGAAGAGGGGGTAGTCCGACTGGCCGGCCTCCTTGCGTTTCAGCATGACGTTGACGGAGTTGTGCAACATCACGTCGGCGAGCTGGAGGGTGGGTTCGGTGAGGTAGACTGGGGTCTCCGGGTGCTGGCGCATGAGCACGGGGAGGGAACCGAGGTGGTCCTGGTGGGCGTGGGAGAGCACTATGGCGTCCAGCGGGCGGCCCTTGAGGAGGGCGAGCAGCGGGAGGGTATCGAGGCCTTCGAACTTGGGGTGGGCGCCGCAGTCCAGCACGATGCGTTTTCCGGCGGCTTCGAGAAGGTAACAGTTGGCGCCGATTTCGACTTGGCGGGTGAGATTGGTGAGTTGGAACGCAGACATGCAGGGTTTGAAAAAGGCGAGAGCGGACGGAAGGACCGAGGAAGAAAACCGCCAGAATAGAACGGGAACCCGTTCGGGCGATCACCGTTTTTGGAGATTTCGCGTTTTGAGTCGCTTTCGCGCTTGGAGTCGCGCGGGGACCGCCCCCCGCTGCAGGGGCTCACAATTTTTGTGACCGCCGCATCGGAAGCGGTATCAGACTGTGGAAACGATGACTCCTCCGGACAAAGAATTTGTGTTCCAGCTGACGTCCTGGCAGAGCCGGCTCTACGGCTATCTGGTGACGCTGCTGGGTAGCGTTCACGACGCGCATGACGTGCTGCAGGAGACCAACCTGGTGCTTTGGCGCAAGTGTGGCGAATTCCGTGCGGGCTCGGACTTTGGGGCGTGGGCGCGCCGGTGCGCGTATTTCCAGGCACGCGCCTTTTTGAGGGATCGCAAGCGGGATCGGCATGTGTTCGACGAGGAGCTTTTGGGGATGCTGGCGGAGGAAGGGGGGGGTGCGGAGGATCTGGCGGATCCTGCAGAGCGGGAGCTGGCGTTGCGGGATTGTTTGAGCCGGTTGCCGCAGGCGCAGGCGGAGTTGATCCGGGAGCGGTATCTGGAGGGGAGTTCGATTGCGCAGCTGGGGCGTCGGCTGGGGAAAGGGGAGAGTGCGCTGAAGATGATGCTGATGCGGATTCGGGAGACGCTGTTGGTTTGTATGCAGTCAAAATGGAACGAGGGAGCCCACTCATGAAATCGAACGATCCGAGGCAGAAGCGTGGGAACGAGTTGCTGGCGCAACTTCTGGACGGAGGACTCAACGAGGAGGAGCGGCGGGAGTTGAACGTGTGGCTCAAGTCGGATCCGGCGGCGAGGAAACGGTACCGGGAGCATGCTTCCTTGCATGCGCAGCTGCACCAGGCGTATGCCGCAGGGGGAATCGGGGCGGGAACGCCCCCGGTGCGGGAGTTGGAGCGGACTGCGGCACCCGCCTTGGGGCGGAGTCCATGGGGGGGAGGCTGGGGCGCATGGCTGCGGGAGGGATGGAAGTGGGCGGCCTTGATTGCGGTGGG
>JBEBAG010000188.1:0-5773 GCA_041159065.1 Verrucomicrobiota bacterium | reverse complement strand
CTCGGTCTCGCTCTTGCCCATGAGTCGAGCGCCGGTGGGAGGGTTTGCGAGTATCTCTCCGCTGACTCCCGGGTCGGCGCCATTGCGTGGTGATGGCAATTCGGATGCGCCCAACTTCACTCCAAAGCTGGAAGAGGTGGGCATTCCCGCGATGTTGGCGCCTCCCTCGGGGACGAACTATGCCCCCCCTTTCACGACGACGGGAATCTTGGCGACCCGTTTTCGGCCGACGCAGGATGGGTTTGGGTTCTCACCCGGCGGGCCGAAGTATCCGTATTGTCCGGACCCGACGAAGATCTTTCCGGCGGCGAATTTTTCGTTGGACCCCCGGGGTTCGGCATCCGGCGCGGACCATCCCTCGGTTTGGTCGCCGGGGCCGATCAAAGCGTGGCAGGGCGTTTTTTTCTTGATGAGCGATGCCTCGATTTCGGCGGAGGCTCGGCAGCGTTACGCCTCCGCTCCGAGCCTTTCCATACCGCCCGGAACGCCCAGCCCAGGATCGGGAGGCAATGAGAGTGGCAACCGGATTTTGGATAAGCGAGGGACGGAGTTGCTGTTCACAGTTTCGGGCAAATCCCTGTTTCGAGAGCCGACGGTGCTGTGTCAGCCGGGGGTTCCGGTGGGTTCGGATTTGAAGGGGGGACAAGGCAACTTTTTGGGCGTGTCGGGAATTTCGGGGCTGGGGGGGCGTTGGGTGGGTTTTTCGATGGGGGAAGTCCCGCAGCAGACGATTGTTTTGAGCAAAATGTCGGTGCGCAATGCGGTCAATGGGCCTGCAGATGTCCGGTTTGTATTCGGGCCGGGAAATGTGTCGACGAGCACGCGGGTGGATCAGACGGTGGCGATGGACGTTGCGACCAATCTTGAGGGAGCCGTCTTGAGAGTTGGCACTTTCAACAGTGTGACGGGGGTCTCCCGGTGGGACTGGGATGGGAACGGGCAGATTCCACCGCCTGCGGACGACTGGGAGACTGGCTATTTTACGGGGGCGTTTGGGGGGGAGGACCTTTTCAGCCGAGGGACGGTTTCTGGGGTGGGAACGCGCGTTTGTTATGATCTGGGCGAGGCGGGCACCTCTGCGAGTCCGAGTGCATTCTACCGGGTTCGTTATTTTTTGGTTCCGACCAATGCGGTGGGGTTGGAGAGCACCCGGTTTACGGTGCGTTTGCAGTACAAGAACCGGGCCAAGAGGTGGGTGACCTATGATGAGAAGTTCTGCCAGGTCTATGACCGGTCTCCGTTGGGGATGAATCGTCGCATGACGACGGTTCCCGTGCCTCTCGCGACGGAGAAGGTGATGAACATCGCGAACACCAGTGGATTTTTGCCTGCCTCGCCGAATGACTTCACGGACACGGGGCGCACTTTGGGGGCGGGGACTCCCTTATTGACCGCGTACGATCCGCGGACGGCGCGGTTTGGGATGGCGATGCGGAGTGCTTCGGACACCACCGGTTCGACCTATTCGGGCATTGCCAGCTATGCCCAACTGCTTGCGCCATCCGAGGCGCGGATGATGGGGTTCAATTTAGGGCTGGGGAACGACACGGCGCGGCCGGATACGGCGTTGTTTGACGGGGCGACGGGAGGGCCGCCCTTGACGATTGCCTGTTCGAACGGGGTCCCTGCGGCCTATGCGCGTGCGTTTTATTGGTATGGGGCGACGAATCTCAGGGTGAGTTGGAGGTTCGCCATGGGAATGGACCGGCTGCTGAGCGATCCGCCGAACCCGCAACCCTGGTGGTCAGGTCGACCCTCCGAGCATCTCTGCCCGCCGACCCTGAACGCGACCGATTACGGCTGGTTTTCCCGGTATGCTCCGCCGATTGGAGGCACGGGTATTGCGGAGGCGCATCCGAGCTTGATCAACAAGTCGGGCGATTACCGGCTGTCCAACGCCCCGGATCTGTCGAATTTCTTCCAGAACAGCCAGTCGCTGACGCGGGCCGACTTTCGGAACCAAGCGGCTTCGCGGCTCGGCGGGGTCAACGGCGTTGGCCGGCTCGACACGTGGAATTTTGATGCAAACCTTCACACGAACACCGCGCCGATTGCGGATGCGCTGCGGGTGGGGGCGTTTGAGGAGAATGTGGCTCCGACTCTGCTGGGCGCGGGGCGGTACGCCCAATGCTATGCGGATCCGGATGATGTGATTCGGAGGGCGGCTGGGGCGTATGCGATCGTGACGGGGGATTATTTGGGGATCGATGGGTTACCCATGGCGAAAGCCAAGGGCTCGCAGACACCCGATGGGGCCGGCACCCGTCCGGTGGTGTTGAACCGTCCTTTCCGTTCGGTGGCTGAGATGGGGTATGCTTTCCGCGGGGGCCCTTGGAAGAGCCTGAGTTTTTTCACCCCGGAGACGGGTGACGCGGGGTTGCTGGATGTGTTCTGTCTGACGGAACCGCCGGCGTGGGCGGAGAAGAGTGCCCGGGGGGGCCTGGCGGAGCAGGAGCCGACGCAACCGGTGGTGGCTGGGAAGGTGGATTTGAATACGCGGCAGGAGTTGGTGCTGCGGGCCCTGATCAAGGGGGCGCTGCGGGACGAGGCGACCTACTCGGGGCGACCCTTGGTGGCGGATGGGAATCTGGCCACCTTGGCCGCGGCGGCGCTGGTGGCGAGGACGACGGGGACCAAGATGTGGAATGGTCCGCTGACAAACGTGTCGGAACTCGCGGGCAAGATTTTTGCCAGAGATTTGCGTGACTCGGAGTACAAAGCGACCGACCCGGTGTATACCAGCGTGGTGCAGCCTTCGGCGGACGTGGAGCTCCGCAACCCGCAGGCAAAGACGGCGAAGGACAAGATCTCGTGGCATTTCACGGGATATTCTGCGGACCTCGACTCGGTTCTGAGCACGTTACCGGGCGACCAGAAGAACCAGCGTTTGCGGGAGTCGGTGATTCGGGCGCTGGCGGATGCGGGGCAAACGAGGGTGTGGAATTTGATGGTGGATTTGATCGTGCAACCTGGGCGGCTGCCCCAGCAGGCTCAGGATTTCACGCGCTTTGTGAAGGAGGGGGAAACGCGGGTCTGGGTGTATTTGGCGGTGGATCGTCTGACGGGAGAAGTGCTGGAGAAGCATTGGGAGTACGTTCCGGAGTAGGGAGGCACATTCCTCTCGGGGAGGGGCGGGTTGGGCTCCGGGAAGGTGGGATGCGAAAGTGGCCCGAGGGCATCCGCGGGCGGAGCGGAGGTGCAGGGCTCCGCCCGGGGCGATCGAGGGCTTCCGCCCGGGGCGATCGAGGGCTTCCGCCCGGGGCGAATGGGGGGCGGTGGGAGCGGGGGCCCCGGCGGGTTTCACGCTCCTGGGTTTGAGCCCCCGCTATTTGGAGACGGGCTCGAAGTCGTCGGGATCAAACCCGACGGACTGGCGGGTGGCGGAGCCGCTCATGAAGCGGTTGTAGAAGCCGACGTGTTTTTGGTTGGCGTAGGGGTAGGCCTCGATTTCCGCGCCGCGTCCGAGGATACGGGGGTCGTTTTGCTGGCGCAGCGCGGTGGCGAGCTGCTCGCCCAGAGATTTCTTGAGGAGGGCGTAGTTGGGGTCCTGAGCGAGGTTGTGCGTGCAGTCGGGGTCGTTCTGAAGGTCGAAGAGTTCCTCGGCCTCGCGTTTGCCGAAGCAGAGGGCCCAGAAGGGGTCGGAAACCTTTTGGCGATGGGCGCGGAGAATGGCGGTCTTGGTGGGGCTGGAATCGCAGTCGAGGTAACCCGTCTCTGGGTTTCCGGTGGGCCAGCGATCGGGTTCGAAGTTGCGGGAGTAGAGGAGGCCGCCCTGGATGAGGGAGCGGATGGGGTAGCCGGCGTCGTCGGGGCGTCCGACATCGTTGCGTTCGCGACCGAGGACGACGTGGTCGCGGGCGGGGTCGACCCGGCCGGTTTTGGGGGATTGGAGGAGGGGCAGGAAGCTTTGGCCGGTCGCCGGGGCCATCCCGGTTTTTTCCCAGGGGATTTGGGCGATGTCGAATAGGGTGGGAGCCAAGTCGATGAAGCTCACGAAGTCGTCCACGGTGCGTCCCGGGGTGGGGATACCGGCGGGCCAGCGGACGGCGAGGGGGAGATGGTTGGAGATTTCGTAGTTCTGACCTTTGGAGCGGGGGAAGGGCATTCCGTTGTCGGAGGTGACGAGGACGAAGGTGTGGTCGAGCTGGCCTTTGGATTCGAGGATTTGGAGGATTTGGAGCAGGTGTTTATCGAAGTGTTCGATCTCGAGGGCATAATCGAGCATGTCGTTGCGCACCTGCTCGTTATCTGGCCAGAAGGCAGGCACGCGGTCGATGTCGCTCAGGCGTTTTCCGCCCTTGGCGACGCCGGAGCCGTATTCGTATTCGCGGTGGGGCTCGGTGCCTCCGTACCAGAAACACCAGGGCTGGTCGGCTGGGGTCTCGCTGAGGAATTGTTCGAAATTGGCGGAGTAATCGTTGGAGCTGATCTTCGTGGTGGGCGGTGGGGCGGTCCGTTTCTGGAAGGGTTTGCCCGCCATTTCGCGATTCCGGCCCTCGGGGTTTTGGGCGGTTCCGGGGCCCCATCCTTTGCCGGTCATGCCGACGTGGTAACCGAGGGAGGCGAGGGCTTCGGGATAGGTTTTGAATTCGGGGGGAAAAATGGGCCAGTGGTTGGCGGCGGCGCCGAGTTGCCACGGGTTGCGTCCGGTGAGCAGGGCGGCTCGGGAGGGGGAGCATTTGGCGTTGGGGGTGTAGGCTCGGGTGAAGAGCACGCCCTCCTTGGCGACGCGGTCGAATCCGGGGGTTTTGACCCAGCGGCAGCCGTAGATGCCTGCGTGGCCGAAGGACCAGTCGTCGGCGACGGCGATGAGGAGGTTGGGTTTGCGGGGGGACTCCGCACGGGCGAGGCCGGGCAGGAGTGCGGAGGCGAGGATGAGGCGGAGGAGGGCGCTGAGGGGATGCATGGCGAGGGAAGGCGGATGAATGCGGAGTATAGGCGGGGCGTGTTCCGGGAGGGGAGGGGGTTTTTGCGACGCCGGAGGCGTGGGGAGGGGCCGGGATGGCGCGTTGCGCTGCCAGCGGCTGGGAGCCCGGGAGGGAGGCTCCCGCCGGTGCCGTGGCGGGTTTTAACCGGTTCGGTTCTCGTGCCAGCCGGCCCGGGTATGGAGGGCTTCCATCAGCACCAGCACGAGCAGCAGCGCGAGGATCCCTGGCTGCAACGCGTGGTCGCGGCGCGAGGATTCCGTTGGAGCCCAGCATTCGGAGAGGTCCACCCGCTCCGAACCGCCCGTGGCGGTCACCAGAGCGCGGGTTTCCGCGAGGGAGGCCGGGGATTTCATCCACTCCGCATTGGTGGGAATCAGGATGGGGCCGAATGGGAAAACGGATTTGCCCGCCTGGACCACCCCCTGCAGGAGGCTCCCCGGAGCCACCCGAATCTGCGAACGGAAATGGCCCGGGGCCATCCTTTCCCAAGGGGTGGCGGTGACCTGCTCCGAATGCTGGTCCTGGGTACGCAGGAGGGGCGGCGTGGCAGCCAGGGTTTCCTCCCAGGAGGGTTCGTAAAAGAAGTCGACCTGGAGGGTCGTGCCTCGGACTTGGGTGCGAACATCGGCGCCGGGCGGGTGTTCGGGAGCGGCGCACCATTGGGCGAGGGAGGTGAGGAGTTTGGGAGAGTCGGGCCAGGCGCGCGCTTTTTCCGAGAAAGGGCCGGCGAGGGGAAAGCCGATGGCGGCGGTGCGTCCGGCGCCCTTTTGCCAGAAGGCGACGAGGGGGGTGGGGTCTTCCTGCCCGGTGTGCGCGGCGAGGGTGGCGCCGGGTCTGGGCAGGGT
>JBEBAG010000187.1:0-4460 GCA_041159065.1 Verrucomicrobiota bacterium | reverse complement strand
CTGGGGATTTCCCCTGCGAGGGAACTGATGGACGTGTCGCGTCCGGTTCCGATCACGGATCAGGGGACGACGATTGGAGAGGTGTTCTGAGCGGGCGTTGCGGGGGGGGAGCGGAGCCGGGTTGCTGTGGGGGGGATGCGGCGTTTAGGGTGGGGGGATGTCCGAGAGAAAGATCATGTCCGTGCAGGAATTGGCGGAGGAATCGGCGCGGCTGCGAGCGGCGGGGAAGCGGGTGGTGTTTACGAATGGGTGCTTTGATTTGCTGCACGTGGGCCATGTGCGCTACCTGCAGGCGGCGCGGGAGCGCGGGGATGTGCTGGTGGTGGCGCTGAACGGGGACGGGTCGGTGCGTGCGTTGAAGGGGCCGGAGCGTCCGATCAACCCGGAGGCGGACCGGGCGGAGGTGCTGGCGGCCTTGGGCTGCGTGGATTACGTGACGCTTTTTCACACGCCGCGGGTGACGGAGGTGATTCGCTCGGTGCGACCGCACGTGTACGTGAAGGGGGGGGACTACACGCCGGACTCGCTGGATGCGGAGGAGCGTGGGGCGATGCGGGAGGTGGGGGCGGAGGTGGAGATTCTGGCCTTGGTGCCCGGCAAGAGCACGACGGCGGTGGTGCGCAAGCTGGCGATGGGAAGCCCCGGCACCGTGGGCATTTGAGGCGGAAACGAAAGGGATCCACACAGCGATGAACAAGATGCGTGAAACGAGCACGGGCCCCCTGCGGTTGGGGGTGCTGGGGTCTGGGAAGGGATCGAATTTTCGGGCGATTGCGGAGGCGATCGGGGCGGGGCGCCTTGATGCGGAGGTGCGGATCGTGGTGTCGGATATGGCCGGGGCGGGGATTCTGGGGTACGCGCGGGAGTTGGGGGTGCGGGCGGAGGCGTTGCCGGAGTCGGCTTACAAGACGAAGTTGGAGCCGGAGTTGGAGGAACGCTTGGTGGGGATGTTGGTGGAGGCTGGGGTGGAACTCGTGGTGCTGGCGGGGTACATGCGGATGATCAAAGCGCCGCTTTTGGAGGCGTTTGGCGGGCGGATCGTGAACATTCATCCCTCGTTGCTCCCGGCGTTTCCCGGGTTGCGGGCTTGGAAGCAGGCGGTGGAGGCCGGGGCGAAGGTGTCGGGCTGCACGGTGCACTGGGTGGATGCGGGGATGGATACGGGGCCGGTGATTGCGCAGCGGGAGGTGCCCGTGTTGGAGGGGGATACGCCGGAATCCTTGCATGCCCGGATTCAAGAGGCCGAACACGCGCTGTATCCGGAGGTGCTGGCCCGGATTGCCTCGGGGCTTGAAGTGTCGCTGGGGCGGCGGGGCCCTGGCCCCGCGCGGTAGGCGGCCGGGGTTCAGCGCACCCGGAGGGGCGCGGAGGTCTCGGCGGGGCGCGGGTGGGAATCGGGTTGGGCCGCGTTCTGGCGGATGAGGAACCAGAGGACGAGGGCGAAGAGAAGGGTCCCGAGTTGGGTGAGGGCGGGGTTACTCTGCGGCGGCTTGTTCATCTCTGGAGAGGGCGAGGAGTTCCGCGAGGCGGGCTTTGAAGGAGGTGGGATCGAAATCGCGTTCGATCGCGCCGTTGTGGCAGAGGGAAACCACGCCGGTTTCCTCGCTGACGATGATGATGATGGCATCGGTTTCCTCGCTGAGTCCGAGGCCGGCGCGGTGGCGGAGGCCGAGGTTGCGGTCGAGGTCGGTGCGCTGGGTGATGGGGAAGATGCAGGCGCCGGAGAGGAGGCGTTCGCCGCGCAGGATGAGTCCGCCGTCGTGCAGGGGGGTTTTGGGATGGAAGAGGGAGACGACCAGTTCGGAGCTCAGGAGGCTGTCGAGAGGAACGCCGCTTTCGGCCCAGGAGTCGAGGGGGAGATCGCGTTCGATGGCGATGAGTGCCCCGAGCTGGCGGTTGGCGAGGTCGAAGGTGAGTTCGCCGAGGATCTGGACGGTTTCGCGGTTTTGGCGGCCGAGGGAGAAGAGGGGGCTTTCGCCGAGGGTGGTGGCGACGCGGCGGAGTTCGGGTTGGAAGATGACGACGAGGGAGAGGAGCGCGAGGGCCGCGGCGTTGCGCAGCAGCCAGTCGAGCACGGGGAGGTGCAGCACCTTCGACAGCAGGAGCACGGAGAGCGATCCGACCAGGATACCCAGAAGGGCGCGGATGCCGCGGGTTTCGCGCAGGCGGATCCAGACCTGATGGGTGGCCAGCCAGAGCAGCGCGATTTCAATGGCATCGCGCCAGTGGGCCGAGGCGAAGGCGAGGGCATCCGCGGAATTCATGCGGCACCTTCGTTGAGGATGGCCTCGGTCATGCGCAGCGCATGCGCGTTGGGCAGGACTTCATGGACGCGCAGGAGCACCACACCCCGGGAGCGTGCGTAACTGGTGAGGGCGACGGTGGGCCAGGAGCGGTCCTCCAGGGCGGGGCTGTCGAGGATTTTGCCGAGGAACGATTTGCGGGACACTCCGAGCGCAAGGGGCCGGTTTTGGACCGGGAGTTGGTCGAGGGCGGCGAGCAGTTGGAGGTTGTGCTGGAGGGTTTTTCCAAAGCCGATTCCCGGGTCGAGCAGGATCTGCTCGGCGGCGACGCCCTCGGCGGCGCAGGCCTCGAGGGTGGCGAGAAAAAACGCGCGCACTTCCGCCAGGAGATCCCCGTAGGAGGGGTGGTGCTGCATCGTCGCGGGAGTTCCCTGCATGTGCATGGCGATGGCCCCCGCGCCGGTCTCGGCGAGAAGGCGGCGCATGGCGGGATCCTGGAGGCCCCCGACGTCGTTCACCACGGAGGCGCCGGCCTGGAGTGCGGCGCGCGCGACGGCGGGTTTGCGGGTGTCGATGGAGAGGAGCGCGCGGGAGTGTGCGCGCAGGCCCTCGAGGACGGGCCGCACCCGGTTCCATTCCTCCTCCTCCGAGACCTCCGACGCGCCCGGGCGGGTGGATTCGCCACCGATGTCGATGAGATCGGCTCCTTCGCGGACCATTTGGAGTCCGTGAGCAATGGCGCGTTCGGGATCGCTCCAGGAGCCGCCGTCGGAGAAGGAATCCGGGGTGACGTTGAGCACGCCCATGAGGAGGGCGCGTTGGCTCAAATCAAGAACACGGTTGGAGACTTTCCAAAGCATGGGGACTGGGAGGCTCCGCGGAAGCGGCCTTGGGGAGAGCGGTTGCCGGGGGGTGCAAGGATGTCTAGCCTAGGGGGGATGCGCACCGCAACTTCTCCGCAGCCAGGGCTGGAAAAATCTGGCAACCCGTATGAGACGGACCGGCTATTGAACGAGTATCTGCTTTTTCACTACGGGAGCGAAGCGGAGGTGTTGCCGTACCCATTCGGGCCCCGGGAGGCGTTGGGGTACGCGGTGCGGTGCGTGAGGGAGTGTGTGGATGCACGGCGGGTTGCGGGGGGGCGTGCACTCGACCTCGGGTGTGCGGTGGGGCGTTCGAGTTTCGAGTTGGCGCGGGACTGTGGGGAGGTGGTGGGGGTGGATTATTCGCAGCGCTTCGTAGACGCGGCGGAGGCGGTCCGCGTTCAAGGGGAGTTGCCCTATTTTCGCGCGGACGAGGGCGAGCTTGGGACGCGGCTGGTGGCGCGGCGTCCGGAGGGGGTGGAGCCTGGGCGGGTGCGTTTTGAGCGGGGAGATGCGCAGGAGCTGCGGGAGGGGCTCGGGAAGTTTGACGTGGTGTTGATGGCAAATCTGATTGATCGGCTGGGGGATCCGGAGCGTTGCCTGCGGCGGGCGCGGGAGTGGGTGCGAGTCGGGGGGCAGTTGGTGGTCACCTCGCCGTATACATGGATGAGCGAGTACACGCCGCAAACGCACTGGCTGGGAGGAACGGAGCGGGAGGGGGGGGCGGTGCGGACGCTGGACGGGCTGGGCCGGGTGTTGGCGGGGGACTTTGCGTTGGAGATGCGGCGGGATCTGCCCTTCCTGATCCGGGAGCATGCGCGCAAGTTTCAGTGGAGTGTGGCGGAGGCCACCGTGTGGAGGAGGCTGGGATGACCGACTGGGAACAGCGTTATCGGGAGGGGAACACCCCTTGGGACAAAGGCACGCCCGCCCCGGAGTTGGCCGCTGCGCTGGCGGACGGGCTCTTTGCCGGGCGCGTGCTGGTTCCCGGTTGCGGGATGGGACACGACGTGCGGGCGATTGCCATGGGCGCGGCGGTGCGGGAGGTGGTGGGGTTGGATGTGGCGCCGAGCGCCGTGGCGGGAGCGCGGCGTTTGGGGGGCGTTGCGGGGGTGCGTTTTGAGCAGGGGGATTTGTTTGCGCTCCCCGAGGGATGGGAGGGGGCCGGGTTTGACTGGGTGTGGGAACACACGTGTTTTTGCGCGATCGCGCCGGCCTTCCGGGAGGCCTATGTCGAAGCGGTATGGCGGGTGCTGCGTCCCGGCGGGCATTTGCTGGCGATCTTCTATTTGGATCCCGGGCTGGATCCAGGGGAGGAGGGGCCGCCGCATGGCGTGAGCCTTGCGGAGCTGGA
>JBEBAG010000186.1:0-3328 GCA_041159065.1 Verrucomicrobiota bacterium | reverse complement strand
AGGGCAAGGCCTCGATGTTGAGCGCGGTGGGAGGAGCGGTGGCTGGAGGGTTGTTGGGGAATGAAGTGGGGAAGGGGGCGACTTCGGCGCGCGGGGTGGAGATCATGGTGCGCACGGCCTCGGGTCAGACTTGGTCGGTGGTCCAGGAAGATCGGGGCGAACGGTTTATGATTGGAGAGCGCGTGCGGATGCTGATTTCGGGTGACGGCACGCGTCGGATCACCCGGTAAGGGGGATCCGCCAGATCCTTCGTTGCGGAAGGGCGCTGCGGTTTTTGGACGCACTCGGGATATCGGATCCCGGGTGCGTTTTTTTTGTGCGGCTTTGCGTGAGGGGTTGGGCGGAGCCCGGTCGATAGGGGAAAGAAGCGGGACCAAACAAGAAAGGAGACCATGGGGTCGCTATCTTGGAAGTCCCTCATCCAAAAACTATTATGAAACTGAAAAACGACAGGCGGAACGCATTTACGCTCATTGAGCTGCTGGTGGTCATCACGATCATTGGAATTCTGGCGACCCTTGCGCCCTCGGCGATTGGGGTGGCGTTGGAGGTGGCGGATCGGACGAAGGCGATCTCGAATGCGCGCAACATCTACCTGGGATTGCGCGGCTATTCGCGGGATCACGAGGGCATGTTTCCAACGGGCGAGACTGCGGCGGCGGCTTTTTCAAAGCTGCTCGCTCAAGAGGAGGGGGCGCAGGGCTATATTCCTGGAAAGAAAGATTTTAAGGTCAAAGGGTCTGCTTGGACCCGTACCCGAGCCGAGGCGGGCGAGGGGGAACGTGGGAAATTGGGGGAGGGGGAGAATCACTGGGGATACATGGCCAACCTCAATGACTCGGATAATGCGCGCTGGCCTTTGGTCTTTGATGGACCTGCTTCAGCCGATGGAAAATACAGCGCGAAGCGTTCCGAGAAGGGGGGGGTCTGGAGCGGGAAGGTGGCGATCGTGGTGCGTGTGAGCGGGGATGCGAAGGATGAAACCTTGGAGGGGCTGACCATCAAGACAGACGGGCAGCAGAACGTGCTCCGGGCCTCGGAGAACTGGTTGAACGAGGGGAAGTTGCTGATGCCCTACTGAGGAAGGCGCCGGCAAATGGAAGCGGTCAGCCGCCGTGGAGGTGTTTGATCGCTTCGAGAATTGCCGGGAAAACGAGGGGCAGACACTCGGAGATGGCCTTGGGATTTCCCGGCAGATTCACCAACAGGGAGCGGCCGCGGGTGCCGGCGGTGGCCCTGGAGAGAATGGCGGTGGGGACCTTGTCGAAGGAGCGCAGGCGCATGACTTCGCCGAAGCCCGGGAGTTCGCGTTCGAGGACGGCGCGCGTGGCCTCGGGGGTCACGTCCCGGGGGGACGGGCCGGTGCCGCCGGTGGTGAGCACGAGGTGGCAACCCACGTCGTCGCAGAGGCGGCGCAGGAGCGCGGTGATCTGGGGGAGTTCATCGGGAAGGACCTCGGTGATCCACTCGACGGGGAGGGAGCAGAGTTGGGCGAAGACGCGTTCGATCTCGGGGCCGCTGAGGTCGGCGTAGACCTTGGCGCTGGCGCGGTCGCTGAGGGTGAGTCGTGCGACTCGGAGGGGTTGGGGAATCATGACTTGGATTTGTGGGTGACGCGCAGATCGGAGATCACCATGGATTTGTCGACGGCCTTGCACATGTCGTAAATGGTCAGAGAAGCGATGCTTGCGGCCGTGAGGGCTTCCATTTCGACCCCGGTTCTGGCGGTGGTGGCGGCGGTGGTCTCGATGGTGATTTCGCAATCCCCCACGTGGAATTGGATGTCGACGCTGGAGAGCGGGAGCGAGTGGCAGAGGGGGATGAGGGCGTCGGTGCGCTTGGCGGCCTGGATGCCCGCGATTTTGGCGATGGTGAGTACGTCGCCTTTGGGAAGCGCTTGCTGACGGAGGGCCGCGATGGTGGAGGCGGCGCAGAGGACGCGGCAGGAGGCTTGGGCAATGCGCCGCTGTTCAGGCTTGGCTCCGACGTCCACCATGCGCGCCGAACCGGAGGCGTCGAGGTGGGAGAAAGAAGAGGAGGAGGGTTCCATGGGCGAGGGGTTGCGGGTGCGTCGGGGTTAGAGGTCGAAGAGGGGAAGGCATTCGGCCGGAAAGCCGTCCTCTGGAATGCGTTCTCCCGGGGCGACTTTCAAGAGTGCGTTGGCGCGGGCAAGACCGCTCACGTCGCCGGAACTCTGCCATGGAAGGGGCGCGACATGGAGCGTCCCCGAGCAGGCCAAGATGCGCGCGGGGCACCACGTTTCGCGGGCGTCGGGCTTGAGCGGATAGGAGTGGGTGACGGGAAGCTGCAGGGTTTGCCAGCCGCGTTCGACCCCGGCGAGCGCATCCAGTGCGCGCTGGATGACGAGGTGGTAGGTAACGAAGTGCGAGACGGGATTGCCCGGCAGGACGAAGGCGAGTTGGTGGTTGCGGGTGGCGAAGATGAGCGGTTTTCCCGGGCGCAGGTTGAGGCGCTCGAAGTGGAGGGTGAATCCGAGGGAGCGGAGGGCGCGTGCGCCGAAGTCGTAATCGCCGACGCTGGCGCCGCCGGAAAGGAGGAGGGCATCCCACGCGTCCGCGGGCTGCGCGTGGACGGCGTGGACGAGGGCTTCGAGGGAGTCGGGGACGTGCGTGTGGTGGACGCGTTGTGCGCCGCCGGAGTGGAGCAGTGCGTGGAGGAGGGTGGAGTTGGAATCGCGGATCTGGCCTGGGTTGGGGGGCTGTCCGGGGGGCACGAGTTCGTCGCCGGTGGTCAGATGAAGAACGCGGGGGAGGGGGGTGGTTTGGACGAGGGTGGCGCCGAGGGAGGCGAGGAGGGAGAGTTCGCCTGCGCGCAGTGGGGTTCCCCTGGAGAGGAGGAGTTGGCCTGCCTTGGCGTCCTCGCCTTGGAAGCGGATCCACGGGCGGTCGGTGGGGGTGTGGATGCGGAGGAGATGATCCTGAGCGGTGGTGTTTTCCTGAGGGATGACTTGGTAGGGACCGCCGAGGGGCAGGAGGGCGCCGGTAAAAATGCGCGCGGCATTCCCGGGAGGGATGGGAGGGGCGGGCGGTTGGCCGGGGCGGAGGATCTGGGTGATGGCGAAGCTGGGGCTTGGGTCGTCGGAGCGGATGACATAACCATCCATGGCGGAGCGGTCGAAGGCGGGGAGATTTTCCGGGGCGAGAAGGTCGTGGGCGAGAAAACGGCCGGCCGCCTCGTTGAGGGGGATGGGCGGGGGGAGGGGGAGGCGAGCGTGGGCGAGTTTTTCTGCGACAAGCGCGAGGGCGGCAGACAGGGAGAGCATCGGGCGAGCGTAGCGGGGCGGGGGGGAAGGGCGCTAGGGAAGTCC
>JBEBAG010000185.1:0-2634 GCA_041159065.1 Verrucomicrobiota bacterium | reverse complement strand
GTGATGCGTTTGATTCCGCTGACTCCGTTGGTGAGGTTGTTCCAGAAGGTGTGTAGATCGCAGCCCAAAGGGGTTTGGATTCCCATTCCGGTGATGACAACTCGACGCGTGGTGCTCATAGGCGGTTCTCAAAGGAGGCGAAAGTCCCAGCGGAAGGGGGAGGATGCAAACGCAAAGTGAGCATCCACGGGCTCAGGAAGGGGAGGCACCGTGCCGCACCGAGGGCAACGGAGGGCTCCGCCCGACCGACCGGAGGAGGCAGAGGGCTCGAGGAATGCGCTCGAGGGGGGCATGGACCCGCTCCCGCTCCGTTGGGATCCCAAAGGCATGGTAGGGATGGGGCGCGCCGGTTATCATTCGGCCCGATGGCGCGTCGCGTAACCCGAACCCATTTTGTGACAGGCTTGGCGTGGCTTTGGATGGCGTGGCGAGCGGCTGGGATGGAGTCCGGTGCGCGAATGGAGGTGAACGCGGTGCTCTTGGATGGGGAGGAAGCTCGGGTGCCGAAGGGGCGTGCGTTGCAGGTGCCGAATGGGACGCGTGACCTGGAGATCCGGTTTGGATCCATGCCCTCCGGGGAGGAGGCCGCGCGGGTTCGGTATCGGATCGAGGGGTTCGATGCGGACTGGCAGGATCCTCCGGCCCACATGCGGGCGGTGGTGCACTTCGTGGATGCCGAGGGACTGGAGGTGGGGGCTTCTCACACATTGATGCGGGGAACCAGTCAGGGATGGCGCGGCCGGGTGGAGGATGCCGCATTCGATCTTCGGACCTTGGAGACGGTGGCGCCCTCGCGGGCGGAGCGTGCCTATCTGGAGTTCGTCTCCGGGGGGACAGACCCCGTGCTCGGAGTTTACGCGTTGAGCGATGTGCAGCTGGAGGTCTTGGGGACGGACGGGCAGCGGAGGCGCTCGGAGTTTCCCGTGAGCGCCGGGGTGGATCTTGGGGATAGGCTTGGGGTTCCTGAGGGTTGGCGGCGCGGAGGATCCAAGCCGGAGATGGCGCTGGTGGAGCCGTTGCCGGGAGGGGCGGGACGACTTGCCCTCGTGCTGCGGGATTCGAGTGAGCACGCGTATTGCATTTGGCAGATGCCACTTGCAAAGGGTGTTTTCGTGCGGGCGGGGGAGAGATTGCGGGTACAGTGGCGGGAGTGCTACAGCATCGGGTCGGCGGCCCCGGCGGTGGCCACGTATCGCTTTCTTCGTCCCGGGATGTACCGGTTCCAAATGGTTGCCACCCGGCCTTCGGGCGAGCCCTTGGGGCGGGTGGTGGAAATGCAGCTGGTCGTGCAATCACCGCTTTGGCAGCGGCCTTGGATCTGGCTGCTGGGGGCGGGGGGCGCGGTCGGAGGGGTCGCCCTCGCGGTTCGGCGCGTGACCAGGCAGCGAATGCAGCGGAAGCTTGCCGAGTTGCAACGGGAGCGCGCGCTCGAGTCGGAGCGTGCCCGGATCGCGCAGGACATTCACGACGAACTCGGCGCCGGACTGGCCCAAATTGCCATGCTGAGCGAGTTGGCCCACATGGACAGCCCGGGGGACGCCTTGCACCGCACGCAGTTGGAGGAGATTGGGGCGCGTGCGCATGCGGCCGGTCGAAAGCTCGACGAGATCGTGTGGGCCATCAATCCCGAGCATGATTCTGCGGAGGATTTGGTGGGGTATCTTGCTCGGTTCGCGCAGGATTATTTGAGCTTGGCCCGGATCCGGTTCCGTCTCGATGTGCCTCCAGCGCTTCCCGAAGTGGGGCTGAGCTCGCGTCAAAGGCATCAGATTTTCCTAGCGGCGAAGGAGGCGATCCACAACGCGGTGAAGCACGGCTCGGCTCGGCAGGTCACCCTGAGGGTGGGCGTGAGCGCGGAGGAACTCGTCCTGACGGTGTCCGATGATGGGTGCGGTTTTGCCGACTCTCCCGAGCTTGGAGAGAACCGCGGATCGGCAAATATGAGGAACCGTGTCGAAAAGCTCGGAGGCCGTTTTCACCGGGAGTCCCGTCCCGGTTCGGGAACCTCGGTCACCTTCACCCTTCCCTTGAACCCCGTTTCCCCATGAACCAGCCGGACAAGACTCTTTTGGTCGCAGTGGTGGAGGATGACGCCGGATTGCGCCGCACGCTCGAGGCCATGCTCCAGCGCATGGATGGCATGGCCTGCGCGGGCTGCTATGCGACGGACGAGGAGGCGCTGGAGGAGATCCCCAAGCGGGCGGTGGCCGTGGTGCTGATGGACATCCGCCTTCCGGGAATGGATGGAGTCGAGTGCGTGCGCAGATTGAAGGAGGCGCTCCCGAAGACGCAGATCGTGATGCTCACGGTGCATGACCATACGCATGCGGTCTTCGAGTCGCTGGCGGCGGGGGCGAGCGGGTTTTTGTTGAAACCGGTCCGTGCGGCGGATCTTTCCCGATCGATCCGCGAGGTGGCCGCGGGGGGCGCGCCGATGACGCCGAACATTGCGCGCCTCGTGGTGCAGACCTTCCAGAAACCGGTGACGACGAGTGATCCGGGGGCGGAGGCAATGGCGACGCTTTCGCCACGGGAATCCGAGGTGTTGGACTTGCTCGCGAAGGGCTTTCTTCAGAAGGAAATCGCCGATCAGCTAGGCATCAGTTTCTGGACGGTGCAGACGCACACCTCGCG
>JBEBAG010000184.1:0-3952 GCA_041159065.1 Verrucomicrobiota bacterium | reverse complement strand
GCATTCATGCTGGTCTGCTACCTCGGGTTGATCGGTTGGTTCCGTGCGCGAGGGGGGTATAAGCCCGTTTCGCTTTCAAGCTCCGGGCACTAACGCTCCCCATTCCCAATGCCCCGAAGTGAGGGGGCCGGAGGTGCACCTGATCTCGGGCACTCAAAAAAAGCCGTACCTGAAAGGGTACGGCTTTTTCGTTTCTTTGGGCGAACCCGAGCTTCTGAATCCCAAGGTCAGAATCTGGCGCGCTCGGGTAGGTTGGAGATTTTGCCAGATGAAAGGCCGGAGCTGCATCGCCCGGTCTTGCGGTGGAACGGCAGACTAGCGCCGACCGCGCCGGGAGGGGCCCCCCGGGCCGCGCCGGCTTCCCCCGTTTCCGGAGCCTCCCGGGCCGCCACTTCCACGGCCTCCGCCTCCGCCGCCGGAGCGCGGCGGGCGGGAGGGGCGCGGCCCGCGGGGGGGGCGTTCCCCTTCGGACTCGCGGATTGGGGCGGGGACCTCGTAGTCGAAGCCCTCGGCCCGCTTGCGCACGATGCCGCGTCCGATGAACCGCTCGAGGGATTTGAGCGCGGCGTAGTCGTCTTCGCTCACAAAACTGATGGCATCCCCGATGGACTGGGCGCGCCCCGTGCGCCCGATGCGGTGGACGTAGTCCTCGGGGTGCATTGGGAAGTCCATGTTCACGACGTGGGAGATGCCATCCACATCGATGCCGCGGGCGGCGATGTCCGTGGCGACGAGGACGCGTACGGCGCCGGAGCGAAAGTCAGCTAGGGCTCGGAGGCGCTGATTCTGGGAACGGTTCGCGTGCAGGGTGGCGCACTTGACGCCCGAGCCTTCGAGCCGGCGGGCGATCCGGTCTGCCCCGTGCTTGGTGCGGGTGAACACCAGGACGGTGTCCATTTTTGGGTCCAGGAGGAGGTGGGAGAGCAGGGCCATTTTCAGATGGCGCGGCACCTCGTAGACGAACTGGGTGACGGTCTCGGCGGGGTTGGAGCGGCGACCGATCTGGACGGTTTTGGGTTTCTGTTGGAATTCGTGGGTGAGGTTCTCGATTTCCTTGGAGAGCGTGGCGGAGAAGAGGAGGGTCTGGCGTTTTTTGGGCAACGCCGCCACGACGCGGCGGATGGCGGGCAGGAAGCCCATGTCGAGCATGCGGTCGGCCTCGTCGAGCACGAGGCATTCGAGGCGCGAGAAGTTGCCGGCGCGCTGGCCGAGCAGGTCGAGGAGACGGCCCGGGGTGGCGATGATGAGTTCGGTGCCCGCGCGGAGTGCCTGGATCTGGGGGCGTTCCCCGACGCCGCCAAAGACGGTAGCGATACCGAGCGGCAGGTGTTTGGCGTAGGCGCGGACGTTGTCTTGGATTTGGACGACGAGTTCGCGGGTGGGGGCGAGGATGAGAGCCCGAGTGGCCGGGGGCAGTGCGGGGTTGACCGGGGAGGCGGCGAGGCGGTGGAGCAGGGGAAGGGTGAACGCGGCGGTTTTTCCCGTGCCGGTCTGGGCGATGCCGATGAGGTCGTGTCCGGCGAGGATCTCGGGGATGGCGGCGGACTGGATGGGGGTGGGTTCGGAGTAGCCGGCTTCCTGAATGGCTTGAAGGAGGAGTGGGGCGAGCCCCAGAGCGCGAAAAGGCATGAGACGGCCATCATTTCCAAGGGAAGCGAAAATGCACGGAGGAAGCGGGGGAAAGTGGAGTGGGGCGAGATTGGGGTTGCCTTGGGGGCGGCGCTCCCGGCATACTCGCTAAATCCGATGGGAATTGTCGGGGTTTATGTCCGTGGATCCAAAAGAATTTCATGCGGAGTCGGTGCGCGCGCTGAGCGAGGAGCTGGAGAAGGCTTCGCTGGCGGAGGTGCTGGGATGGGTGTGGGGGCGTTTTGGGGCGAGGGCGGCGGTCGGAACGAGTTTTCAGGGGGCGGGGTTGGTGCTGATCGATCACGCGGTGGAGGCGGGATTGAAGTTGCCGGTGTTCACTTTGGACACGGGGCTGTTGTTTTCGGAGACGCTGGAGCTGCGGGAGCGGCTGGAGCGTTTCTGGGGGATTCGGATTGAGCGGGTGGAGCCGGAGGTGACGTTGGAGCAGCAGGCGCGGGAGGTTGGTGGGGAGTTGTGGAAGAGCCGTCCGGACACGTGCTGTCAGATTCGGAAGGTGGAGCCGCTGCAGCGGAAGTTGCAGGAGCTCTCGGTTTGGATCACCGGGGTGCGGCGTCAGCAGAGCGACACGCGGCAGGGGGCGCGGATTTTGGAGCTCTACCTTTTTGACGCGCTTTCGGAGCGGTACATTTTGAAGCTCAACCCGATGGTGGCGTGGAGCAAGGAGGCGGTGTGGGAGTATTTGAAGCGGAAGGGGATTCCGTACAATCCTTTGCATGACCGCGGGTATCGCTCGATTGGATGCCAGCCGTGCACGGCGCCCTCGGGGGATGGGGAGAATGAGCGGGCGGGGCGCTGGACGGGTTTTGGGAAGACGGAGTGCGGGATTCACACCTTTTTGGGGAAGGGGCTCTGAGGGGAGCCGGGAGTGGGGCCGCGTGAAGGAAGGCGAAATTTTATCTTATCCATGAGTGCATCAGAACTGACCCTGCCGGACTACGCGTCGCATCCGGCTTACATGAAGCAATATCCGGCACCCGCTCCGGGCGGATCGCCCGCGTTTTTTCCGGAGAAGATCAGCCGCTCGGACGCGGCGCATCTGGACGCGCTGGAGGCGCAGAGCGTGTTTTTGATTCGGGAGGCGTACCATCACTTCAAGAACCTGTGCATGCCGTGGAGCATGGGGAAGGACTCGAACGTGCTGATCTGGCTCTCGCGCAAGGCGTTTGGAGGGCACATTCCGTACCCGTTGCTGCACATCGACACGACCTACGAGTTTCCGGAGATGCTGGCGTACCGGGACTGGGCGGTGGAGTACCACAGGCTGGATTTGATTGTGAAAATCAACGAGGACGCCCGGGCGGGGCGCGGGGCGTATGCGGAGCGTGGACCAATTGGGTATGATACGGCGGATCCGGTGACGGTGACGCACGAGTTGAAGACGGCGGCGCTGCAGCAGGTGATGGCCGAGCACCAGTGGAGTGCGCTGATCACGGGGATTCGGCGGGATGAGGATCCGACGCGCGCGAAGGAGCGGTATTTTTCGCCGCGGAACAAGGATTTCGAGTGGGACTACAAGGATCAGCCGCCGGAGTTTTGGAATCAGTTCACGACGTCGTGCGCGGCTGGGGAGCACGTTCGGGTGCAGGCTCTGCTGGACTGGAGTGAGCGCGACATCTGGCTCTACATCCAGAGGGAGGGGATCCCGATTCCGCACATGTACTTTGCGCGGCCGGGCAAGGACGGGAAGCGGTATCGGTTTCGTTCGCTGGGTTGCTGGCCGATCACGGGGGCGGTGGAGAGCGAGGCGGATACGATCGACAAGATCATCGACGAGTTGGCGGTGACCAAGACGAGCGAGCGGGCAGGGCGTGCGCAGGACCACCACGAACGCAACGCGATGCAGAAGCTGCGGGCCAAGGGGTTCATGTAAGCCAGCGCGAGTTCGTCCCGTGCCCGTGCCGGCGCGGCCTCCGAGTGGGGCGTCGCCGGGCGGGTTTCCTTCCAAAATCCATCACTTCTTTTTCATTCGATGTCATCCGTATCTTCCGTTTCCGTTTCTGTCGCGCCCGGCCAGTCGGGGCGTTTGCGTGTGGTGTTTGTCGGTCATGTGGACCATGGCAAGTCGACGCTGATTGGGCGCATTTTCTTCGACACGCATTCGCTCCCGGAGGGGAAGGTGGAGCAGATCCAGAAGGCCTGCGCGGAGGAGGGGATGGAGTTTGAGTACGCGTTTTTGTTGGATGCGCTGTTGGAGGAGCAGGAGCAGAACATCACGATCGACACCACGCAGATTCAGTTCCGCACCAACAAACGCGCCTACGTCATCATTGATGCTCCCGGTCACAAGGAGTTCCTCAAAAAC
>JBEBAG010000183.1:0-10179 GCA_041159065.1 Verrucomicrobiota bacterium | reverse complement strand
GGAACCTTGATCTGGTATGTCCTCCGCCCGATCGACACCTCCCTTCCGGCGGCTCAAGGCCAGCCCAGTGCGCTGGAATCTCCCTCCGCTCCCGTCGAACCCACGGCCCCCGCTCCCCCGCCCACCACCGCCTCGCCCGCCCCGAAGACGCCGCCCGCCAAGGAGGGCGTCACCCTGACCACTCCCCCTTGGGAGATGAAAATCGACGAACTCCTGCGCTCCCAAGCCGACCACAACACCATCGCCAAGCTTCTCCTCCAGCAGATCCCCAACCTTCCCCCGGAAGGGCAGAACGCCGCCGTGCCGCACATCATTAACCTGCTTTCCGACAAAGACTACCTCGACGTCATCCCCTACATCCAAAACCTCAAGATCGCCCCCGGATTTCACGAACACATTGTCGCCGAAAGTCTCAACCGGCCCAAGGAGGTCAAGCTGCGCATCCTGCTGACCGCGCTGCGCACCCCCCAGCACCCCATGCGGGAAACCGCCGCGAACGTGTTGAAGGTCCTCCTCAACCAAGACCACGGCAACGACTACGGAAGATGGGAGGCCGCCGTGAACGAGGCCCTCCAGCAGCCTTGACCCTGCCTCTTCCCTCCCAACCCTCCGCACTCCCCGAACGCCAAGCCTCATGGCCCTCGCTATCCACTGGTTCAGGCGCGACCTGCGCCTCGACGACAATCCCGCCCTCCACGCCGCCTCCTCGCGTTTTGACCAGGTCCTGCCCGTCTACATCCTCAGCCAGTGGAAACAGCACCACCGCTGGACCGGCCCGCTGCGCCAACACTTTCTCTGCGATGCGCTCGCGAGCCTCAGACAATCCCTGCGCGACGCAGGAAGTGACCTCCTTCTCCTGCAGGGAGATGCCACGACGCAGCTCGAAAAACTCCTGCGTGCCTCCGGCGCCTCCGCACTCTTCGCCAACCGCGACCCCGACCCTTTTGGCCGCGCCACCGAGAAACGACTCGCCGAAGTCACACGCCAACTCGGCGTCGAACTCCACCTCTTCAAAGACGCCGCACTCCACGAACGCGACGAGGTTCTGACGGGCTCCGGTTCGCCCTTCCGCGTTTTCACCCCCTACTCTCGCGCCTGGTCCAAACTTCCCAAACCAAGCCCGCTCCCTGCGCCTCCAGCACGGCTGCAAGCACCAACACCAGTTGAACTTCCGCAGGGCCTTCCACTCCCGTCCCTCGAGACGTGGAACCTCCCTCCCCTTAGCACGCGCCACTCCGCCTCGCTCCCGGAAGCCAGCGAACACGCGGCGCGCAAACGCCTCGATCATTTTCTCGCCACCTCAGGCCCTTCGTACGCAGCCTCCCGAGATCTTCCGGGAGCCGAAAGCACCTCCCGCATCTCCCAAGATTTGCGCTTCGGACTGCTCTCCATCCGCCGCGTGTACGCCGCCGTACTGCAGCGCATGGAAGGGGCCACGCTCCTCCAAAGGCAGTCCCTCCAGACCTTCATCAACGAACTCTGCTGGAGAGAATTCTACTTCCAAGTCCTCTGGCACTGGCCCGAGGTGCTCGAGGTCGAATTCTCCCCCGCCTACCGCGGGCTGCCGTGGAAAAACCATCCCGCCGCCTTCGAACGCTGGTCCCACGGCCAGACCGGTTTTCCCATCGTCGACGCCGGGATGCGCCAACTCCTCGAAACCGGATTCATGCACAATCGAGTCCGCATGATCGTTGCCATGTTCCTCACCAAGGATCTGCACCTCGACTGGCGCCAGGGGGAGTCCTGGTTCATGCAGCACCTTCTCGATGGGGAGATCGCTTCCAACAACGGTGGCTGGCAGTGGAGTGCGGGCACGGGCACCGATGCAGCCCCGTACTTCCGGATCCAAAACCCTTGGACCCAAAGCGAACGCTTTGATCCCGACGGCCTCTACATCAAACGCTGGATCCCTGAACTTCGCGATGTCCCTCCCGTCCGATTCAAGGGGCCTCCCACCCCGGGCATCCCCCTCGCCAAAGGCTACCCCCTGCCCATGCTCGACCACTCCGTGGCGCGCGATGCCGCACTGGAGATGTACAAATCCCATCTCGCCAAGGCCAGCCGCTGAGCCGTGCGCGGCTCCTGGCGAAACCCATCCCATACGGTGCCTCGGGGCTCGGCTCAACGGCGCGCCAGGCGCAGGAAAAACAGCGCCCCAAATCCGAGAAACAGCGCATTCGGAATCCACATGAGCCACTCGGGGTGCCACTGCGGCTTCGCACTTCGCGCCGCACTCATCAAAATGAAATAGAGGAAGCCCAACACCATACTCATCAGAAACCCGGCCGCCGTCTCCTTGCGCTGCGCCGTCACCGCCAGGGGAATTCCAACCAGCGCCAGCACCAGTGCGCTGAGCGCCATCGCAAATCGCCGACTCACCTCCGTGCGCACCTCGCTCTGCTTCTTCAACCGGTCCGCCTCCGGTGCATCCTCCGCCCCCGAGCGTTTGATGAGTTCCTCCACCGTCATGCTGCTGAGCTTGCGTTCCTTTTTGGAACGCTCCTGAAGCTCCTTGTAGGAAATGATCAGCGGGATGCTGTCGATCGTGATTCCCTGATGAATCCGCCGCAGATCCCCCGGGAATTTCTCGTCCCGCTGCTCCCATCGCACTTCAAAAAGCCTCAAAATCAGGCGCTTCAGCCGATCATCCTTCTCCAAAACCCCGCGCTTCGCGAAAATCACCTTCATCGGCTCGTTGTTGGGCCCCATCTCGTAAACCAGCAGATTGCGCACCTCGTTACCCTCGCTCTGCCCCACGCAAATTTTGCGGCCGGGAAAGGTGTCGATGATCCGGTCGCTCCCAAAAAGCGCCATCACCCCCTTGTCGCTCAAGTCGTGCAAGACCTCGCGGAACCGCGTCTCAGCGCGCGGAGCCACCGACACGTTAATCCACAGGCACAGGCTCACACACACCGCCGCCAAGGCGAAGATCACCGCACACATCCGCATCATGCTCACGCCACTCGCACGCAACGCCGTGATTTCGTGCTCGGCAGACATGCGCCCAAACACGAGCAGCACCGCCGCAAGAAAAGCCCACGGCACCGTGAACGTCAGGACCTGAGGGATAATCAACCCCATCAAGGCAACCAACACCTCCCAAGGCGCGCTCTGATCAATCAAAAGGTCCAGCAACTTCTTCATCGCGTTGCCAAACACGAGAACCACGCTGAGCACCGCCACCGCGATGCTCGTCACCAAAACCATCTGACCGCCAATGTAACGGTCCAGGACCTTCATCGTACGCGCAAGGCATCCAACCCGCTCACCCCACCCCGCTCAGAGCACGATTTCATGCCCCTCCCGCGCCGCATCCACCCGCAAGTCCCAACCGTTTTCCCGCACCATCTTCCGCGCCAACTCCACCAAGGAGGCCACCTCCGCGTCGGTCCGACTCGGATCGTGATGGAAGAACACCAAGTGCTGCACCTTCGCCTCCGCCGCCAGCTCCACCACATCCTCCAAACACGAATGCCCCCAGCCCACCCGATCCTGGTACTCCGCGCGCGTGTACTGCGCGTCATGGATCAACACCCGTGCCCCGGCAAGGATCGACACGAAACGCTGCCGCAAATGCTTCGCCGTTTCGCGAGGCATGTGCGCCGCCTGCCCGGCACTGTTCAACTCGTTGTCAGGCACGTAAACCACCCCGCCCGCGCTCGTATCAAAGCGGAACCCCGAACATTTGCCGGGATGATTCGTCAAAAACGCGTGCCCCTTCACCGCCCCGCACTGGAACTCCTCTCCCACCTCGTGCACCTCCACGTCCGCCAACATATCCGACATGGAAATCGGAAAATATTCGTAGGCCATCTGCATGTTCATCACGTGCTCCAATCCGTGACGCACCCCGGAGTAGCCCAGCATCCGAATCACATTGCCCGGCTGATACGCCGGACGGAAAAAGGGAAACCCCTGAATGTGATCCCAGTGCGTATGGGACACCAAGAGATGCATCCTCAGCCCCTCCCTGCCGGCTTCCGCAATCAGCGCTTCCCCCAGAGGACGCAACCCGCTCCCCGCGTCCAAAATCAGCGTCTCCCCGTCCGCCTTCAATTCCACACACGACGTATTCCCACCGAAAAACGCAGTCTCCGGACCTGGGGTGGGAATCGAACCGCGCACCCCCCAGAACCGAATCCGAACCGCGCCGCCACCGCTTGGCTCCGTTCCCGAATCCTCCAAAAACTCCCCCGCATCCTTCGCATGCTCAAACCCCGGGGAGAAAATCACCGGGATCGCTTTCGGACACAATCCCGACCCCATCCACTTCGCCACCGCAGCCGCCCCGAGCGAGGAAGCATCCAAAAACAGCGCTTGGACCTGAGAGGGTTCCAAGGGCTCCATCACCTCCAGCGACTCCGAGCACGCCACACGCCAACCCCGGGAGGTCAGTGTCGCCTCGGTGACCGTTCTCCAACGGAAATCTGCGGAAACAAGAATTGCATTCTTCATGGGGAAGCCTCCCTGCCCATTCTCACAAAACGCAGGGCTTTTCACCTTAAGCTCAACCCCCCCCGCGTTGCCAGCCCCTCTTTGCAAGCCGCAATCCCGCACACCCCTCCTTGCGCCCCCCTCCACACCTCCCTAAAACCTTGACCATGCCCATCGAAAACCTGCGCAGCCCCCACGCCAAAGTCGGCCCCCTTGCGTACTTCGGACGCATGCTCGACAAAATCCGACTCCACGCCGCAGGCAAGCTCCCTGCCGAGTACCAGGCAAACCTTGGCTCAGGTTTCGACCAGCGCTGCGTTGAACTGCTCGACATCCGCTACGAAACCCTCGTTCTCCGGGTCCGCGAAGAGGGGGGCTCGGATGAGGAAATCCTCGAATGGTGCTTCCAAGCCGGCCAGAAACCCTCCCTCGCCATGATCGAAGTGTGGAACGAATTCATGCGCAAACGCGGCTGGAACGACGACGGTTCCGCCAGACTCCAAGAACGCCTCCGGGAATCCGGCTTCGGCGACCGCACGGACATCCAAACCTTCTTCGACTACATCGACCTCGACGAGGGCCGCATCTCCTAGCGCTCCACTTCCCCCCCACTTCCCCCCCACTTCCCCCCGCCCCACGCACCTATGCCTCAGTTCCGCTTTGTCGCCCGCTCCCCCCAAGGCGCTCTTCTGGAAGGCATCCTCGACTGCCAAGACCGCGCAGCAGCCATCCGCGAAGTGGAAAAAACCAAGGGGTTCCCCGTTCGCATCCAGCCGGTCCTCGAAGGGGAAGGTCCCTCCGTTGGGGCTGCACAGGCGTCCTCCAAGTCCGCCTCCAAATCCACCGGCACGGCTTCCACTCCCGCGACGGTCCCCGTGACCTCGATGTCCTACGGCCAGCAGCACCTCTTCACCGAACAGCTTGCGCTCCTCCTCGGGGCCGGTATGACCCTTGATGAGGCCCTTCAAATCCTGGTCCGCCGGATGAAGCACCCCAAGCTCCATGGACTCGCCAAGGGCCTCCACTCCGCCCTCGTCGAGGGCCGCAGCCTTTCCCAAGCGCTCCGCGACTACCCCCGCATCTTCTCCCCGCTCTACGTCAACATGGTCGCCGCAGGCGAAGCCTCCGGCACCCTCGGCGATATCCTCAAACGCCTCCTCACCTACCTCGCAGACGTCAAAAGCCTCCGAGACCGCGTGCAGCAGGCCCTCGTGTACCCGGCCATGCTCGTGGTCGTCGGCGCCCTCATGGTCACCATGTTCATGACCGTCATGGTGCCCAAACTCCTCAAGTTTTTCACCGACTCCAACCAGGAACTCCCGCGCCCCACCCAGATCCTCATGGGCGTGCATCACGCCATCACCCACTACTGGTGGACCCTCATTCCCGCCGCCTTTCTCTCTGCCACCCTCTTCAAAGCCTGGACCGCTTCCGCCTCCGGCCGCCGCCAGTGGGACACCCTCCGGTGGAAGGCCCCGCTCGTAGGCGGCGTGACCCAAACCCGTTACTTCGCCCAGTTCGCACGCACCCTCGGCACCCTCGTCGCCAACGGAGTCACCCTCCTGCGCGCCCTCGAACTCCTCGAGGATATCGCCGGAAATTCCTTCATCCGGGAAAAAATGAAAGCCGTCCAGCAATCCGTCGTCGACGGCCTCGCCCTCTCCTCCGCCCTCACTCAGCAGTCGCTCTTCCCGGAGCTCTTCCTCGATATGCTCGCCGTCGGAGAGCAGTCCGGCCGCCTCGCCGAAACCCTCAACAACATCGCCGACGTCTACGACCGCGAACTGGACAAGAAAGTCCGCCTCATCTCCACGCTCGTTCCGCCCCTCGTGATGGTGGGCATCGCCATCGTGGTCGGGTTTGTCGTCTTCGGCATTCTGAGCGCGGTATTCTCGATGACGAAGGGACTCCGCCCCGGCGCCTGACCCGCGCCCTGCGCCCCCAAAAAGGGACTCCCTGCCGAGCACGATCCCGATTGTTCCCATTTTCCCAAACCGCTACGCTTAGACCGTCATGTGGCCCCCACGAGTCCCCCCCTCCACCGCCCTCTTTGCGGCACTCCTTCCCCTGCTTCTTCCAAGCCCATCCGCCTCGGCTCAGACCCACGCCCAGCCCATCCCCTTCTCCGCCGATCTGCCCGTTCGAACCCTCCTCGCGGAACGCCCTCTCCCCTCTCTTCCCATCTGGATCGAATCCGTCTCGATCGTTCCGGCCGCCCCTCCATCCGCGAGCCCGCGCTCCACGGTGGTGCGCATCCGACCGCGCCGCCTTTCCTCCCTCATTCACTCCCTCGAACTTCGCATCACCGTCTCCCCAGGACTCGGCGGGACCGCCTCCCTCTCCGCGTGGAGCGAGACCGGCACCCCGCTCTTTGAGTCCCCTCCGTTTGGCTCCCCCGATTCCGTCCACACCGAGGTGCTTCGCGTCGCCGCCTCCAACCTCAGCTACCTCGACCTCCGCCTCCCTGGCGACGGTTCGCGCCTGCGCGGTCTCTTCGTCACGGCCCTCAAAACCAGCGCCGTCCTGCATCCCATCGACTTCCCCCCGCCCGCCCTCCTCGACGCATTTACGCCCTCGCATGTCGCCGCCACGCAACTCGAAGAGGCAGACCGCCTTCTCCTGGGGAGAGTCAGCGCCCTGCTGGACCCCGGCCCCTTCACCGTAGAGGAGGAGAGCCCCACGGTGCTCCAGTTCGACCTCCCCAAAATTCCGTCCGCCGCTGTCCTGAGCTTCGAGGCACGCAACCTCATCGCCTCCGACCCCATTCGCCTCTGGCTGAACGGCGAGGAACTCGCCCCCGTCTCCGTCTCCTACCCCGACCTGGCCGATCCCGCATGGCGCCTGAGATCCAGCGCGGGCCTTCCTCAAAACACGCTCCAGTACTCGGGCTGGATCCGCGCGCAAATCCTCTTGCCCACCACAGTGCTCGCCCCCGGCATCAACGAAATCACCTTCCAACAGCCCTCCCTCTGCGGCGCCGCGGAACTGCGACGCATCGAACTCCAGGTCAAAAACGTCCGTTGATTGAACGCGCATCCTGACGCATGAGTCATCCCCTCCACCTCATTCCTCCCCCCAATTCCAAACCCCTCATGAAACGTTCGCCACGCACCACACGGCTCTTCCTCGACCGCTCCGGATTCACCCTCATTGAGATCATGATGGTCGTCATGATCATCGGGCTCCTCGCCGGTCTCGCCGCCTACAACATGGGAGACAACATCGGCATCGCCAAGGAAACCAAGGTCTCCAGCGACCTCAAAGCCATCGAAACCCAGCTCATGATGTACGAAACCAAAAACGGCTTCCTTCCCTCCACCGATCAGGGACTCGCCGCAATGGTCTCCCCGCCAAACTCCGGCCCCACCCCGCGCAACTGGAGCAAACTCATGAAGGAAGTCCCCCTCGATCCTTGGGGCATGGAATACCAGTACGTGAACCCAGGACGGAAAAACACCGACAGCTACGATCTCTTTTCCGCCGGCAAAGACCGCATCGCCGGCACCGCAGACGACATCGGCAACTGGAAAAAATAGAAACCGGGAAAGCGCGCAGAGGGCTCGGAGGGCATCCCCCCAACCGGACACCTCTCAATGAAAAAGCCCCTCCGCACCGTGCGGCAGGGGCTTTTTCATTGCTTCGATACCCCGCGCCTCCCGCCTCCGCGCGGGGCGCGATCTAGGCGAGCAACTCCTTCACAACGCTGGCTTTCTCCACCCCCGTCAACCGGAAGTCCAACCCCTGGGCGCGGTACGTGAACCGCTCATGATCCACCCCAAGGAGATGCATGACCGTCGCGTGAAAATCACGCACATGCACCGGATCCTTGACGATGTTGTAGGAGAAATCATCGGTCTCGCCGTAGATCGTTCCTCCCTTCGCTCCGCCCCCGGCCATCCACATGGTGAAGCAACGCGGGTGATGATCGCGCCCGTAGTTGTCCCGCGTCAGGCCGCCCTGAGAGTAAATGGTGCGGCCAAACTCGCCGCCCCAAATGATGAGCGTGTCCTCAAACATCCCCCGGCTCTTGAGGTCCTGGATGAGCGCGTACGTGGCCTGGTCGATGTCCTTGCACTGCGAGGGCATCCGGTTGCCCAGATTTCCATGGTGATCCCAGTTGTTCAGGTACACCTGCACAAACCGCACCCCGCGCTCCGCCAAACGCCGAGCCATCAGCACCGTGTTCGCAAACGTCCCCGGCTTGCGCGCCTCCTCCCCGTACAGTTCGAAAATACTCGCGGGCTCCTTCGTCAGATCCGTCAGCTCGGGGACACTGCTCTGCATCCGAAACGCCATCTCGTACTGCTGAATCCGCGTCTGGATTTCCGGGTCACCCAACGCCTCGTGACTCACCTGATTGAGTGCATTGATTCCGTCCAGCGAACGCTTCCGTAAATCCGACGACACGCCCGGCGGATTGTTGATGTACAAAATCGGGTCCCCCTTGCTCCGAAAGGAAACCCCCGCGTGTTCCCCGGGCAAAAAGCCGGCGTTCCACAGCTTCGCCGAAATCGCCTGCTCCTGCTCGCGGTTGGTCGGATTGGCCACCAGCACCACGAACGTGGGCAGATTCCGGTTCATCGCGCCCAACCCGTAGCTCACCCAAGCCCCCATGCACGGACGCCCCCCAATCTGCGAACCCGTCTGCATCTCCGTAATCGCGGGCTCATGGTTGATCGCCTCGGTATGCATCGAACGGATGAACGCCATGTCATCCACGCACTTCGCCGTGTACGGCAGCAACTCCGTCACCCACATCCCCGACTGTCCGTGCTGCGCAAACTGGTATTTCGATGGCGCAATCGGAAAACGCGCCTGACCGCTCGTCATCCCCGTCAAGCGCTGCCCGTTGCGCACGCTGTCGGGCAAATCCTTGTCGTACATCTCCCGCATGGCCGGCTTGTAATCGAACAGGTCCATCTGCGAGGGGCCACCCACCATGTGCAGATAAATCACCCGCTTCGCCTTCGCGGGAAAATGCGGCAACGCCGTCTCCCCCGCCGCCAAAGCCCCCGGCCGCCCCGCCCCCAACAAGGATCCCAGAGCAGCCGCGCCCAACACGTTCTTGCCCGCACCCAAAAACTGGCGACGGGTCAGCTCGACTTTGACCTGCTCGGGCAGGTGACGAAACCAATGCGAATTGCAGTTCATAATGGAGGGTATTCTAAGGGTTACTTGTTGAGTGCCTCATCGAGGTTGAGCACCTGATTGCTCACCATGGTCCAAGCCGCCAGCACCGGCGCGTCGATCGTCGCCGTCGGTTTGGATTCGCCCACACCGATCAACGCTTTCGCTTCCTCGGGAGACTTTCCGTAGTGCGCGCTAAAATCTTTGCTCGCAGCCATCAGCACCGAGCGCTCCTTCTCGTTCGGCGCACGCCCAAGCACGCGCCCCACAAGGTAATCCACCGCCTTGGATGCATCTCCCCCCGAATGCATCAGCGCCTTCTCCGCCAATACCCGCGCCGCCTCCACAAACTGCGGATCATTCAGCGTCACCAACGCCTGCAGCGGCGTGTTCGTCCGCTCGCGCCGCACACAGCTCGCGTCACGGCTCGGCGCGTTGAAAAGGTCCATGTTGGGCGGGGGCGCCATCCGCTTCCAGAAGTTGTACACGGTGCGCCGGTACAGGTTCTCGCCTTTGTCCTGCACATAGTTGCGCGTATCGCCATTGGGCAGCCCGACCACATCCCAAATGTTCTCGGGTTGGTAGGGCTTCACGCTGGGACCATACATCTTCGAGGAC
>JBEBAG010000182.1:0-2751 GCA_041159065.1 Verrucomicrobiota bacterium | reverse complement strand
GCGGCGTAGCCTAGGAGCGTGAGTTTTTTCATGGAGACGGGTGACGGTGGGCTGGAAGGGGATGGGGTGGGGCGTGGGCGGTTTTTCGCCTGAATCCCGGGGTTCGTGCGCGCGGTTTCGTTCTGCGGATGATGACGGACATCTTGCCAAGCGGCCTGCAAAGGACCAGCACATCAGCGTGCAGGGGGCCCGGCCTGCGCCGCATTTCCACATCCTTTTCTTTGAACTCAAATTTTTCTTTGAACTCAAATGTTCCTTCCTTTACTGCCCCGAAACTCGATGGTAGCGGCGCTGTCCGCCTGCGTGGTTACGACAGCTTTTGGTGCGGAGCCTTCGTCTCCCAACCCGTTTGTTTCGGGAAAAAAAAGCCTCAAGGACCAGTGGGAGAACCTGGGGCTCATCCACAAGGATGAGGCGCATCCTTGGCTGCAGGAATTCTGGGTGTTGGGCCGCTATCATGGTCACTATCACGATGCCGAGGGGAGCCACGGTGAGGATGCGGGTTACGAAAGCCGCCGCATCCGGCTTGGGTTCCAGACCCGGATGCTTACGCGGCTGACACTCCACGCGCAGGCGATCAGCGGAAGCGATTTTGAACCTGTGTACAACGGCTTCACGGAACTGTGGATGCGCTGGCGGTTTTACGAGGCGGTTCAGCTCACGGTTGGGCAGCAGAAGCATCGCTTCACCCACGACCGGAATGTTTCCAGCCGCTACCTGAGCTTCATGGAACGCTCGATGTTCACGAACATGATGGGGCTGGATTACACTCCGGCTATCACCCTGTCTGGTCGCATGAAGAGGCTGGAATACTACACGGGTGTTTTTTCCAACGCGACCGGGCGGGACATCGGCAGCGCCTTCACGGAGTTTCACTCCGGAGCGTCCTTCCTCGCGGCGTGCACCTACGACCTTGGACGGTCCCTTGGGGTGGATTCCGCCCAGTTCTACGGGAGCTATCTGCACAGCGAATGGAAGCCCGGGGCGACCAATCTGAATCGGTTCAACGACGCGGTGTCAGGGGCGATCATCCTCACCCAAGGACCGGCCGCGCTCGTCACGGAGCTGACGGCGGGATTTGAAGGCTCCCGAGGTGATGCCGTGGGACTCCAGGTGCAGCCGAGCTATTTTCTGACCGACACGCTGGAGGCGGTCGGACGCTATCAGGTGGCTTCCGCTAGCGACCCCAAAGGGCTGCGGAGCCAGCGTCGGTACGAAAGTCCTGCGGGAATGCGGGAGGGAGACTTCTATCAAGCCGGCTACCTTGGTCTCAACCGCTACCTTGCCGGGCATCGCCTCAAGGTGATGACGGGGGTGGAATATTCCAAGATGAACAGCCGCGACGTGTTCACGTTTTTCGCCGGTCTCCGCATGTTTTTTGGTCCCCACTCCAACGCCCCGTTCCCGGGAAACAAGCTGCTGAAGGGGGGCTGGTAGGCGCTCCGAGTTTTGAGCGGAAGCGGTACGAGCCTCTGCGATCCGTCCTTTTTTCGGAGCACCGGGTTGATGTGCGGGGGCGTTGAGTGGGGCAAGCGCTGGGCCGCTCCAATCCGCGAGCGAGGGTGTTCCCCTTCGCGTGGTTGAACGAGGAGAGTCGGTCGTTCTGGAGTCTGGGGACGGCTGGGAGGCGTTTTGGGAAGCGGTCTTTCTGCCCCAGTGAGGTCACCCCCGTTTTTCGGCCGGCCGCACCTGGAGCGGCGCACGGCTCGTCTCCAAAGACGGAGCCCCTGATGCGGAAAGGGAGGGCGCTGGAGTTGGGCCTGCGGGCGTCAGGGAAGGGTTCTGCAGATTGGAACGCTCAGGGCGTACTTTTCTGCGAGAGGAAGAAGCTGGTCGAAGAGTGGTAGCTCTTCCCTGTCTCCCGGTTCTCCGGCAGGGCGAAGAAAATGATGACCTGCTGCTGGCCGCCCGCAGGGGTCTTCTCCCGAACGACTAAAGAGGGCGCTTGTTTCACTTCGGCGAGGTGGCTTTTCACCTCGGGTTCCTCGCGCCACCCGGGCTCGAGGCGGGCGCTGGGAAGGATCTCGTAACGTTGCAGAATCTCCTCGTTCATTTTTTTGCGAAGTTCCGCGAGCAGGGGATCGAGATTTTCCAAGGGTTTGGATTCGGATCCCGGTCCGGTGCGGCTGACGGCGTCCCGGAACGCATCCATGGCGCGGGATTTTGCGCTGTTGGCGAGGGATTCCAGGGCGCGACGGATCTGGTCCGGGGTCTCGAGTTGGGGATGGTCGGAGACCGCCTTGATCCAGTCCGCCTCATTCAGGAGGGCGAGTTCCGGGATTTCCAGAGCAGGGAAGTTCTTGAATGCTTGGTCCAACTTGGACGCTTTGTCGGCGAGGCGGATGAGGTTGTCGGTGAAGGAGGCATTGCCGGATGCGCCTTGGGTGGTCTGGGGAGTGGATGCGCCCGGAGGGGGGGCGCTGGGCGTTGCGGTGCGGGCCTGCACGAGCTGGGCTTGGGTCTCTTGCAGCGCGGATTGTGCTGCATCGAGGTGTTGCTTGTTTGCGGCGAGTTGCGCGCGGGCCTCCTGGGTTTCGCGCTGGGCGGACTGGAGCGCCTGGGAACTCTGTTGGAGACGGAGCTGCGTCGAGTCGGCATCCACCCATTGGTAGGCGAGGAGACCCAAAAGCGCGGCGTAGCCTAGGAGCGTGAGTTTTTTCATGGAGACGGGTGACGGTGGGCTGGAAGGGGATGGGGTGGGGCGTGGGCGGTTTTTCGCCTGAATCCCGGGGTTCGTGCGCGCGGTTTCGT
>JBEBAG010000181.1:0-3274 GCA_041159065.1 Verrucomicrobiota bacterium | reverse complement strand
GGGGGCGGGGGGCGGTGCGGAAGGGCTCGGGAGCGAGGTGTTTTTGGGCGAGTTGGTTGAAGACGACAAGGCCGTCGTTCGGATTCTGGGAGGTGAGCGAGCTGCAGCCGAGGAGGTAGCGGCAGGCGTGTTCCCGGGCGTATTGGACGATGCCGCGCCAGAGAAGGCCGAGGACGTGGAGATTGCGGTGTTCGCGGTGGACGCAGGCGCGGCCCAGTTCGAGGATTTCGTGCTGGAAGGGCTCAAACGGGCGCAGATCAAATTCTTGGGCGCTGTAAAAGCCGTGTGCGTTTCGGGCGCTCAGCCCGGTCTGCATCCGGTAGGTTCCCACGATCTCGCCCTGATGTTCGACCAAGAGGTGGTCACATACCGCATCGAAGATGTCTTCGTCTCGGAGGGTGAGGTAGGAGGCTTCGAGTCCCTCTTGGAGCTCGAGATTGAACACAAAAAAGCGGAGCGTCTGGGCGGCGCGGACATCGGCCTGGGAGGAGGCGATGCGCAGGGTGTATTGGGGGCGCGAGGCGGCCCGGGAGAGGATACGGCTTCCCATGGGGGAGGCGTGTGAGACGGGGGTGGAATTGGACTGGTTCACGGTCTGGAGCGAGCCATGGGGGGATGGCGAGGGTGTGGAATTTGGGTCACAGGATGGTGAAAAACGGGTGTTCCATTTGCAAGCAAACCAGACCTGCGTACTTTGCGTTGGGGGGGCAAAATGAGGCGCGAAGTGGACATCCTTAATTCACAGGGCCTGCATGCGCGGCCTGCGGCGGAGTTTGTGCGTTGGGCGCGGCGGTACCGTGCAAAGGTGTGTTTGATCAAGGAGGGGCGCAGTTACTCTGCGGCCAGCATTCTGGAGTTGCTCAGTGCGAATCTCGGATGTGGAACCCGAGTGACCCTAGAGGTGGAGGGGGAGGAGGCGCAGGAGGCGATGGAGCGCTTGGTTCGGTTGCTGGAGGAGTTTCGTGGGACGGAGCTGGGGAACGGATCTGGCGGCGAGTCAGCCGGAGGGGCCGCGGAGGCGGGGAATGCGCGCGAGGGCAGGGGAACGTTCATGCGGGGCCACGAGGGACGGAGCATGGCTCCCCAGTTCCCTCCCGGGGGAAGTGCGGCCTCCCCCGGCTCAAACCCGGCGACCGCGGAAAGGAGGGACAAGCCCGAGGGCGTCTGAGACAAGCCCGAGGGCGTCGAAATGAAGTGGTTCCGGAAGTTCCGGGAGCGCTTCCCTAAGTTTGGGGGTGATTTCGATCGCGGTTTCGCCTCGTTGACACTTCTTGGGGGGAGGCTCTACGTTTGAGGAGCGATGCCCCTTCCAGGCTTAAAACGATTGGCGCTGTACGCGGCCGCCGTGTGCACGGCGTGTGTGGTTTTGGGCGGTGGGGTGTCGCAGGCGGGACCGGAGGTGCTTCCGTTGGCACTGGAGGATGCGTATCGGATTGAGAAGGTGGTTGGACAGACGGTGGATCCGGAGAGGAACGGGCGGGTGACCCTGGCCCCGCTGAAGGCGGAGCTGGAGCGGCGTTACTTCGGAGCGATCAATGCGTTCGAGCGGCGGATGCGCGAGGGCAACTACTTCAATGTGAGTTGGCGTGCGCCGAAGGGGGCGGATGTGACGGTGCGGTTGGAGTACCGCCAGCGGAATCTTGGGGCGAACGTGCTGGCCTCGGAGGTGCATTACCCGTCGGTTCGGGGCCGGGTTTCGACCGAGTTTTCGGTGCTCGGGGAGGATTACTATCAGGATGGTCCGGTGGTGGCTTGGCGAGTCCTCCTGATCGAGAAGGGGCGGATCGTGGGAGTGCAGCAAAGTTTTCTATGGTAGGAGGACGCCTGTGATCTCGGAAGGTTCCATTCGGGTGGGGGTGCAGTCCGGGGTCGTGTGGATTCGGGTGGAAGGCAAGGGTAGTTTTCAGAACAGCACTGCCCTCAAGGACTTTGCGAAGGCGATGATGGCTCGCGGGCATCGTCGGTTTGTGGTGGATCTGGAGCAGTGTCCGCTGATGGATTCCACCTTCATGGGGACGCTTGCGGGGATCGCGCTGAGGATGCAGGGCGTGGATCCGGGTTCGGTGGAAGTGGTCCGGCTCAATGCGAGGACCCGCTCTTTGCTGAGCAACCTGGGATTGGATCAGATTCTGAGATTGTGCGACGAGGTGCCGGGCGAGAGGGGGCAGTCGGTGACACCGGTGACGCCGGAGACGCCGGAGACGTTGAGTCAGGTGCCCTGCGACAAGCGGACCCAAGCGGCGACGATGCTGGAGGCGCATCAGGCGGTGGTGGATGTCAATCCCGAGAACCAGGCGAAATTCAAGGACGTGCTGGAGTTTCTGCGTCAGGATTTGGGGATGAAAGCGTGAGCGCGGACTTTGGGGTGGAATCGGTCGAGAAACCCGCCCGATTCGAGGGAGGAGGCACCAAGGTGGCGTTGAATTGGCTGGGGGGAGACTGGTTTCGGTGGGGGCGAGTCGGCTTCATGGCGCTCGGGTGCGTGCTCGCGGGATTGGGTTTGCGGTTTGAAAATCTCACCCAGTGTTTGGTTTCTGGGCGTCTTTATTTTGTGGATGCCGATTGCTACTCGCGAATGACGCGCGCGCGGATGGTGTCGGAGGCGCCGGGCCGGGTGATCCATCATCAGACTTTTGAGAACTGGCCGGAGGGGGTGTGGTCGCATGCGACCGCGCCGATGGATTATCTGATTGTGGGGTTGGAGCGAGTGGTGCGGTGGGGGTGGCCGCGTTCGGGGCGCTTTTCGGAGCTGGGGCGGGAGAGTTTGGATGTGGCGGGCGCGTTGGTGTCTCCGCTTCTGGGGCTGGGGTTGGTGGCGTTTGTGTTCTTGTGGGCGGCCGGCCTCCGGCGTGCGGATGGGCGGCGGTTGAGTGGATGGTGGATGGCTCCTGTGTTGGCGGCCGTCGGTCCGGCGCTTGTGCATGCGACGCGCTTTGGTCGGCCTGACCACCAGTCGCTGCTGGTGGTTTTGTTGGGGGTTGCGCTGGGGAGTGAGCAGCGGATGGGGATGGCGTTGAGCAGGGGTTGGGCGGTGGTGGGAGGACTGGCGTGGGGGGGGGCGCTTTGGGTGTCGCTTTTCGAGCCGGTGGTGCTGCTGGGGGCCACGTGCGTTCTGGGTTGCGCCCTGGGTGGGCGGGCCTGGATGAATCGGAAGCGTGCGTGGTGGGCGTTGAGCTTGGGGGGAATGGTGGGGGGGGCTTACGCGGTGGAGGGGCTGCCCGCGATTCTACCGGCGGTGGAGTGGACGGAGGTGTTGATGCGCTGGGGGGGGCCC
>JBEBAG010000180.1:0-5238 GCA_041159065.1 Verrucomicrobiota bacterium | reverse complement strand
GCCGGAGATGCTTTCCCATTAAAGCTCGAAGGTTCGCCCGGTTGCCACCGGGGGTTTCCAAGGTGGCCTCCGACTCAACTCAACCAACACCACCAATCCTTATGATGAGACTTCCGCGAATGTTTGCTGCCGCCGCCCTGGCCGCCCTCTTGGGCTGGGGCATGACGAGCCCCGTGCTTCACGCTCAAGATGCCGCTGCTCCCGCGGCGGCTGCGGCTGCGGCGAAAGCCCCTGAGGCGACGCTCGAACAGCGGGTGAATGCGTTGGAGGCGTATTTCCAGAACACCGACCCGAATGCCGCCTTCAAAGATTTGAAGGTGAAGAAAAAGAACGACAAGGGGGAGGAGGAGGAGGCGTATCCGGAGGGCTTCAAGGCTTCCACGATCAACGTGCCGGGAGCTGGTCACAATGGCTGGATGATGACCTCTTCGGCGCTGGTGCTGTTCATGACCCTGCCCGGCCTGGCGCTGTTTTACGGCGGGTTGGTTCGCAAGAAGAACGTGCTGAGCGTGCTGGCCCAGTGTCTGGGGTGCGCCGGGATGATTGCCATCCTCTGGTGGGCCTTCGGGTACAGTCTGGTCTTCGGGAAGAACTTCAACAGCCCTTACCTCGGGGGATCGGAGTTCTTCTTTATGAAGGGCGTCGATTCGGCTCCGAACACGGACTACACCTTCTGGGTTTCGCAGAACGTGTTCTCCATGTACCAGTTGATGTTCGCCATCATCACCCCCGCGCTCATCGTGGGAGCGATTGCCGAGCGCATGAAGTTCTCCGCGATCATGGCCTTCATCGCGGTATGGATGTTCGTGGTGTATTTCCCGATGGCCCACATGGTGTGGGGCGTCACGGGCCTGATGAACGGCGTGTGGAACAAAGACGCGGCGATTCCTGCGATCGACTTCGCGGGCGGTACCGTGGTGCACATGACGTCGGGCTGGAGCGCCCTCATCCTCTGCATGATCCTCGGCAAGCGCCTCGGTTTCGGTAAAGAGAAGATGGCTCCGCACTCCATGGTGCTCTGTATGGTGGGCACGGGGATGCTCTGGGTGGGCTGGTACGGGTTTAATGCCGGCTCGGCCCTTGCCGCGGACGGCATTGCGGCAAACGCCTTCACCACCACCACGCTGGCGGCTGCCACGGCCTCCTTTGTCTGGGCGTTGATGGAGCGGGTGCTCCGTGGGCACGCCTCCATCTTGGGTTTCTGCTCGGGAGCGGTTGCGGGCTTGGTCGTGATCACCCCCGCCTGCGGTTTCGTGGGCACGTCGGGAGCGATGCTCATTGGGGTTCTCGCGGCGGTGGTGCCTTACATCTTCGTGATGCACCTTAAGGCCGTGTTCGGATACGACGACGCGCTCGACACCTTCGGAGTGCACGCGGTGGGGGGGACCCTCGGCGCGCTTCTCACGGGCTTTCTCGCCGACAAGGCGGTGAACGCCAACCTCGACACGGCGGTGACCGCGTCCAAGACGGCGAAGGAGCCCGGCAACGGGCTGGTGGACCTGGTGACCAACGGGGGCTTGGTGGGCACCCAGCTCAAGGCGGTGATCCTCACCCTCATCATCTCGATCGTGGCGACGGTGGTCATTGCGTTCATCGTCAAGGCGGTGATCGGGTTGCGTCCGTCCTCGGAAGTGGAAGATGCCGGCTTGGACATCAGCGAACACGGGGAGGAAGGCTACATCCTGTAAGCGGCGGGATCTGGAAAAACCCACACCGCTCGAAATTCCGGGCTGGACTCTTTTCGAGGGAGCTGGCCCGGGATTAGGGTAAGAAACACAAAGCTCTTATGAAAAAAATCGAAGCAATCATTAAGCCGTTCAAATTGGAGGAGGTGAAGGATGCGCTGGCTGAGATCGGCGTGGAGGGGATGACGGTGACGGAGGTGAAGGGATTCGGGCGCCAGAAGGGGCACACCGAGATCTACCGGGGCAGTGAGTACACGGTGGATTTTCTGCCGAAGATCAAGGTGGAGATCGTGGTGGGGGACGCCCTGGTGGAGGCGGCGGTGGCGGCGGTGGTGAAGGCGGCGAAGACGGGCAAGATTGGCGATGGCAAGGTCTTCATTGCTCCGGTGAATGAGGCCGTGCGGATCCGCACGGAAGAGACGGGCGAGAAGGCGGTCTAGTTGCGGCCGCGTTCCGATTGCGAAATCACATCGCGTTCGGAAAGCGTCAGGAAAGAACCGGCGGGCGGAGGCGAAAGCGTCTGTCCGCCGGTTTCGTGTGGAGGCGGGGCGGGCGGTGGGGAGGGTTTTTTCTTAAAAAACGGGGCTTTGTTCAGTTGCCGTTCCGCGTGTAACGGCGCATCTTTGAAGAGGGGGGAAAAACAGCAATGAGCGCAATCCATCCAGAGTACTCGGGGGGGGATCGGGGGCCGTGGTTTGAGTTTCGCGGGCATCCGGTGCACGCTCCGGCGCTCTTGGTGGCGCTGGGGGTGGTTTCGATGCTGCTTACGACGGCGGCGATGGTCTTTGGGCATCGATGGATCGGGGGGGTGCTGGCGTTTTCCAGCGAAGCGATCTGGCAGAAGGGGCAGGTGTGGCGTTTGGGCAGCTATGTGCTCTGGAACGAGCCCTCCGCGGGGTTCTGGTTCATCTGGGACATGCTGATGCTCTGGTGGTTTGGGCGGGAACTGGACGGCTTTTTTGGCCGCCGGATTTTCTTGAAGTTGTGCGCGGGCTTGGTGCTGGTGCCCGCCTTGGTGGGGGCGGTGGTGGGGGGCGTGGCGGGGGCGTTCGGATGGGGTGGGGGTGCGCTGGGTTTGGAATGGGTGGGCCTGTCTGGCAATTTTTCGTTGATGGTGGCGTATGCGACGCTGGCACCCGGGGTGGCTTTGTTTGCCGGCGTGCCTGCGATGTGGCTGGCGCTGTTGTGCGTGATTTTGCAGGTGCTCATGTGCGTTTCGGGACACGCCTGGGGGCAGTTGCTCGTCTCCGTGAGCGGCGCGGTCTTCTCCTACACCTATGTGCGCTACCAGCAGGGGCTCTGGGACTGGGGAACCCCTTGGCGTGCGGTGCTTCGATGGATCGGGGTGAGTCGGATTTTTCCCCGTCGCCCCCTTTCCGGGACGCCCCAGTTCCGTGTGTTGGAGCCCGTGCTGCGTCCGCTTCACCCCGCGGATTCTGGAAACGCGGGGGCGCCGGGAAGTGCCGGAAATGAGTCGCGCAAGGTGACGGCTCATGGCGGGGCGGTTCCCTCGCAGGGGCTGCAACCGCTTCGAATCGTCGACGACATGGATGGTCCGGACGTAGTGGACGCGATCGATCCGCTTTTGGAAAAGATTACACGCTCCGGCATGGCCAGTTTAACCGCCGCCGAGCGCACGCAGTTGCAGGAGGCGAGGGAAGTGCTCCTGCGCCGGGAAAGTCGGGATCGGTCGGGAGAATGATGGGGCGCGTCCGGATCAGCCGACCGGATTGAGCGGCGACGCCGACCGGCGGCAGGGAACGGGTTGGATCAGGAGGCGGGGGATGGGGCGCTCGGGATGGGGCGTTCGGATCAGGGAAAGCCTCGGCGGACAGATTGGTGCACGCATCGAAGGGCCTGATTTTTCACGCCGCCTCAGCCTCGCTGGGAACGGCCATTTCGATCGGGTTGAGGATGGGGCCCTTGGTTTGGGCTTCGAGAGAGGGGGCGCGTGCGGCCCAAAATGGAGAGAGGGAGAGGCTGGCATTGAGGACGGCGGGCCAGTTGCGTCCCCCGCTTTTTCCGAGGGCACCGGGGAAGTGGGCTTGTGGCTCACGTCTCCGCGGCTTTGGTTGACCGCATGGCAGGGATTGCGGGACTGGAAGTGATTGGCTGAGAGCTTTTTGTCCAAGAGGAGAGATTTCCTGAGGATGACGGGTGCCGCCGTATCTTTCTCGCTTCCCAGCGCAGTGTCTGGAAGCGGTTTGAGGAAGTTGGAAACGGTGGCCCGGAGCTCGGTGGGTTTGGGGGCGTCTGCGGCTCGAGGAAGGGTTGACTGAGTGACCGAAAGACACGGTCCAGGCAGGGCGAATGGATTCTATAGTCAACTTGTTCCAAGGTGCTTCTGCGATTTCAGGCGCATCCCGTCCGAAAAAATGTCCAAAACGATCCCTGCACGGCAGAGACGTTATAGAAGCCTCCTTATTTGGAGTGGCCGCAGCCCCAAATCCCCCGCTCTCCTCTATGAAGTCCCCCTTCAATCGCCGCCGTTTTCTCAGTGCAGCCGGCTCCCTGCTCGCACTGCCGATGCTCGAATCCTTCGCCCCGAAACTGCGCGCCGCCTCCCAGCCCGCCAAGGCGCGGCGCCTCGTCTGTGTCGGAGCCTACCTTGGATTACACACCCCCGCCCTCTACCCCAAAACCACCGGAGCCGACTACGAGATCACGCCCACCCTGGAGCCCCTGGGAGATTTGCGCTCCGAGTTCACGCTTTTTTCCGGACTCGATCACCGGGCTGGCGGCGGACACGGCAACTGGCCCAACTACTTGTGCGGTAAAAAAATCGGGGACGTTTCCCTCGACCAGCGCGTCGCGGCCGAGATCGGCGACGCCACCCGCTTCCCCTCCCTTGTCCTGAGCGCCGGGAGCGGGGCGCCAGCCATGTCTTACATGAAGGGCAACGTGGCCATCCCCGCCCTCGATCGCCCCAGCACTCTGTATCAGAAGCTTTTTGCGTCGGCTGCCGACCGGAGCCGGGCCGAATACCTGCTCCAGAGTGGAAAAAGCGCCCTGGACTTCGTGACCCGAGAGGCCCGTTCCCTGCAAAAATCCGTCACCGCGGTCGATCGTGACAAACTGGAGGAATACTTCACTTCGGTGCGCGAAGTGGAAAAACGCATTGGCAAACAGCTCTCGCGCATTTCCGAAGTGATTCCCTCGGTCGATTACGTGCTTCCGAGCAAAGACCCCGTGGCGCCCAACCTCATGATTGAATGCGAGGGCATCCTCTACGACCTGATGGCCCTGGCGATTCAGACGGATTCGTGCCGCGTTTTATCGCTGGTTCTCCCGGGGGGAAGCCAAGTCTTTACCGTCAACGGCAAGATGTTGCGGCAGGGGTATCACGCCCTTTCGCACCACGGAAATGACCCTGAAAAAATCGAGGAACTCATCGAAGTGGACCGCGAAAACATGCGTTGCCTCGCGGGGTTTCTCCAAAAACTCAAGTCCACCCGGGACGCCGAGGGCAAACCGCTTTTGGACACCACCCTGGTGATGTTTGGGACCGGCATGGGGGATGCCAGCCGCCATTCCAGCGACGATCTTCCCACGA
>JBEBAG010000179.1:0-3856 GCA_041159065.1 Verrucomicrobiota bacterium | reverse complement strand
GACTCCGGGTGATTCTGGCGACCGGGCCGACGCGGGGCTCCCGCGCGGCGGGGAGTTTTTCTGTTTGGCGGGAGCGGCGGGGGTTCTACTTTGGGGCCTTTGGAGTTTCTGCGTATGAGCCACCCGATTCTTTTTCAAAACGGCCGTGTGATTGACCCGGCAAACCGGCGCGATGGCGTTGGGGAGGTGCTCGTGGTGGACGGTTTGGTGGCTGCGCCGGGAACGGCGGTCCCCCCGGGGGTCGAGGTGGTGGATTGTCGGGGTTTGGTGGTGGCGCCGGGTTTGGTGGATTTGCACGTGCATTTTCGGGAGCCGGGTCAGTCGGCGAAGGAGACGATCGCGTCCGGGGCGCGTGCAGCTGCGGCGGGAGGGTTCACCTCGGTGGTGTGCATGCCCAACACGAGTCCGGCGATTGATTCGGCCTCGGTGGTGAACTGGGTTCAGGAAAAGGCACGGCACGAGGCGTGCGTGAATGTGTTTGTGGCGGGGGCGCTAACGAAAGGGATCGCCGGGGAGGAGTTGGCGCCGATTGGGGCGCTGAAGAAGGCGGGGGTGGTGGCGCTTACGGACGACGGGCGTTGCATTCAGAATCACGAGCTGATGAGGCGCGCGTTGGAATATGCGCGGATGTTTGGCCTGACGGTGATGGACCACTGCCAAGACTATAGTCTGGTGGGCAAAGGGGTCATGCACGAGGGGTATTGGAGTACGATTTTGGGGCTCGGGGGATGGCCTGCCCAGGGGGAGGAGCTGATTGTTCAAAGGAATGCTACGTTGGCGGAGCTGACGGGGACGCCGATTCACTGTCAGCATTTGAGTGCGGCGGGGAGTGTGCGGATTTTGAGGGAGGCCCGCTCGCGAGGGGTGCCTTTGAGCGGGGAGGTGTGTCCCCATCATATTGCTCTGACCGATGCTTGTTTGCGCGGATATGATACGAATTTTAAGATGAACCCGCCCCTGCGTTCGGAGGAGCACGTGGAGGCCCTGCTGCAAGGGATTGCGGAGGGGACGATCACCGTACTTGCGAGTGACCATGCGCCGCATTGCAGTTTTGAGAAAGAGGTCGAGTTTGATCAGGCGCCCTTTGGAATTCTCGGGTTGGAGACGGAGCTCGGGCTCTTTCTGGACATTCTGGTGCACAAACGTCGGGTGGTGGATTTGCCTCGGTTGATTGCGCTTTTGAGCTGGAATCCGGCGCAATTGCTGGGACTGAACCGTGGGACGCTCTCCCCGGGCGCTCCCGGCGATGTGACGGTGATTGATCCGGATCTGGAGTGGACGGTGGATCGGGAGGCGAGTTTTTCGCTGAGCCGAAACACGCCGTTTCACGGGTGGGAGTTGAAGGGGGGCGCGGTACGCACGGTGGTGGGGGGCAGGACGGTGTGGAAACGGTGAGTGGGGCGGAGGCGTTGCGGCGCGGGCTCTGGGAGCAGGCCTGAGAGAGACTTGAATCTGTCCGAGAAAGGGAGGAAGGAGAGAGTATGAGAAGACTGATGTTGGGGGTGGCCGGCGGGGTCCTGCTCGCTACCGGTCTTGCCCAGTGGGGCCAGTGGAACTCCGGGGAGGCGCATGCCGGAAAAGCGGGGGGAGGAGGCGATGCGGCCCGCTGGCCCGCGCCCAAGTTGGATTCGGATCAGCTCCCGTCGCTTGCGGCTCTGGAGGAGGATTATACGCGCTTGGTGCAGTCGGTGGTTCCCTCGGTGGTGAGTATCACCACGCAGAAGCGCATTCGCCAGCAGGTGCCCTATCAGTTGAGGGCGCTCCAGCTGCTTTTGGGGGGGCGTTTGGAGCAACCGGAGCAAGTGGAGCGAGGATTGGGCTCCGGGGTCATTGTGACCAAGGACGGCCATATTCTGACCAACCACCATGTGGTGGCGGATATGGACCAAATCCTGGTGAAGCTGACCGATGGGCGCACGGAGCCAGCAGATTTGGTGGGAGTCGACCCGCAGGCGGACATTGCGGTGCTCAAGATTAAGGGACCGGTGGAGGCGTTAGTTTTGGGGGACTCCGACAAGGTGCGCGTAGGGCAGCCCGTGTTTGCGGTGGGCAATCCGTTTGGACTGGAGGAGACGGTTTCTCAGGGAATTATCAGTGCGAAAGGGCGGGCGGTGCCGGACAGCGGGGTGAGCCTGTTACAGACGGATGCGGCAGTAAACCAGGGCAATTCCGGGGGCCCATTGCTCAACGTGCGTGGGGAGGTGATTGGAATCAACAGCGCCATTTACTCCAAGAGTGGCGCTTGGCTTGGCATTTCGTTTGCGATTCCTTCAAACGTGGCGCGCCTTTCGATGGAGAGCATTCTGCGCACCGGGAAGGTGCAACGGCAGACGTTGGGAATTTCGACCACAGGTCTGACTCCTTCGCTTGCGGCGCAGTACGGGTTGCGGGCTCCGGTGGGAGCGCTGGTGATTCATGTGGCGGAGGGGTCCACGGGGAAGAAGGCGGGGCTGCAGAAGGACGATGTGATCGTGGGGTTCAATGGGCAGCTCTTGGCCTCGCCCTCCGCGCTGCAGCAAGCTCTGGAGGGGAAATCGGTGGGAACCCGGGTGCAGTTAAACGTGATCCGAGATGGAGTGGAATACACGATCCAGGTGGAAGTTGCGGCGCTTTCGGGAGGTGAGGGGAACCGTGCGGAGCGCTGAGCGCCGTCAAGGCGTCCCGAAGTCTCTCGTGCGGGCGTGTACCGACGGCCCTGACAGCCGTCGGAGGGGGGACGGGGGGGATTGGAGAAGGGGAAGGGGATCGATCCTAGGGCGATCCTAGGGCGATCCTAGGGCGATCCTAAGGGGTCCGCGGAGGGAGGGGCTTCTTGGGGGCCCAGAGCGCATGAAGCTTGGAGATCTTCTCCGGTACGACGAAGTCTTCCTTGGAAGGGGTCCCGAACTCGTACTTCCGGATCAGCACCCCCTCCTGAAGGAGCTTGGGCATCCGGGTTCTCTCGGAAATGGCAGCGGCCTGAACCCCGGGTTGCAGCGGAAGTCCAGCAATCGGACCCTGGGGGGCGGCTTTGGTGGTTCGCGCGGAAGCGGATGGGGTGGCGGTCTGGGGGCTGGTGGGGCGCGCGCCGCCTTGGCCGCCTTGGCCGGCAGGGGGGGCTGGGGCTGAAGGAGGAGCGGGAAGGATGGCGAAGACGAGGCAGGTTTCTCCGTCCAAGGGAAATTCTCCGAGGTAGAGATCGGGCCTGATCCACGCCAGCTCTTGGAGACTGGCCCAACCCTCTTCCTCGCCACCAACCGAGGGGGCGAGGGTGGGTTCCCCGGAGCCGAGCTGGACGAAGGAACGCAGTGGGAAAATCCATGTTTCCTTCGATTGGCCGCCGGGGTACTGGAAGCGGGCAATCGTGAGATCCTTGCCGGAATGGATCGAGTAGGAGGAGGGCATGGCTTCGGCCGAGCCTTTGGCGAGGGGGATTCCTGCCTGCGTGGAGAGGTTGGAGACTTGAACCTTCCAGGTGCAGGGGAGCTCCGGTTTTTTCCACGCGGGCCCGACGAGGGTCGGCGGCGCAGGAGGGGCGGATTTTGGCGAGGGAGTCTGAGCCAGGACTGGGGGGGGCGCCAGCATGCCGGAGACGGCGAACCAAGCGCAAAGCGAAGCGCAGAGCGAAGCGCGGGAGGGACGGGCGAAACCGACAAGGAGGGAGAAAGGCGAGGGGAACATCGATGGTGGCGATTCCTTAGAAGATTTCGGAAGGGGAGTACAGATTGGCTTTCGGGGAGCCCCCCAGGATTGGGGGTGGGGGATTTGCTTGGAATGCCGCAGGGACGCGGGAGCGCTCGGTCCGGGGAGAAAAGGGACGAAGAGGGGTTTGCAATCGGAGAGCGAAAAACTTAGGTTTTTTCTGGAGCATTCGCGG